>CAWUIY010000538.1:0-1523 GCA_963922555.1 uncultured Serratia sp. | reverse complement strand
GAAGCCATTGGCGTTGTGACAAGGCAGCAAGTGAGCGAATCCCGATGAGCTGACACCAGTCAGTGATTCGGGTGAGTGAACGTAGCTAACACAGTCACGGCGTCAAGGGCGAAGAGGAAAGGGTCAGGAGCAAGTGCCGTTCATGACCGCCCCTTCCGCGCATCGACGACCGTTAGACATCTGACACATGCCTACCGAGGTACCGTCTAGCTGACGCGTTAGCTGAAGACTGCCACCGACCATTGAACAGGCTGCGGCGGCCGGGCTGTTATTGAGGCTACGAGCAATATTGAAACTATTGGCCTGTTGAGGAACATCTGCGGCTTCTTTATGGCTGCTGCATGCAGCTAAAACGAGTGTGGCGCCAGCCAATAGAATTCGTAACGCTGTTCTCATCGTCCCTGCTCCCGGATGATTGTTTGGATAATTTTATCGAATCACATCATAGCCGAGCTTTTCTGCTAGCGTCGACCCCCGAAAAGAAGTAAATAGCCAGTTTTCTTAAAAATTTATATTTTGATACAGATTTTTTCCCTTTGTTATCCATTATGGTCATTAAAGCGTCACCCATTAACCCGAATTTCTTCTTAAATCACATAAAATATATTCCCATGATGGAATAATAATTAAAGGAGGAAATAACCATGCTGACAGATTTTTTATTACGCATTGCCTTAGCCGGGATTTTAGGCGGATTGATCGGTATTGAAAGACAGCTAAGAGCCAAGGAAGCGGGATTACGCACCCATATTTTGGTAGGTATTGGCAGCGCGATGTTTATGATCGTCTCAAAAAACGGTTTTGAAGATATTCTTAGCCAAACTCACGTCAGTTTTGACCCCAGTCGCGTGGCGGCTCAGGTTGTTAGCGGCATGGGTTTTCTGGGTGCCGGTACTATCATTATTCAGAAGCAAATTGTTAAAGGGTTGACCACCGCCGCCGGGCTTTGGGTTACCGCCGCTATCGGGTTAGTTATTGGTAGCGGTCTTTATCAGATTGGTATTTATGGCACGGTATTAACTTTGCTGGTATTAGAAGTATTTCGCCAAATCAGCAACCGCTTTATTGGGCATCACCATTTGATTGAAGTTCGTCTTAGACCACAAAGCGTTCCCCAGGTGCTTATGAAATTGCAGATTATGCGTATTCGCCCCGGCCATATTAAAGTCAGCCAAAAAGAAGATAACGAAGACAAATGCGATCTGGTTATTGATGTGGTTCTCTCGCCTCGTCAAAAGATTGATGCTTTATATGAGGCGATTTTATCTGTAGAAGGCGTTAAGCGCATTGACGTGAATTAATTTACCCAGGCTGGCAATGATGTCAGCCAGGTCTCTCTCTCCGCTTCAACCATTGCTCCGTGCGTGGACTCCTGGGAATTTACGGGCGCAAAGTTAACTTTCTTTGGCAGTTCAAAACTCGCGGAGCGGATCAGTTGTTCATATCTTGGTTTACCAATCCCTTTATCGGCCCACGACAGTAGCGGGATAATTCGTACACTACTCTTATCAAGACTCTTATAC
>CAWUIY010000537.1:0-1539 GCA_963922555.1 uncultured Serratia sp. | reverse complement strand
CTCGCGCGTGCTATCGCAGGCGATTTGGTCTTGCTCGAAGGCGCGCGGCAGAACGATTTCGACAGCATTGTACGTTTGTCTTTCGAGCAGCTGCAAAAACTGGTAGCCGATGAATGGCAGCGTAATAATACCGATATGCTCAGCGCTGACGAGGACGATACCGGCCGCACCACCGCTGAAATTATTCAGGAACAGGTTCACGACGCCTCTCGTTGCGAAAAACTGGCCACGCAGTTTGGCATTGCTCACCTGTTAAGTCGCCGTTTTAAATATCTTTCAACTGGTGAAACGCGCAAGACGCTGCTGTGTCAGGTATTGATGCAACAGCCCGATTTGCTGGTGCTGGACGAGCCGTTCGACGGGCTGGACGTCAAAGCGCGCGAACAGTTGGCAGACATGCTGGCAGAGCTGGCCGCTCATGGCCAGACGATGGTGCTGGTATTAAACCGTTTCGACGATATTCCCGATTTTATCCAGCACGTTGGCGTGCTCGCCGACTGTTCTTTGGCTTCGGTAGGACCGCGCGAACAAGTGTTGTCAGAGGCGCTTGTTGCCCAGTTGGCGCACAGCGAAACGCTTAGCGGCATGAACCTGCCGGAGGCAGAAGACCCGACGCAAAAGCCGCTTTTACCGGCAGATCAGCCGCTGATCATTCTGCGCAATGGTGTGGTTCAATATAATGACAAGCCGATTTTACACGGCCTGACCTGGCAGGTTAGTCCGGGCCAGCACTGGCAAATTGTCGGGCAAAATGGTGCAGGGAAATCGACGCTGCTCAGTCTTATCACCGGCGATCATGCTCAAGGTTACAGCAACGATCTCACCTTGTTTGGCCGTCGGCGCGGCAGCGGGGAAACTATCTGGGATATTAAACGCCATATCGGGTATGTCAGCAGCAGTCTGCATCTCGAATACCGGGTGAGTTCCAGCGTTCGCAATGTGATTTTATCCGGATTCTTTGATTCGATTGGTATTTATCAGGCGGTATCCGATCGCCAGCAACAGCTGACGACTCAGTGGCTGGAATTGCTGGGACTCGGCGGACGTAAAGCCGATACGCCTTTCCACAGCCTGTCCTGGGGGCAACAGCGTTTGGCGCTGATTGCCCGCGCGCTGGTCAAACACCCTGCCTTGCTGATCCTTGATGAGCCTTTACAAGGCCTTGACCCGCTTAACCGCCAGCTGGTACGCCGTTTTATCGACGTACTGATCGGCGAGGGCAAAACTCAGCTGTTGTTTGTCTCTCATCATGCAGAAGATGCTCCGCAGTGCATTTCGCATCGCCTGACGTTTGTGCCAGACGGGGGGATTTATCAATATCAGATTGATGAGCTGGGTTAATAATAAGGTGGCTTTTTTTAGATTTAGAATCTAAAGGCAACTTTTGTGCTGCGCACGGCTTAAATTCAACTTTATGTGCTGCGCACGACCTAACTTCAACTTCAACTTTGTGTGCTGCGCACGGCCTAACTTCAACTTCAACGTCATGCGCTTCGCTTACTGGGTGGCGACCCAGACCGCCTCAAGGGTGGCCCTGGG
>CAWUIY010000536.1:0-1581 GCA_963922555.1 uncultured Serratia sp. | reverse complement strand
GCGTTAACGATGATTAATGATCGTTTCAATTCTCTGGCACATGCGGATAATCCGAGTCAGGAGCGTTATGCCGTCGAACTTGAAATTATTTCTGTCGAGATGAATATTGATATTGAGGGCAAAGGTGACACCTTCCCAGCGATCGAAATATTAAAAACAACCGTTGTCGACAAAAAAACCAACCAACGAATTGAAGGTATTGTAGGAAATAATTTCTCCTCTTACGTGCGTGATTATGACTTTAGCGTGTTGTTGTCAGAGCACAATAAGAACCACCCAGGATTTAGCACGCCAGAAAACTTTGGTGATCTGCATGGCAATATATTTAAAAGCTTCGTAAATTCAGAAGCTTACAAATCAAAATTCAGTAAGCAGCCTGTTATATGCTTGAGTGTTTCAAGTAAAAACACCTACCATCAGACTGAATATAAACATCCTGTGTTGGGCATTGAATACCAGCAAAATGAGCTTTCCCTGACCGATCACTATTTCAAAAAAATGGGATTACAGGCTCGCTACTTTATGCCAGCAAATGCTGTTGCACCTTTGGCTTTCTATTTCTCCGGTGATTTAACGGGTGATTATACCGATCTTGAGCTGATCGCGACTATCAGCACGATGGAGACTTTCCAGCGGATTTATCGCCCAGAAATTTACAACGCTAATTCTGTAGCTGGAAAAGAGTACCAGCCTAATTTGAACAATCAGGATCATACATTAACTGAAATTGTTTATGATCGAGAAGAACGTAGCCGTTTAGCTATTGAGCAGGGAAAGTTTACTGAGAAGCATTTCATTAAACCATACAAAACTATTCTTGAAGAATGGTCTGCTAATTACGTTCTTTGATTAACTAAAAACACTAAGGTCATCTATTATGAAAATATTGTTACCGACTTCGACTGCGGGCAGTTTGCCTAAACCTTCCTGGCTTGCACAACCAGAGACACTCTGGTCCCCTTGGAAATTGCAGGGTGACGAGTTAGTTGAGGGCAAGCAAGATGCGCTGCGTCTGTGCCTGCAAGACCAGCTGCAGGCGGGTATTGATATTGTCAGTGATGGCGAGCAGACCCGCCAACATTTTGTCACCACGTTTATTGAACACCTCACCGGTGTTGACTTTGAAAAACGCGAGACCGTTCGAATTCGTAATCGTTATGATGCGAGCGTGCCGACTGTCGTGGGTGAAGTAAGCCGCCAAAAGCCTGTTTTTGTTGAAGATGCCAAGTTTTTGCGTCAGCAAACCAAGCAACCGATCAAATGGGCGCTTCCGGGTCCTATGACGATGATCGATACCCTTTATGACAGCCATTACAAAAGCCGCGAAAAACTTGCCTGGGAATTCGCCAAGATCCTTAATCAGGAAGCCAAAGAGTTAGAAGCCGCTGGTGTCGATATAATCCAATTTGATGAGCCGGCATTTAACGTGTTCTTTGATGAGGTCAATGATTGGGGTATTGCTGCGTTAGAAAGAGCTGTCGAAGGACTCAAATGCGAAACGGCTGTGCATATTTGCTACGGCTATGGCATTAAAGCCAATACCGACTGGAAAAAGACGCTGGGAGAAGAGTGGAGACAGTA
>CAWUIY010000535.1:0-1585 GCA_963922555.1 uncultured Serratia sp. | reverse complement strand
TCATTTTCTGACTCGTTGATGAGTCAGAACGAGAGATTATTACAGTACTGCCAGCGCTGCATCGTAATTAGGCTCTTCGGTAATCTCGCCTACCAGTTCGCTGTACAACACATTGTCTTGCTCATCCAATACCACGACGGCGCGTGAAGTCAGACCGGCCAGTGGGCCATCGGTAATGGCTACGCCGTAGGTCAGTTTGAACTCGTCACCGCGCAAAGTAGACAGGGTAACAACGTTCTCCAGACCCTCAGCGCCGCAGAAACGAGACTGGGCGAACGGCAGGTCAGAAGAGATGCACAGCACTACGGTGTTTTCGACCTGAGAAGCAACCTGATTGAATTTGCGAACAGAAGCAGCACAGGTGCCCGTATCGACGCTTGGGAAGATATTCAGGACCTTACGCTTGCCTGAGAAGCTGCTCAGTGCCACGTCAGAGAGATCTTTTGCCACCAAAGTGAATGGCTTGGCAACGTCGCCTTTTTGCGGCAGCTTGCCTGCAACGCTAACCGGATTGCCTTGAAGATGTACGGTCTGAGTCATGATTTTTCCTTAGAGCTAAGTAGCCAGATGATTGTTTTCGATAGTTCACCCGGTTAGTAAACAAGTAATTGTTTTTAATTGCAAAGGCAATTTTTCGCTGACCCCAAGCTATACTGAAAAAAGCCTCCTCGCATGGTGCCCGAAGGTGTTTTCATGGAGTGGTTAATGAGAAGCGTACGCTTTTATCCAGAAGCCTGGCCGTTACACACGGCGTTTGTTATTGCTCGCGGCAGTCGTACCGAAGCGCGCGTTATCGTTGTAGAAATTGAAGAAAACGGTGTGGTGGGCAAGGGGGAATGCACACCGTATCCACACTTTGGTGAAAGTGAAATCTCGGTGATGGCGCAGCTTGGCGTGGTAGATCAGATTATCGCCCAGGGAACGGATCGCCCCGCGTTGCAAACTTTGCTGCCAGCAGGCGCTGCACGTAATGCTCTGGACTCGGCACTGTGGGATTTGCAGCGCCAGCAGAGCGGACAAACTCTGTGGCAGTTAACCGGCATAACCCCGTTGCCATCGGTAAGCATGGCGCAAACGCTGAGTGTCGATACTCCAGAGGCGATGGCGCGGGCGGCGATTGCCAATCAACAAAACGGCGCAACGCTGCTTAAAGTCAAACTCGATGACCATTTTATCACCGAACGTATTGTGGCGATTCGCAGCGCGGTGCCCAATGTGTCACTCATTGTCGATGCCAATGAATCCTGGCAAAGCGAAGGGCTGGCAGCGCGTTGCCAGCTGCTGGCCGATCTTGGTGTTCTGATGCTTGAACAGCCTTTGCCTGCCGGGCAGGACGAAGCGTTGGCGAATTTCATCCATCCACTGCCGATTTGCGCGGATGAAAGTTGTCATACGGTAGCAGACTTGCCCAAGCTGGTGGGGCGCTACGAGATGGTAAATATCAAACTGGATAAAACCGGTGGGCTGACTGCGGCACTTGAATTAGCGACGGCGGCGCGCGAGCAGGGGCTGGATATTATGCTCGGTTGCATGCTGTGCACCTCGAGGGCTGTCAGAGCTGCATTGCCATTGGCCGTTGGCGCTA
>CAWUIY010000534.1:0-1629 GCA_963922555.1 uncultured Serratia sp. | reverse complement strand
GTGTTTACCGGTGTCAGCCTGCTCACCATGCTATATCTGCAAAACATCTTGTCGATGTCAGCGACGGCGGTCGGTGAATTGATGCTGCCCTGGGCGCTGGCGGCATTCCTCGCTATCAGCCTGACCGGCAAGCAGTTTAATCGCCTCGGCCCACGCCCGCTGTTTATTATCGGATGCATTATCACCGGCTGCGGCATGGCCCTACTGGCACTTATCGTCGATGCAGGACAGCGCCCGTTACAGATTTTGAGTTTTGCCCTGATGGGGTTTGGCAGCAGCTTATGTAGCAGCACCGCGCAGAGCGCTGCCTATATCGAGATTGCCGATAAGCAATTGGGCGACGCCAGCGCGTTGTGGAATATCAACAGACAGCTGAGTTTCTGCTTTGGGGTGACGGCTATGGGCCTGCTGTTTAATTTGATCGCGCAAGAGAGTCATGAATCGTCGGCGTTGGCCTATCGTAGCTGCTTCGCGATTGCCACTCTGATTACGTTATTGCCGATCGCCTTGTGTTTACGGCTGAACAACCGCGCGCTGGTGGCAAAGTTATCCCCTTAGTTCGCTAATACTCGATCAAAAAAATAATGACCACGTAAAAAAAGGAAAAGTTATGCAACAGAGTAATCCCTGGTTTGATGAGGTGATCGACACCCACGTTTTGATTCAGCACTGGCTGGGGAACCCCGCCCCTGAAAAGGAGATCGGCGAGCGGCTGATCGCTCGTTTCAGCGAAATTTACAGTATGGTCGGCATAGCAGGAAAAGCGCTGGATTACGCTGGGCTGTGCGGCTTTTTCCACGCCAATGGCGGAGCTAAGCAAGGATTGGAAATCGAGGTGTTTGATTTGCGGATGATCAATGAATGGCAGCACGGTGCGGTGGTGCAATATCAGGAGCGGCAAACGCTAGCCGGTAACGAGACATTACGCTATTCCACCGTCGTGTTAGAGCGCACCCGTCGTGGAGAAATCCTCTGGCTACATCTGCATGAAACCCGCGCCGCGCCGTAGAGGACGCCGGGATTTTATCGCCGGATGCCAGGCACTGTGCCTAGAAGATCGGTTCTGAGGATCGATTACTCGCCTGCGATCAGCGCGTTGGCGGTAGTTTCATCGGTAATCAATCCGTGGAGCAATCCGCTTGCCAGCACGGCGCGGATGGCCTCGACTTTATTCTCGCCCCCGGCAATAGCAACAATTTTGTCGCCGCGATTGGCGTCCAGACTCACCGCCAGCGTTCTGGCAGTCAATTGGGTATTGATTGCGCGGCCGTGGCGATCAAAGAAATGCCCAATCAGCTCGCCAACACCGCCGGAAGCCGAGATGTTGCGCATTTCTTCTTCCTCGACCATACCCGCCTCAACCAGCTGAGCAGCGGCTTCAACCGTGCCAATCCCGACCAATTTCACCTCTGCACTTTCCGCCATCGAGAACACCTCCTTCACGCCGCGCTGCGCCAATAAAACCTCTTTATCTTCAACGGTATTGGCAAAAAAAGGCACGGGCATGATATAGGCGTGCGCCCCGGTTTTTTCGGCAATGCGATGCATGACGTCATGAGGATTAAGGGCGTAATTGCGCGTAAGGCAGCCAAGTAATGAAACGAAGCGCATGCCCTGGGCATCAATACG
>CAWUIY010000533.1:0-1657 GCA_963922555.1 uncultured Serratia sp. | reverse complement strand
TAAAAATCGATATCACCCGGCTTTCTACCGGCTAGCGGTGCTTTCACTCCGGGCATCAGGCGCACAGGGCGCAGGTTTACGTACTGATCGAATTCGCGTCTGAACTGTAACAAGGAACCCCAAAGCGATACGTGATCGGGGACGACATCCGGCCAGCCCACGGCACCAAAATAAATCGCATCAAATTCTTTCAGAGTGGCGTACCAATCGTCCGGTAACATTTTTCCATGTTCGAGGTAATATTCAGCGCTGGCAAAATCGAACCATTGCCATTCGATTTTAATATCGTGTTTTGCCGCGATTTTCTCCATGACCTTAATTCCTTCTGGCATCACTTCTTTACCAATGCCATCGCCTGGGATCACGGCAATTCTATGTGTTCTATCGTTCATTTTGAGGGCCTCTTATCATTATTGGGTTATTTTGAGTGTAATTACTTCTCGCCCAGGCAACAATTTGCTAAATGTTTAAGGCATTCTTAATTAAAAGTGAATAATGATGACGCCCATCGACGATCTGAGATTCTTTACTCTTATCACTCGCTTTGGCAGCCTGACCGCGGTGGCTCGTGAGCTGGGACTGACCTTGCCAGCGGTGAGTAAGCGTTTAACGCAACTTGAACAACGGCTGGGTGTGCAGCTGGTGCTCAGGACCACGCGCAGACTCGATCTGACCGCTGAGGGGGAGCGTTACGCCGAGGGTGCGAGGCCGATCATTAATCAGTTAGCCGAGCTTGAAAGCGCCGTTTCGAATAGCCAAGCGCTGCTTACCGGCAGGCTCAGCCTAAATGCTTCGTTTGGATTTGGCAGACGTTTTATTGCCCCGTTAATCTCCTCCTTTCACCGCCTGCATCCTAATCTGGATATTGATTTGCAGCTCACCAGCCAGCCGCTGAACTTTCTGGACAACAGCGTTGATATCGATCTCAGGGTAGGAGAGCCACCGGATTCACGATTGGTGGCGATTAAATTAATGAGTAATTCGCGCGTGGTGTGTGCGTCACCAGCTTATCTGGATAAAAACGGCGTTCCTGAACGAGTTGCCGATTTGGCGCATCACAATTGCATTGTCTTGCGGCAGTACGAGAGTGATTACTCGCTGTGGCGATTTACCAAAGAAGGGAAGGAGTATGTGCAAAAAGTTAGCGGAAACTTATCCAGCAATGATGGTGAAACGGTGGTGAATTACGCGCGGGACGGCCATGGCATTATTCTTCGCTCGTGGTGGGACATTCAGAAAAACTTGCAGCAAGGCGAATTGATGCCATTACTCACCGATTATCAGGCACCTGCAGCAGATATTTATGCCGTATATACTTTCCGGAAACACGTTCCCGCCCGCATCAGCGTATTTATAAATTACCTAAAGCAACAGCTTAGGCAAGAGCAGTCTCAGATCCTTTGAATGAAAAATGATTTTCGAACAAAAACCAGGCTGATATAAACAGGTTTGCTTTAAAAAACATCATTCAAACGCTTTGAGGAGGTAATCTGCTAAAAAGCCGTTGACGACCAGGACCCAATACGGTTTAATGCGCCCCGTTGCCCGGATAGCTCAGTCGGTAGAGCAGGGGATTGAAAATCCCCGTGTCCTTGGTTCGATTCCGAGTCCGGGCACCATATTCTGAAGAACCCGCCTAAAAGGCGGGTTTTTTGCT
>CAWUIY010000532.1:0-1659 GCA_963922555.1 uncultured Serratia sp. | reverse complement strand
ACCGGCGGCTGGGGCTGTAATTTAAGGTAATCGCGGTAATAAAGCTGCCTGTGCAATGCAGGAAGCATGTTCAATAACTTACGCGGCGTCTCGAGCTGGCGAAGCCAGGCCAGCAATAAAGCCTGCTGCGGCGGTAACAGGCCGTCCCCCTGTTCGCCATGGTTGTACAAGTTCACCAAATGGTTGATGAGTTGCTGACGCTCTTCCCCCACCTCATGACCAAATAACACGTGGCCCCAGTTCGGGGTTTTACCATAGGGCGGCTTAGCGAGTGGGTTCAACGGCTCATAAGGAATAACCGAACAGTACTCAGCCAGCTGAGTGAGATGCCAGCGGGTATCGGCATCATCAAAAACAAACGGGATACTCTTGTCGCTGTGACCATCCGGTTCGATGATATTAAGCGGTTCAGCAGTGTTTTCTGACATCATCGTGTTCCCATTAAGTAAGATGTAACAATCAAACCAGCCTAGTTGCTTACGCCATTGAGAAATAGGTGGAAGACATCCCGCCGCTTGTCGTGTGCTCATTTACGGCACTTTTAATGCAGCTTCATCAGGGCTGAGGCGCAAAGCCTCAATACGCGCGATGGCCGAAATCTGTTTGTTGCAGATTTCTACCACGCTAAGGAGCTGCTCGTTTAACACCAAACTGCCTTCGTAGTTGATATCCGGATCAATGACCGGCGGCAGGCACTCTGCCAGCAGGCTGGCCGGTATCGGCACCGGCGGAACCTTGACGAATCTGGTTTGCGTGCTCCCGCAGCCGGTTAACAACGTCAACAGGAACAGGCTGCATGCTGCAGCGATTCGCTTTTGCTGCCGTCCTGATATAGACGATGCGTTCATTGCTTTGCTGTACAACCTGCTGTTTTTCATCTTGTTCAGCCTTACTTATTTTATTAAAATCCGAAATTTGCTGTATTTGTGTAGTAATAATGAGCTGCGCTTCGTTTTTCTCCTGCATTAATTGGGTAATTTCAACCCCCTGAGCCTTGGCTTTATTGTGGTAATAGCCCAGCAAAGATAATAAAATTCCTAAAAATAATAATAATCCTCCGTACATCGCCAGTTTTAAACTCATCATTATCTCACCAATGTATTTTGTAGGTATCGTTCTAAAATAGTGACTCGCGGCTTAATACAGTAGGTGGTTTTACACCACCTCGTATGCCGCAGGTGCACCTGCACAAGTCACAAACAAGAACAAACTCAACAAAGAAACATAACACACCAAAAAAACAATTTAATACGATATTTTTACCCATTAATTTTATTTAATCAGAACTTATATCCATAAAATTTCTTTTACCTTAGTGATTTGATTTCGCAAAAACAAATAAATTGTATTAAAAACATTAAATTAGTCATTTCTAAAAAATCAAATTTTATATTTTTTCTAATAATAGATTTTTAAAAATATATACATATTATTAATTTATTCGTTAAAACTTATACCTTCAAATAATGGAAATCTTAGGTTGCAGGACGCAAAGTTGAATGATATCTCCCCTATAAAGAGGTTTATCTATGGAAAACTTATGGTGTGACCTATTTGATGGCTCAATCATTGAAAGCCAATCATGCCTGCGCTTTTGTGATGAAAATAAGATTCAAGTTCTTGCAAGCCTGCCTAATATCGCCTCAGAGCTAGCAGGTC
>CAWUIY010000531.1:0-1661 GCA_963922555.1 uncultured Serratia sp. | reverse complement strand
CGGCGTTTTTCAAGGTAGTTGTCGCGTCCACCGTCGTGCTACGCGACCTTTACGACCACGGTCAGCTCCCTTTCAGGGTTCAGATACACCGTCCCGACAGGGCTCCAGTTACGCGTCCCGCCTGACCACCGCTCTGGTCTTTTCTCTCGGGCCTGTCCGTAAATCTCAGCTCGGCGGGCCAGTATTTCCCGGTCTTTGCCTTCATGGCGCTGAGCCGGCGTCACGAAGCGGATTCGGCTATGCCGGTGCACCGTGTTGTACCAGGTCATAAAATATCTCACCCAGATGCGCGCATCATCCAGGCTGGCAAACCCATCCTGCGGCCACTGTGGGCAGTACTTCAGCGTCCTGAACAGCGACTCCGAGTACGGATTGTCGTTGCTTACTCGAGGTCGGCCACGCGATGGCGTGATGCCCAGGTCATACATCTTGGTCAGCAGCGTCACTGATTTCATCGGCGCTCCGTTGTCAGAGTGCAGCACCAGCGGCTGGCGCCAGCACTTCTCCTGAGTCACGCTTCGTTGCAGCAGCGCTGCTGCCTTTTCACCACTTTCTGCTTCGTAAACTTCCCAGCCCACGGCCTTGCGGCTGAAGATATCTTCGATCAGGTACAGGTAGTAAAACTTTCCGCGAATCGGTGACGGCAAGTAAGTGATGTCCCATGACCACACTTGATTGGCGGCTGTCGCTGCATAAGTGGTGGGGGCCTCATGACGATGTGGTCGCTTGGCACGCGAGCGGTGATGCTGTTGACCTGCCGCGTGCAGCACGCGGTAAAACGTGGCCTCCGAGGCCAGGTAACGACCTTCGTCAGCCAGCTGTGGGACGATCTGGCCAGGGGGTAAATGTGCATACGCCTTGCTGTTGCACAGCGCCACGATGGCCTGGCGCTCAAGCTCGCTGAGAGCGTTGTTCGGCGCAGGTCTCACTGTCGTGGTACGTCCATCGGCCAGCATTTGTTCGTGCAAGGTCCAGCGTTGCAGCGTGCGCAGCGAGATGCCAACTTCCAGACAAGCAGGCGCCTTGCGGGCGCCCGACGCGATGGCTTCATTGAGCCAACCAACGAGTAGATACCGTTCTGGCAACAAGGTCAGATGTCCTCGTCGTCGTTCCCCCAGTAGGCATTGAGCTTTTTTCGCAGCACCAGCAACGCTGCCGTCTCAGCGAGCGCTGCATCTTTGCGGCGCAGTTCGCGTTCCAGTTCGCGGATACGATTCTTATCGTCCTTTGACTGGCCGGCGCCTGCCTGTTTAACCTTTTTTTGCTGAGTGCTGCTGGCGATAAATGCGTTGCGCCAGTCGGTAATCTGCTCAGGGAAAATCCCTTTACGTCGGCAGTATTCACCCAGCTCCAGCTCTGACAGGGCTGAGGTTTCGATGATTACAGTCAGCTTCGACTCGGCCGACCAATTTTCGACCGGTTGCTTGGCGTCGGACAATTGCGTTCCTCTGGCAGCAGCTTGCTTGCGCCAATAATGGAGAGACATATCACTGCAACCTTCGCGGCGCGCAACCTCCGCCGCCGACAGGCTCAGGGGCGGAAGCATCATTTTCAACAGCGCCGCTTTACGTTCAGCTGAATAGAAAGGCATGACCATACTCTTGCCGCCCCCGGAATGCTTTTAAAAAGCGGGGACACGACAACTACCCTGACACCGGGGG
>CAWUIY010000530.1:0-1697 GCA_963922555.1 uncultured Serratia sp. | reverse complement strand
CATTGATAGCTCCTTTTAAAAAAGATTTAGCTATCATAATTCGTATTCTTATGTGCATATATTTGGTATATCCACATGGTTAACTGGGAAAAATGCACAGATGTTTGATTGGGAAGATTTGCGTTACTTTCTTGCCGTTGCGCAGGAAGGAAGTTTATCTGGCGCTGCTCGGGTTTTAAAAGTTGATCATGCCACCGTGAGCCGCCGATTAAACCTGCTAGAAGCTAACCTTAAGGTTCGGCTGGTGGATAGATTGCCGCGTTCTTGCCAATTGACGCTGACTGGACAACAGGTGGCTGAATTAGCAGGACAAATCGAGCTAAGTGCTTTTGCAGTCGAAAGGGCGGCGCGGGCGGCACAGGTTCCGTTGGCGGGGAAAGTGATTATTAGTATGCCGCCAGTTTTGGGAAACAACTTTTTGGCTAAAAAGCTTTTTGCTTTCCGCCAGCTTTATCCTGAGATTCAGTTATCGATTGCCAGTCAGGCGCAGAGTGTTTCTTTAAGCCGTCGTGAAGCGGATATTGCTGTCAGGCTATTTCGTCCTACCGAACCGCAAAGCGTTGCTCGCAGGATTGGCAACATGCCTTTTGCTCTCTATGCCAGCAAGGACTATGAGCACGCCAAAACGCCGAGCCGTTGGGAATTTATCGCTTATGGCGAGCAGTTTGCTGATATGCCCCATCAAAAATGGCTGCTTGCAGCATCCCGTGGGCGAAGAATTGTTGCCGAAGTGAGTGATATTACCAGCCAGTTCGTGGCGGCAATAAGCGGAATTGGCGTCGCCGGATTGCCCTGTTTTCTTGGCGATTCTGAACCAGAACTGCAACGTGTTGCCGATGTTGGTGAGGTAATCGAATTCAATAGAGAAATTTGGATTGTGGTGCATTCGGATTTGCGGCATACCCTGCAAATCCGAGCCGTAATGGACTTTGTCATTGACGCTGTTGCCAGGCAAATGGCCTGAATTATCTGGCACGTCATTCGTAACGATCCCTGACTGCCGAGATGACATTATCTATCAACCTTTTGCACCGTTCTTTCTGAATATCAGAAGAGTCGGTTTTGTCCAAAGTGACACTCTCAATAAGGCTTGTCAGCTTGAGGCTCATGCTTGTCCATCACCCATCAATTAGCAATTATTGTCATATGTTTGTAACTTTCAAACGATGCCTTGACTCATCCTGCTGATCGGTTTCATTATTTTGCTACCACACAGCATCAATAGGGATAGTCATGTCTGCAGGTTCTCTCAGCCACAAGCTTGGTCAAGCCGTGGTTACTAAAATTTATGAAACTGATTTAGTCTTCAAAGCGGATTTTCTATTCCCCGATTGGGAAAAAGAAGCCACTGATTTGACTCTCAGTGTGCACGGCTGGCTGGTCAAGCATGACGGCAAAATTTATCTTATTGATACTGGGATTGGCAAAGGCAAAACGCGCGCCTCTCCGCTGTTTAACCAGCTTGATTCACCTTATTTGTTGCGACTAGAAGAACAAGGGGTAAAACCAGAGCAGGTCGATTATGTTCTGATGACTCATATCCATACCGATCACGTTGGCTGGAATACCCATTTCAAGGACGGAAAATGGCTGCCTACGTTTCCTAATGCGCGCTACGTGTTCCCGCAAGAAGGCTATGAGTTTTATCTCACTGCTGCTGGCAGAGCCGTGCCGGGTTATGCCGCTTTTGAGGACAG
>CAWUIY010000529.1:0-1706 GCA_963922555.1 uncultured Serratia sp. | reverse complement strand
CCCAGGTGCTGCAAGGTGTCATTAATGGCATCTAACAGCCCAAGCTCTTTCTTTCCGGATTTATTTTCAATCGCACTTCGTAATGAAGTCTAGAAGAAAAGCTCACCAACCGCTAATTCATCGGTGCCGTCGCCTTTATCGATAATATCTTAATAGAGGCTATTTATGCTCGATAAAACTTTAGATTTTTCATTAATTAATGAATATACAGTATGTGCATAAGCCCGGCTTACTCTATTTTTATAAAAAAGTTGGAATTATCATCAAGTAAGCTAGGGGAAATGAACAAAGCAGGGTTCCATCATCTCAGTGGCTACAATGAAGAAATGCGACAAATATTTTGTTATGCCAATATTCTTATACATAGGGATTAACTTCAAGTTTTTGGAAAATCGATGCCAGAACAAGAATTTTACTGGAGTTGGGTCACCCAAAGCGGACGTTGTGGAGCCAGTGCAAACCCGCTCGCGCTTTTCCCTTATTGGAGCTTTACCAAAACGGTGATTGCTATCTGTGCACTAAAGCTTTCTGAAAATGGTGTACTGGATCTTGATGAGCAGATTGAAGGGCAAGATTACACGCTGCGGCAACTTTTGCAGCACACTTCAGGACTGGCGGACTATGGGCAGCTTGGCGGCTATCACCGAGATGTTGCCGCCAGTTTAGCGCCTTGGTCGCGTGAAAAGTTGCTGCATGAAGTGTTTGCCTTAGGGCGACTTTTTCGAGCAGGGGAGGGCTGGAGCTACTCCAACGTGGGATATATGCTGGCGCGAGAGCGAATCGAACAGCTTGCCGGAAAAAGTTTTGCGGCAATGGTGTCGGAGTTTATTGCCGAGCCTTTAGGCTTAAAAAGTCTTGCTGTTGCTACCACGCAGCAGCAGTTCAGTTGCCTGCACTGGAAAACTGCCGCCAATTACCATCCTGGGTGGGTTTACCACGGCTGCCTTACCGGCACGGCTGGCGATGCCGCGCAAATCCTGAATGCGCTGTTTAACGGGAAACTTTTCAACAACAATCAGCCAGATAATGGAACCATACAGCAAATGCTGGTTCGTTATCCGCTGGGAGGAGCGCTCGCGGGACGCCCGTGGACAAACTGTGGCTATGCGTTGGGTTTAATGAGCGGCGAGGTGGGAGAAGGCTTGCGGGCCATTGGGCACAGCGGCGGTGGACCCTTCTGCGTTAACGCGGTATATCATTTTCCCGATCGTGCTGACCCGATTACCATTGCCTGTTTCACCCGTGGCGTGGATGAAGGTTGTGCCGAATTCTTTGCAACCCGACTGGCTTTGCAATTGGGCTAGCCCTGTAACGAAATCAATTAATCGGCCCAAAACTGCCAGTAAGGGCCGATAAAATACCTTGACGCTACAGCAGCTCGTAAAATTTCAGTGATACGCCTTCTGCTGTCCGTTGGCCTGTGCAGATAAAAATCGATTCTGTCATCCAGCGCAACGCATCGCTATAAACCTCGAATTTAGGGACGGCCTTGAAGTAAATATCTTCCTGCGGGATCTGATTAAAGAAAGACATATCCTCGTCAAACAGCCGTTTCCGCCACTCTGCAGGAATGCGACGGATGCCGTTATTTTCAACATAAACCGTGCCTTGGTCGGTCTGCAATCCATAACGTGCTGACAGATGGCAAGTACCGTCAGGATGAATAATCTGGCTATCGATGCCGCCCGGCAACACAAAGCCCTTTA
>CAWUIY010000528.1:0-1736 GCA_963922555.1 uncultured Serratia sp. | reverse complement strand
CATTGTGCAATCTGCCAAAGCGTGCTCCTTAAGACTCTTTAGCCCCATCGTATTTGGTGATGGGATTTTAAAATCTAACGCTTGCGGAGCAGCAAAACTTATTTCAGTTCAGGTGCAGCAAAACAGCGATTTTCCAGTACTGGCAAGACCTTACGCGCATGATCCAGACGTTCACGATCGATATCGGCGAATACCAGCGCCGGTGCTTCAGCCGCGCGAGCAATGGCCACGCCTAGCGGATCAACCACCATACTGTTACCGATATTGCGTTCTCCGCATTCGCCCACGGCTACGATATAGCTGGTATTTTCCAGTGCGCGGGCCGTTACCAACACTTCCCAATGCATCTCTTTCAGCGGACCTTTAACCCATGCGGCTGGCAGCACCAGCACTTCTGCGCCGTCGAGAACCAGACGACGCGCCAGCTCAGGGAAGCGAATGTCATAGCAAGTCATCAGACCGACTTTGTAGCCAGCAACTTCCACCAGTGGCGGCACTTCAGTGCCTGGCGTGACGTTTCTTGACTCTTGCATATTGAACGCATCGTACAAGTGCAGCTTGCGATATTGAGAAATAATTTCGCCATTGCGGATAGAAATCAAAACGTTAAATGCACGGCCATTCCCGGTTGGCGTGTGGATACTCATCATGGTGGTCAACTGATTGCCTTTGCTCGCGGCAAGCAGCTGTGTGACAAACGGACCATCCAGCGGCTGTGCGGCCTTCAGGACCAAATCAGGATCGGTGATATCACGCGCCAAAATACCTTCTGGCAATACCAGCAAATCAGCACCGGCTTCCAGTGATTTCGCCATCAGTGTCAGGCAGGTTTCGACGTTGCTTTCCCACTCACGAGAAACGGCAAATTGGCCCAATGCAACTTTCATTCTGATTCCTCTCGCCTCAGGGGCGTTAAAAATTCTTGCTCAAGGTTATTTGGCATAAGCCGGGAAGAGATCGGCTGGCGTCAGTCGCGCAGCAGTAATCTTCTGAACATAAAGCTCATTGGCAAAATCGTCGATCATTTTTTCATTTTGCTCGAAGCCGTTATCGTTCCAGCTCACGGGCAAATCCACCACGGTGCGGCGAATATCGTCCAGCAGCCAAGGCGTGGTGTCGGCATATTTCGCACGCTTATCCATCCACACCTGATAAGACTTGTCGATGATTTCGCTTAATGCGGCGGCCAGCCAGGGATGTTCGGCAGCAACGTCAGCCTTAATCCCCAGAATGTGCATACCTGGCACATAACCAACGCGATTAAAATATTCCAGCTCAGACTGGCGGAAGTCCGGCTGCAGCTGGCGGAATCCTGAACCTGGTTTAAAGAAGCCGTCAGGCATAAACGGGGTAAACACCGCGTCGAGCCAGCCTTCTTTCAACAGTTCCATCATTGGGCGCTCGCCAGGGCAGGCCTCAATGCGTCCTTCACGACCAAAGCCGTTGAGACGATCCACAATCGGATGCGCTTCAGTCAGACGGCCGGCATACCAGTAAGCATCGTCGATACCAACGCCATCAACGCCCAGCACGGTGCGGGTCCAGGTATTGCCGGAATCTTGCCAGCCCGTCACACCAATACGCTTACCTGCCAGTTCGGAAATTTTGGTCAACGGGCTGTCGTCGCGAGTGATAATGCAACGTTGGCGGAAGCCGCGCATCAGGAAATGCGGTACGGCAAACACATCGTTTTCACCCTTGGCGCGGCCCTGTGCGTAGCGGCTGAAGGAGATCTC
>CAWUIY010000527.1:0-1740 GCA_963922555.1 uncultured Serratia sp. | reverse complement strand
GCCACTCTAGGAAACGCGAGTGCTGCCTTCGCTGACAGGACCATTACAAGTGTGTAATCCCGCAGGCTGCAGTCGGCGGCAGCGAATATCAGTGGGCAGGCGATCAGTGTGGATGGGGATATCGAGTATCTGTAATGCTCGCGCTCAACTTGCCGGGATCTGGGCTAATGCGGTTCTTACAGCGCGTCAAGACGCTGCAGCAGCGTCGCGTGCTCCCATGTGCTCAAGAGCGCCACGGGGTCGGTACCGAAACGATCTCCGCATTCCAGACTCCAGCTGCGGCCGTCCGGGCTGATGCATTGAACGCAATGCTGCGAGGATAACCATCGCGATCACCAGGGCAGGGTAGGACAGCCACCACGGCACGCCAGAAGTCATCATGCTGAATTCCGACATCCCGCCTATACCTGCGATCAGGTTCAGCGCAAGGAACACGACATTGATCAAGGTCAGCTTGCGCAGTGCCAGGTTCATGCCGTTGTTGGAAAGGTTGCCGCGGGACTCGATCAAGTTGGCGAATACCTTGGCGTGAATTTTTGCCTGCTGGTAGCTCTGCTCGTTCTCGATGACCAGATCGTTGAGTGCATCGAGTTGTTCGACGCTGAAACCGTGGCGTTGACCATGGCTGCGCAGCAAGGTCAGTACGCTGCCATTGCTGCGAATGGCATTGACGTAATACACGAGGCTCTCACTGAGGTTGTACAGTTGCGCCAGTTGCTGGTTGTCCATCGTGCGAGTGAACTGCTGCTGAATCTCGCGGGCCACCTGCTTGACCACGCGAAGATGGCCGAGATAGTGATGCACGCTGTCTGCAAGCAGCGCCATCAGCACATCCAGCGTGCCGCCAAGCCCCGAGTCGCCCTGCACGCTGGATAACAGTGAGTTGCTGGCGCATATCACCACCAGGCGCTGTTCGCTCAGTACGACGCCGAGGGATGACACGTTGAACGCTCGGCCATCGAAGTTTTCCGGACGCTTCCAGATCAGGAACAGATGGTCCGGCTTGATTTCGATGCGCGCGACTTCATCCGGGTCGAGCGAAGACTCCAGCACTTGCGGACCGATGCCCAGATGTTGTTGCAGCAGCCTGTGCTCCTCGGCATCCGGCGCAATTCACAGCCACACGGCAGCATGATTCAACGAGGCTGGCACCAGCGCGCCGGATTGAATGCAGTAGCCTTCAATCATGATTTACCACGCCTGGCCGCGATGTTTGGTTTCAAGCCGCTGAATGAAAGCCTGCAGAACGCGCCGGTATAACTCATCGCCCAACACGGCGTCTTCGATACCGGCATCGAGGTTAGGGTTGTCATTGACCTCGATCACCAGCACACGCTCGCCCGCTTGCTTGAGGTCGACGCCATAAAGCCCATTGCCGATAAGCCGAGCGGTGTCCACCGCAAGTTTGACGACTTGCGGCGGCGCTTGCTCCACTGGCACGGCCTGGCACAGGCCGTTGACCTCAGCGGCGACCGCCTTGTGGTTGTAGATCTGCCAATGCCCCTTGGACATGAAATACCGGCAGGCGTACAAGGCCTCACCGTTGAGTACGCCGATGCGCCAGTCATACTCGGTGTAGCAATATTCCTGGGCCAGCAACAAGACCGAATGTTCGAACAGTTCGCGCGCCGCCGAAGCTAACGCCTGCGCGTCCGCAACCTTGATCACTCCGCGTGAAAAACAGCCGTCCGGGATCTTCAACACCAACGGGAAACCCAGGCGCCGGCCAGCCTGTTCCAG
>CAWUIY010000526.1:0-1741 GCA_963922555.1 uncultured Serratia sp. | reverse complement strand
CCGCTTATTTTGCAAGCATTGCGTGTTTTGGCGTTGCATTTTTATGATGCTACGCACATTTTTCTTTTTTAAACTTTACGACTTTCAATAAACCCTAAAAATGCTGAAGTATAGCTGACAGTTTTGATCTCACTGGCTGAAGTTTGCTGTCGCAAATTTCGCCTTCTCCCGTTTTGAACATCTCGTGCGGAAAGTGAAAAAACCACGGCTTATTGGCGATCAAAATCCGTGTTTGTTATTTAAAACAGGCGTAATATTCGCGCGAATTCCCTCTCCCCTACTCTTTTACTCGGGTGTAAACCTAAAAAATGACCGTATTTACCACCACGGTACGCCGTCTGCGTCTGCCAGATATGACGTCCACCGCGTTTCTGATTATTGCGTTTCTTACCGGAATCGCCGGGGCATTGCAGACCCCCACTCTGAGCCTGTTTTTAACAACTGAAGTTAAGGTCTCACCGTTTATGGTCGGACTGTTCTTTACCGGCAGCGCAGTAATGGGCATTCTGGTCAGCCAGTTTCTGGGGAGTTGGTCTGATAAGAAAGGCGATCGCAAAACGCTAATTTTGTTCTGCTGTGTTCTTGGCGCGCTCGGCTGCGTGCTGTTTGCCTTTAACCGCAGCTATTTCATTTTGCTGCTGGTCGGCGTGTTGCTTTCAAGCTTTGGCTCTACCGCCAACCCGCAAATGTTTGCCCTCGCGCGCGAACATGCCGACAAAACCGGCCGCGAAGCCGTGATGTTCAGCTCAATTCTCCGTGCACAGGTGTCACTGGCCTGGGTTGTCGGTCCGCCGTTGGCTTTTGCGCTGGCTCTGGGCTTTGGTTTTACCTTTATGTATTGCGCAGCGGGAGTCGCCTTCTTGCTTTGTGGGCTGATGGTACGCGGTTTCCTGCCTTCAATGCCGAAGGCCGTGCTAACCGGCACCGCGACGCTGCAAGCTCCGCGCGTAAATCGCCGTGATACGCTGATGCTGTTTATTGCCTGCTCGCTGATGTGGGCTGCCAATAGCATCTATCTGATCAACATGCCGTTATACGTCGTCAAAGAACTGCATCTGCCGTCAAAACTGGCTGGAATGCTAATGGGCACTGCTGCCTGCCTCGAGATCCCAACCATGCTGATTGCCGGATACCTGGCAAAACAGCTTGGCAAACGCTTCCTGATGCGTTTTGCGGTTATTAGCGGCGTGGTGTTTTATTCTAGCCTGCTGTTCTTCACTGGCACCGTTGAACTGATCGCAATTCAGATATTGAACGCACTGTTTATCGGCATTCTTGCCGGAATAGGCATGCTGTATTTTCAGGATCTCATGCCCGGACAGGCAGGTGCGGCGACAACGCTATTTACTAATTCGACGCGTGCTGGCTGGATTCTGGCAGGATCGATTGCCGGTCTGGTGGCGCAATTCGCCAGCTATTACGCGGTATTTTACGCAGCGCTGGCGATGGTGGTTGTATCGGTAGGCTGTATCTGGCGTATTAAAGAAGCTTAAAAAACCGCGCCAGAAATATCATGGCGCGGTGTCGGTTTCCAACTTGATGAGATAGGTCAAAGCCTGATCGCGATGGGTAAAGCACATTTCTCGACTGGCCTGCAAACTGGCGCACACTTTCGGACGCAGCGGCGAGGCGAAAATCTTGCACATAAAGTTATCCGCCAGTTGAACGCAGCGGGTATTTGCAGGCTTGCCATCAGGCATTCCGGGGATCGGGCTGGAAATTGACGGGGCGATACAGCAAG
>CAWUIY010000525.1:0-1756 GCA_963922555.1 uncultured Serratia sp. | reverse complement strand
CGGTACAGATTGCAGGAGCCGATCCTGCGCTCATGGCTCAGGCAGCTCAATTTAATGTGGCAAATGGTGCTCAAATTGTTGATATCAACATGGGATGCCCAGCAAAGAAAGTGAATAAAAAACTTGCAGGTTCTGCACTGTTACAATATCCGGATTTAGTTGAGGAAATCGTTCAAGCTGACATTGATGCAGTGGATGTTCCTGTAACACTTAAAATCCGCACAGGTTGGGATACCGATAATCGTAATGGTGTTGAAATTGCAAAAATAGCTGAACGCAATGGTATTGCTTCACTGGCTGTTCATGGACGCACAAAAGCGTGTATGTACAAAGGTGAGGCTGAATATCAAACCATCAGGGATATTAAGCGTTCAGTGTCTATACCTATTGTTGCCAATGGTGATATTACTTCGCCAGAGAAAGCAAAACAGGTTTTAGACTACACGGGCGCAGATGCCATCATGATTGGAAGAGCAGCACAGGGTCGCCCTTGGATTTTTAGGGAGACCGCTCATTATCTGAAAACAGGCGAATTACTCCCTACTCCTGAAATAGCAGAAGTAAGAAGTATTTTGATGGAACACATTGCAAACTTGCATGTATTCTATGGTTCAGTAATGGGGCCGCGTATTGCTCGAAAACATGTGTCCTGGTATTTGCAAGCTCATGATAAGGAAGGACAGTTTAGGCGAGTATTTAATGCACTTGAAACAATTAACCAGCAAGTTTCAGCATTAGACCAATACTTTGAAACACTAGCAGCAAATTAAGAAAGAGAAAGAATACAATGTTCGAACAAAATGTGACTTCTCCATTTATCAC
The DNA here is from genome assembly GCA_963922555.1 of uncultured Serratia sp. Classification (GTDB taxonomy): domain Bacteria; phylum Pseudomonadota; class Gammaproteobacteria; order Enterobacterales; family Enterobacteriaceae; genus Rouxiella. Next base: position 934 of record CAWUIY010000525.1, on the reverse strand, counting down.
AAACCCTCATGTACAGTCACACGAAAAACCGCAACCATTACGCGATGCAGTTAAAAAAGCTGTTCATCACTACTTGAAACAGCTTAATGGCCAGGACGTGCAAGACGTTTATGACCTTGTTCTTTCTGAGCTTGAAGCACCATTACTTGAAGAAGTAATGACTTATACCCGCGGTAACCAAACTCGCGCGGCTATTTTATTAGGCATTAACCGTGGCACACTTCGTAAGAAGTTAAAAAAATACGGTATGAACTAATCACCAATGATCTTATGCTTCATTAAAAACAACCTCGGGTTCCTTTTTGTTACACAGATTTATACTTGTTCAAAAAGACCAGCGCTACTGGAAACAACTGTTAATGTTTAGCTTTTTTTGCTAACTCTATAATTTGAGGTAATCAAAACTACAATGGATACACTTCGTCCTATTCGCCGCGCACTATTAAGCGTGTCAGACAAAACTGGTATTGTTGAATTCGCACGTGCACTTGCTGCAAAAGGAGTTGATATTTTATCAACCGGCGGAACCTGTAAGCTTTTAGCCGATAACGGCATCCAAGTAACAGAAGTATCTGATTACACGGGTCACCCTGAAATCATGGATGGCCGAGTCAAAACACTGCACCCGAAAATTCACGGTGGTATTTTAGCTCGTCGCGGTACAGACGAAGATGTGATGGCACAAAACAACATTTCTGAAATTGATATGGTTGTTGTCAATCTTTACCCATTTGCTGAAACTGTAGCAAAAGAAGGCTGTAGCTTAGAAGATGCGATTGAAAACATCGATATCGGCGGACCAACCATGGTTCGTGCTGCAGCTAAAAATAATAAAGACGTCACGATTATTGTTAATGCTGGTGATTACGATCGCGTATTAGCAGAAATGGACGCTAATGACGGTGCAACAACCTACCAAACACGTTTTGATTTA
>CAWUIY010000524.1:0-1786 GCA_963922555.1 uncultured Serratia sp. | reverse complement strand
TCCGCAACGCCGGAGCGGAAATCCGTGAACGGCGCAGGGAAGGGAGATTTAATGTCAGCAGAAAAATGGCCAATGGAAGCAGTAGCCAAGGGGTCCACAGCCCGATAACAGCCATGGCGGCGGTATAAACCAGCAGGGCGATACTGCTCAAAGTCAGGCTGACACGGTGATAAAACAGGGCACCAATCAGCACTAAGAAGGCAACGATGCTAAGGACTATCATAGTAAAACTCCTGAAGTTGTAGGAGGTCTGACCTGTTGAGTTGATACTATGGTTTTAGACCAGGCAAAAGGCTTTATCAACGCGTTTACATCTTAATTACAACTTACGTCACAAAGTGACAGCACGAAGAGTGAAAAGCGTAAAGTATCGTAGGGAACGCGGTTGCAGGTCTTCTAGCCTTTTGCCCTTTCCGTTACACTGCACCGCAGAACATTTGCCTAAGAAACTCTACGAGGTTGTCATGTACCTGGATATTATCCGTACAGAATTGAACGAAGCTGCTGAAGTGCTTAATAAATTCATCAGCGACGAGAACAATATTGCGTCTATTCAGCGTGCTGCAAAGCTGATTGCCGACTCTTTCAAAGCCGGTGGCAAAGTATTGTCCTGCGGCAATGGCGGTTCTCATTGTGATGCTATGCACTTTGCCGAAGAGCTGACCGGACGCTATCGCGACAATCGCCCTGGATATCCGGCAATTGCGATTTCCGACGTCAGCCACATCTCCTGCGTAAGCAATGATTTTGGTTATGAATATATTTTCTCTCGCTACCTTGAAGCGGTAGGCCAGAAGGGTGACGTGTTACTGGGCATCTCCACGTCGGGCAACTCTGGTAACGTGATAAAAGCGCTGGAAACGGCTAAAGCCAAAGGCATGAAAGTGGTGACGCTGACCGGCAAAGACGGCGGGAAAATGGCATCATTGGATGCCGATGTTGAAATCCGCGTTCCGCATTTTGGTTACGCCGATCGCGTGCAAGAAATTCACATCAAAATCATCCACATCCTGATATTATTAATTGAAAAAGAGATGGCAGAATAATTTAACCTGCTGTGGCAATCATGTTTTATTAGGAGACTGGCGATGTGCGAACTGCTCGGGATGAGCGCAAATGTCCCAACCGATATTTGCTTCAGTTTTACCGGGTTGGTGCAACGTGGGGGGCTGACTGGCCCGCATAAAGACGGATGGGGCATTACCTTTTATGAGGGTAACGGCTGCCGAACCTTTAAAGACCCCCAGCCCAGCTTCAACTCTCCGATTGCCCGGCTGGTGCAGGAATACCCGATTAAATCTTTGGCCGTTATCTCGCATATTCGCCAGGCCAACCGCGGTGAGGTGTCGCTGGAGAATACCCATCCGTTCACCCGCGAACTGTGGGGCCGCAACTGGACCTACGCGCACAACGGGCAGCTGCGAGGCTATCGTCAGCTGGATACCGGCAAATTGCGCCCCGTTGGGCAAACCGACAGTGAATACGCATTTTGCTGGTTGCTGCACAAACTTTCAGAACGCTACCCACGCACGCCGCGAACCTGGCCGCCGGTGTTCCGCTACATTGCTTCACTGGCGGACGAACTGCGCAAAAAGGGCGTGTTTAATATGCTGCTGTCGGATGGGCATTTTGTGATGGCGTATTGCTCGACCAATCTGCACTGGATCACCCGTCGTGCGCCGTTTGGCAAAGCTACCTTACTGGATCAGGACGTCGAAATTGATTTTCAGCAGCAGACGACACCTAACGATGTCGTCACGGTCATTGCGACCCAGCCGCTGACCGG
>CAWUIY010000523.1:0-1800 GCA_963922555.1 uncultured Serratia sp. | reverse complement strand
CTTTGATCCATCAGGGCCGCTTTGGCACGGATCTTGGCTTCAAGCTGATCGATCATCAGCTCGTTATCGAATCGATCTCTTTGACGAACGCCATCTTCGTAAAAACCGCTCTTGTTATGGCCGCCGGTAACACCAATGGTGGACACCAACGCTTCACCTGGACCATTAACCACGCAGCCAATGATCGAGATATCCATCGGGGTGATAATATCCTCGAGGCGTTGTTCGAGTTCGTTGACGGTGCCGATCACGTCAAATTCCTGACGCGAACAGGTCGGACAGGCGATGAAGTTGATCCCGCGCGAACGAATGCGCAGTGACTTCAGAATATCAAAACCGACTTTCACTTCTTCGACTGGATCAGCCGCCAGAGAGATACGCAGCGTATCGCCGATCCCCTCAGACAGTAGCAGGCCAAGGCCGATCGCTGATTTAACAGATCCTGCACGCAGGCCACCGGCTTCAGTGATGCCGAGATGCAGAGGCTGGACGATCTGCTTAGCCAGCAGGCGGTAAGATTCTACAGCCAGGAAGACGTCAGAGGCTTTCACGCTGACCTTGAACTGATCAAAGTTGAGCCTGTCGAGGATATCAACGTGACGCATCGCAGATTCAAACAGGGCTTCAGGCGTAGGTTCGCCATACTTTTCCTGCAGGTCTTTTTCCAGCGAACCGCCGTTCACGCCGATACGAATTGGAATATTTTTATCGCGGGCGCAGTCAACAACCGAGCGGATACGCGATTCATTGCCGATATTGCCTGGATTAATGCGCAGGCAGTCAACGCCGTATTCCGCGACTTTCAGCGCGATACGGTAGTCGAAATGAATATCGGCAACCAGGGGAACGTTAACCTGCTGTTTGATAAGCTTGAAAGCTTCGGCAGCGTCCATGGTTGGAACAGAAACACGAACAATGTCTACGCCAACGCGCTCAAGTGATTTAATTTGAGCAACGGTTGCTTCGACATCGGTGGTGCGGGTGTTGGTCATTGATTGCACCGCGATTGGTGCACCATCACCGACAGGCACCTTGCCGACGTAAATCCGGGTTGATTTGCGACGGGTAATGGGTGCTTGGTTATGCATTTTTACTCTTCTCCATCGTTGCCTATCTGACTTTGTATTTGAAGCGACAGCCGCCTTGCCCTGATTCATTCACCCGAATCACTGGCCGGAGCCAGATCATCGAGTTTCATTCACCTGCTGCCATGCTGTAGCTTCAACGACTTTGCCAGGGCTTTAGAGTTATTACTGCGCAGCTAAAGTCAGACGAGCAACACGGTTTGATTTAACAAAACGGCTTAGATCAACCGGCTTACCTTGGTATTGAATATCAACCGCACCAGGTGCACCGATTTTCAATTTATATGGGGCTTTACCTTTAACACTCAGTGTTTCTCCCCCTTTCTTGATACCGCTGAACAAAGATTTGCCAGTAGCGTCATCAATCTGCAACCAGCAGTTTGATTTGAAGGTCATGGTCACAGCATCTGCATCAGCGGGTGCGGTGGTGGCCTGAGCATCGCCAGTAGGCAATGTAGAAGACGGAGTCTCAGCCGGAGCTGGCTGGCTGGTCGTATCCGCAGCAGGTTGCTGAGTCTGCGCAGTACCGACGTTGGTCGCGGTGCCCGGCGTAGTATTCAGCGGAATAGCGTTCTGAACCTGAGGCGCTGCAGCATTGCCAGAGGCATTGGCTGGAGCAGCAGGCTGAGCGGTATTCTGGGCTGCGGTCTGTGAAGATGAATCACCATTGTTCAGAGGAATTGATTGCCCCTGAGCGTTATCCTGATTCAACTGC
>CAWUIY010000522.1:0-1801 GCA_963922555.1 uncultured Serratia sp. | reverse complement strand
ATGACCGGCATATAAAATGCGACCTACCGAGTATATCCGTGGTGCTACGGTTTGGCCCGCGCGTTGTAGCTCCGCCATTGAGAACACTTCGTTTGAATCATTTGAAGGATCATGAATGGTCGTTACACCAAAGCTGACATTAGAGAATTGATTCCAGTTTTGCTCAGGTTGTAAGTTACGGCTGCCGTAGCTGCCATGTGCGTGGGCATCTACCAGACCTGGGATCACGGTTTTGCCTGAGATATCCATCACTTTGGCTTTTTTAGGGATGCTTACATCACTGCGCGTCCCGACGGCAATAATGCGGTTATTTTCAATCAAAACGACGCCATCTTCGATGACTTCTTGCTCTTTGTCGGCATTGCGCATGGTCACGACTTTACCGCCCACTAAAGCCAGCAAGCCTTCTGGTTTATCGGCTTTTTTCTCAAAACTTAAATCAATGCCTTCAGCGGTCAGTTCGCTCACATCATCTGCTGCACCCTTTAAGAAAGCGAATGTATCAGTCAATTTGCGTTGATAAAGAGTGGGGCCAAATGCCCATGTTAATGCGCTGCTATCTGCTTTCCAGTTTAAGAAATCCCCAGAATATTTTGAGACTTGTTTAACAGGCAGTGACTTGGCATTTTTATTAATCGACAGTGTTTTGCCTGTACTGGTGAATGGTGCAACAAAAGTGTTGAAGTTTTCAATAAAGGCCACGTATTGGCCATCTGGAGATACACGGTAATCAAAAATGTAGTCGCCTTTGAAATGAGAGCGTTCTTGCTGGCCGTTGAGGTCAACAGATTTTAACTCGCGACTCGTTTCACCACCCGATACATTGAAGTAGATGCGATCTTTATCGGCACCAAAATGAGGGTTATCGCCTTTTTTGATGATGCGGGTGTGCTCTTTGCCTTTGCGATCGGTTAGGTAAATACCCGGTTCCATTGACCAGTCACCACTTAATAAAAAGCCGCCGGTGATTTTACGATACAAAATTTTATTACCATCAGGAGAGAAACTAGGGTTAATAAAGTGACCCGGCTCTTGTGTAATCACGCGGCTTTTACCGCCTTTGGCTGAAACAACGCGAACAGCCCCTAAATCTTGATCATCCCAACTTGTATAGACAATGTATTTACCATCGCGTGAGAAACTTGGGTAGAACTCAAAATGATCATTTTGTTTAGTGAGGCGCTTAACTTTCCCTGACTTAATGTCTTTGGTGTACAGATAACCCAATGCTTGGAACAGGGCTGTTTTTCCATCGGGAGAAATTTGCGACCAGCGCGCTAATTTTACTTTAAATGTATCGGGTGCGACGTCGACAGCAAACTTAAGAGCAGGAGTAATGTGTTTTTCAGCAACGACTTGTGTTGGGATAACCGATGCTTTTTTACTGGCGATATCGACTTTATGAAAGACACCTGCTGACCAAAAGACTAACGCGTTACCGTCTGGAGTGTAGGCAAAAGCTGGAGTGTTACCTTGTGCGCCATTGGCTTCTTGTAAGTCACGATCAAGACCTGCAACAATTTCAGTTTCAATGCCTGATTTAAGATCTTTGATATAGAGTGCACTTTGCATCTCTTTACCATTTTCAACACGCTTTACAAACGCAATCGAGTTTCCATCAGGGCTAGGTGTTGGGCGGATTGCTCCACCTGAACCACGAATAACGGTTTCTTCTTCTCCGGTGGCTAAATCCCACGAGCGGATTTCAAAAACTGAACCTAAGGCATTTTTATTATATTGCCAAGTGACCCCAGCTGTTGCATCGACAGAGTAATAGATTTTCTTACCATCGGTCGAAAAT
>CAWUIY010000521.1:0-1853 GCA_963922555.1 uncultured Serratia sp. | reverse complement strand
CCATCGATTTAATGGCAATAATCCCTGCCATCATAATTAACAGCGCGATAACCCAGGCAAAAACCGGGCGGCGTACAAAGAAGCTGGAAAACATCACGACGCTCCTTGTGTCGCTGCCGGTGTCGTGGCACCAAGCTGGCTTTCAACCGGATTAACAACCTGACCGGCGTTAACTCTGGATGTCCCTTCAACGATCACCCGATCGCCAGACTGCAACCCGCTGGAAATCAAATAGTCATTTCCGGCCGTGGTGCTGGTTACGACATCACGCACAACCACTTTGTTGTTAGCATCTACAACCATCGCGGTGGTGTTGCCTTTCGGATTATGAATAATCGCCTGCTGGGGAGCCAGAATCGCATTCTCAATGACGCCTTCATCAACGCTGGCGTGAACGAACATGCCCGGCAACAGAATGTGCTGTGGGTTAGGGAACACGGCGCGAAGCGTCACAGAACCGGTAGCCTCGTCAACGGAGACCTCGGTCAGTTCGAGTTTGCCTTTGATCGGATAAACCGACCCGTCTTCTAGCGTCATGGTCACATCGAGAGTGTCGCTATTTTTGGCAAGGGCGCGTTTGCGCAGTTCGAGCAGGTCAACGCTAGAGCGAGTCAGGTCAACATACATATTGTCTAGTGCAGTAATAGTAGTCAGGGCAGTCGTTTGATCGGCGGTGACCAGCGCACCCGGCGTCACGGTAGAAATACCGATACGACCCGAGATAGGGGCAGTGACTCGCGTCCAGTCGAGATTGATTTTATCTGCCTCAAGTGCGGCGGCCTTTTCGGCGACGCTGGCTTTGTCCTCACCACAGGTTGCGGTAGCATCCTCGGCATCCTGCTGTGAGACACCTTGCTCTTTTACCAGGATTGAATAACGACGCGCTTTCTGACAATCGGCAATCACCAGAGCCTTGGCACTTTGCAGTGCAGCGGCGGCCTGATCATATACGGCCTTGTAGCTCGACGGGTCAATTTGATATAGCGCCTGTCCGGCTTTGACATCATCACCTTCTTTAAACAGTCGGCGTTGAATAATACCGCCGACCTGTGGCAAAACGCTTGAAGTTAATGTGGCGGTGGTTCGCCCCGTTAGCTCACTGGAATAAGTAAAGGGTTGGGCTTTTAAGGTCACGACACCCACCTGTTCAGGCGCGGGTTTTTCCTTGGTAGTAGTGTCATGACAACCGGTTAATCCAATGATTGTCAAAATACATAAAATGCGTAATTGCATAGAATAAGTCCAAATTAATAGTGTGGTGAGTTTCGACGCACAGAGATTCCTGAGACAACGTATTATCCCGCACGAGCTAATATTCAGAGGAGTGTGCTTGTTTTACTAACAAGTCTAAACAAATCTGATTTTAAAAATTACGTTTATTGGATACTAAACATTATTAATCTTTACAGTCGCCTCATGAATAGCCTGCGCTATCCTGTCGGTTTCATCACGAGTAATATTTTCGTTACGCAATTTACTGCGTACACTTATTTTTAAATTCTCAATGGCATAATGTATTTCTAAGTTTTTCACAGGATTTTTTTCCAACACCAACGCCTTGAGTTTTCCTAATAACTGAGAAACCGCATTGTCTTTATCATTCAAAAAATCAACACCTTGCGGTGTGATAGAAAACCTCTTTTTGCCACCTTCGATAGCTTCTGTCACCGCGTAACCCAACTCTTCAAGATGCGTTAGCTTGGGATAAATAACGCCAGGGCTTGGACTGTAGGCTCCCATCGAATAATTTTCTATCGATTTTATGATTTCATAACCATGCGTTGGGTTAATTCTTACCAGATAAAGAACCAAAAGGAGTAATTCTTCATTGTTAAATGTTTTACCTCGACGAG
>CAWUIY010000520.1:0-1879 GCA_963922555.1 uncultured Serratia sp. | reverse complement strand
TGCTAAATCAACTCGATCCTGACGTCCTTCATTGTGTCACAATCAAGTCGTTTTTGGCCGGTGGAATCTATGCAAAGTTTAAATCCAAGCCTATCATTCTCAGCTTTGCCGGGTTAGGGCGGGTTTTCGACAATGGAAAAATGCTGATTAATGCGCTGCGGTTTTTCGTGTTGAGTACTTACAAATATATTGCAAAAAACCCTCGCGCGGTGCTGGTATTTGAGCATGAATCTGACCAGGAACGACTGATTTCACTGACGGGTATTAATAAGCTGCAAACCCGGGTAATTGATGGTGCTGGCATTAACACCGATGATTATCCCTATACATCAGAACCTATTCAGGTGCCTCCAGTTGTACTTTTTGCAAGCCGTATGTTGTGGAGCAAAGGGCTGCACGACCTCATTAGCGTAAAGAAGTCTCTTGCTAACGCCGATATTCATTTCACGCTGAACGTCGCAGGAATTTTATCCACTGAAGATGCTGATGCTATTCCGCTCTCAATGCTTGAGCAATGGCACAAAGAAGGGGTCATCAACTGGCTTGGTAGAAGTAACAACGTGAGCCAGTTGATTGCGGCTGCCAATATTGTCGCGCTTCCTTCTACCTACTCCGAGGGGGTGCCTAGAATACTACTCGAGGCGGCTTCTATGGGAAGAGCTTGTCTCGCCTATGATGTTGGTGGCTGTAAAAGCATCGTTCAAGACGGTGCAAACGGATTTCTTGTTGCAAAGAAAGATGTGGCCGTACTTGAGCTGCAACTTAAAAAACTACTTCAGGACGCCACCCTTCGGCATAAAATGGGATTACTTGGCAGAGAGTTAGCCTTGAGAAAATTCTCTTCAGCTCAAGTTATTGTTAAGACTCTGAGTTTGTACGAGGGGATGTAATACCCCTTTTTAAACTGTATTGGTGAATAAAAGCCCCGGCTCTTAAAGTTGGGGCTTTTTTACGTCTTTATTTTGTCGGTAGACTAAACAACTTTTGGCAATGATAGGGGCTTTTTAGGTCCTATATCCGAGTATTCGTCGATAATCTTTTTGAGAAATTTATAAATTCTTTTTTCAAAAAGTATGTGTAAAAAATAGGACGAGCAAAACGCCACTGATAGGAAAATGGCCATTCTGGCGATGAGCGGTAATGTTGTATAGTCGTTAAACCGACCCAAAACCAAAAGAATTGGTGTATGAATCAGATAAAGTGAAAAGCTGATTTTACCCAGAAAATTCAAGGGCCATAGTCCAAGCATCTTTCTCAGGGCTGATTTCCTCACCTGTAAACGATAAATTAACAAGGCGAAGCAAACTACCATGACACAGTCAATTTTAGGCATGCTTATATTCATGCCTGTGAATAACATGAGGAAAATAAAAAGGACAATATCAATACCCTCTGCAGTCAACCCGCTTTTGTAATCGCCTCTATCGGATTTGCACGATAATTTATGAATCCATATCCCCAGTGCCATGCCACCCATGCATTTTAAAAAGCCAGATGAAAGGTAAAACCAGGCAAAATCAAACGAGGCCATCAGTGATTGATGTTTACTAACAACCAGCGCGTAGCATAACAATGAAAATAGAAATAATGCGGTGCCATTGAACTTGCGAACTAATACCTGAAATACCAAGATTGAGGCCCAAAGTTCGACCGAAATTGACCAACTAGGATCGTTCCAGCTCCAGTCAGACGTCATTCCCATGCCATGCAGGGCCAGAATATTGGCTACGCCAGAATAAATTGGGTCGTTAAAGGGGAAATCACGATACATGAAAGCGTATATAAGGAATGTGATAATCAACGTCACAATATGGAGTGGGTATATCCTGGCGACTCGGTGAAGTGAGAACACAGTGTTGTTTATTTTTCCCTCGGCAAA
>CAWUIY010000519.1:0-1880 GCA_963922555.1 uncultured Serratia sp. | reverse complement strand
TATTACCAGGAAACAAGTGATTTTATCGATGATAATAAAATTACTCATCGCTTAGCTTCTATAAGAAAAATAATATCAGAGAAATTTAATGATGAACTTGGAAACGATGATATGGACGATATTGAAAGAGAGTTGGAAAAGTTAGAATATTGGACTAAACCAAAAATATAAACATAATAAAGCCGGAATCGATCGCTATGATCCTTCCAGCTTTTTATAGCAACTCAATGAAATATCAAGATTATTATTAAAAATATAGTTTATCAATAAGCCTCTAACATTATCTAGCACGAAGTTACATCACTATTCAGTGAGCGACAATTCATTATCTTATTCAGAAGTAACTAAATATGTTAACTAGAATCAAATTCAACGCAAAATGTGTCAGCTGTACAGATGAAGATGATGTTCTAACAATTGGTATTGCTGATGACAAAAATGAGCCTAAAAAATTCTTCATTATTGGCCGTTTTGACGAGGACGATTTGCCTGTTGATGAATGCATAGGTTTTCAAACTGATAGCACCGACTATGAACTACCCGCATCTATTGAATCCGTAACTTTAGATGAAGAGCATTTTACTATACATATTAAAGATGATATGGCAGATAAAGCTGGAGCAAAAATTTTTAAAGCTATTTTACCGAGTAATTATGACAGAGATGAATTGGTAGATTTTCTGGCATGGGTATTTGAAGATAGCCAAGTCATTCTAAAAATTTAAAGCTATTGGATTCATCTTGTCTCATGGCTTATTTTAAAATTTTGATAAGCCATGTATAGCGCGGTTGTATGGGTAATCAGATTAAAAAAACAAGATATAGACCACAATTTGACAGTTACTTATTTTCGAAAACGCAGACACAGGATTGACTAAACATAAACCATTCACCATGGCCATCAAAAATCAGTCCGGGGAGTTCATAATCCTCACTAATAAAACTGAACTGAGTTATATTTAGCATCACGCTCCTCACCTTCAGCAAATCACTAAACCGCATCATCTACCAATACCTGGGATTATTTGGGCATTGAGGGTAATAGAGTTTTCCGTGATAGCACCAAACCTAATTTTTATTAACGGAGGTCAATGATCAGTTATTGCTTCAGACTGTTAGAGCTGCCGCTGTATTGGCTCCCTGAATATGCATACACTGACCTGCCCCTAGTATTAGATACAACCTTCAATTAGTAATGTCGGTTGGTATACCCGCTCCCCGTATGTGATCCATTCATAATCAGGAGGGGGTTATCCAGCGCAGTGCAGAATGGGGACGACTCTGGTTATAGTGTATGCGCCAGGCCTCGATTTTACACCGGGCATCCTCCAGAGACATGAACCAGTTCTTGTTCGGTCATTCCTGCCACTTCTGTCGAACGTAGATTCTGCCCCACGCAGATCCCAAGGCATTCACGGGTGTAAAGATCGATAACTGTCAGCAGGCGCAGTCTACGTCCGTCATACAGCGCATCAGAAACGAAATCCATGCCCCAGACGTGCTTCGGATATAAGCCCTGAGCTGTGGCTGTCGCTGCCGAACAGATTTATTGCGGCGTGGCCGTTTAAGTAGCAGCGACAACCCCTGCTCACAGTAGAGGCGGTAAATCCGTTTGTGATTGTCGCGCTAGCACTCACGCCGGAGCATCACGTGTACCCAGTGGTATTCGTAGTGAATTCGTGTTTCGATGAGCGCACGGATACGCTGGATCAGTGCACTGTCATCGGGAGCAATAGAACGATATCTGCACGAGCTGCCGCATATGTTTGAGTTCAGAGGGAGAAATCCCGCCGTATTTCTTACGCCATGTGTGGCACCGGCCCCAAGGGGCGCTTTGAGGCCCGCTATCACTACGATGCCCTCGGCAGGCGCACCCGTAA
>CAWUIY010000518.1:0-1880 GCA_963922555.1 uncultured Serratia sp. | reverse complement strand
CTGACGTGGCCGGAGCCGTAGTGCAGCCACGAGAGTTGTTGCTCACCGGGCAGGGTCAGGCCGGTGAGATTGCCCAGCGCATCCCAGTCGTAATTGATGTCGCCGTTGACGCCGGATTCATTCAGCAGGCGGCCCGCGGCGTCGCGTGCAAAGCAAATCTCATCCTCTTCAATGCCCAGCGCCGCGCCCTCGGCGGTCGGGATACGTTTCAGGCTTGCCAGCTGGCCGCTGTTCTCCCGGACGTAGCGATACTCGGCGTGGCGGTTTGCGCGGCCGGTGAGCAGCCCGCTGGGGTCGTAGCGGAACTGCTGGCCGCGAAGCGCGATGCCGCCGTCGGGAGAGATTGTCACCGAGCGTGGCGGCTAAACGGTCACCCTGTTTCCAGCCATTGAGATGCTTGACCATCAATTGAGCTTCCGGGAACATATGAAAAGATTATGCTCTGCATAACAATTAATTTGATATTGATTAGTTAGACGGTATAAAATATTTTTCAAAAATAAGGAACTATGAGTTAGGATAATGCTTATTATTACTATAATGCATTATCCTTTTTTATATCTTTAACAAAACCATAACTAGGTTATTGAAGTAATAATTTTGGCTGGCATTATTTACCCATAAAAATAATCATAAAACTTAAGAAATTTATCCTTTCCTATCACAGGAATTATAGAGTTTTTTAAATCTTCAATAAATTCTTCTTTAATTACGTCGTTATCATCAGCAATATCGAATATGTTATATTTTCCATAAACCAGCTCAACGAGTTGGGTCAATGATAGAATAAAATCACAAAAACTATTGCCTATTTCAAACGGTTGCCCTACATCATAACTTGCATATACAGATGTATTTTTATCATTAAATACAGCGATTATAGGTTTCCCACCCCCAACGTCATCACCAAATACAAGATAATTATTTGGTAAATAATTGTAGCCTGTTTGTGCTTTTTCTATATCTGTAATCGAATGTATTTTTATTGGTGTGAATCCAGTTTCAATTTTTAACCCCTCTGGGTTATAATTTTTATAAAAAAAACTAATCTCATTTTTTTTTTTAATTTTATGTATAAAAACGTGATCTACACCATTTGTAACTTTGAAATTACCAGGAATGGAATGTTTTTCGCAAGTATAAACGAAATTTTTAAATATACTATGCATGTCATTCATCACAGTTCTCCGTTTTTTTAGACATTTAGGTGCATCCAGTTAAGTTTTTACGAGTCAAACCCCTATCAATTAAACGACCTTTTCCAGGAGTTTCATAGCTGCCACGGTGTCCTTGTAGTCCATGTAGGTGCTCATCGAAACCGTTAGGATGATTAGCATTTTGCAGAAAAACAATATTTCGCGGATCACCCTGCCATTTTTCGCCCAGTATGCCATTGCCTTTGACACTATTAATATGGTGACCAGTATATCCCATATCAGACATAACCGAAGAAAGTTGGCGGTTATTCTTTGTACTAAGGATCACTTCTCGCTCGGCAGTTGACCATTCTCTACTTCCCCCACCAGCTGCAACTAGCTCTCGTTCCTCACCCCAAGCACGGCTTATTGCAGTCGCTCTTGCTCCCGGTTGGGAACTGAGTGTGGAAACGGGTTTATAACGAACAAGATCTTCAGCAGAAAGCCCCTTGGGGTCAATCCACCCTAATGGATTTGGCGCATACTGATACAGGTTTAAGCCGCCTTTAAGCCCTATCGGATCCTGCACCGTAAACCGTCCAACCTGCGGGTCGTAATACCGGAAAAGATTATAATGCAGGCCGGTCTCGCTGTCAGCGTACTGCCCGGCATAGCGCAATGGCTGATGCGCGAGGGCAGTTTGTTGCGTGAATCTGTGGAAGCCTTCTGTCTGACGGATAACCT
>CAWUIY010000517.1:0-1914 GCA_963922555.1 uncultured Serratia sp. | reverse complement strand
CAAGCGACGATGTTCCTTCTCGATCCTTGCGGTAATGCCTTGGAATTTAAGGCATTTAAAGACATGAGCCAGCTGTTTGCCAAGTAATTCAAGAACAGGGCGGGGATTTCATTCTCCGCCTCGTAAACCAGCCTCTACAGACTCAACCTGATCGATTTTAAAAATCGCCCTCTCTGATGGAGGCCGGATGTTTGCATAGCGCATCCACTTTGATTTCCATGAAAGGAAACAGCGGCAAAGCCGACAAAATATCATGCAGTTCAGCGTTGCTTTCAACATCAAAAATACTGACGTTGGCATAGCTACCCGCAATCCGCCAGATATGGCGCCATTTCCCGGCAAACTGTAACTCCTGCGCATACTTCCTTTCCCGCGCCTTAATTTCATCAGCAACAGCTTGAGGCATGTCGTAAGGCAACTTCACGATCATTTCTACTTTGAATAACATCTTCATATTCCTTGTTAAAAATCACAATAAATCAGGGCATTTTTCTGGCTGCCAGAGAAAGTTATAAGCGATTTTTGAGGAGATATCCTGAGAAGTTCAGATGTACTTAATACAGGGAGTTTGGGAGGAATAGATTTTAACGAATGCCAAAAAGCAAAAAACCCGCGAGCCATAAGCTTGCGGGTTTTTCTAAATGTGGTCGGCGAGAGAGGATTCGAACCTCCGACCCACTGGTCCCAAACCAGTTGCGCTACCAAGCTGCGCTACTCGCCGAATTGGGCCGCATCTTACTGCTGCTGGTTGTAAGCGTCAATCCCTTTTTACTCGCATTTCATCAACTGCTTATAAAACACGCTAACCGATGCTAAAACGGTGATTTTAACCGCTAAAAACACTCTTTAAGCCCTTTTCTGTCCGTCGTGGAACAATAAAAAAGGGAGGCTTAGTGCCTCCCCAATATCGATTCACTGTTAAAAATATTTATTTAACAGTCAACGTCACGTCGATGTTGCCACGAGTGGCGTTTGAGTATGGGCAAACCTGGTGCGCTTTCTCAACCAGGTCTTCCGCTACGCTGCGTTCAACGCCTGGCAGAGTAATATCCAAAGCCACTTCGATACCAAAACCGCCTGGGATCTGGCCGATACCCACGGAGCCTTCAATTTTTGCATCTGCTGGAATACGCACTTTTTCCAGCGAGGCAACATGCTTTAACGCGCCCAGGAAGCAGGCCGAATACCCTGCTGCAAACAGCTGCTCTGGGTTAGAAACTTCACCGCCTGCGCCGCCCATTTCTTTTGGCAGGCCCAATTTCACATCCAGAACGCCGTCCGAAGAGGTAGCTCGGCCATCACGACCACCGGTAGCTGTAGCGTGTGCGGTATAAACAACTTTTTCGATAGACATAATAATTTCCTTTATACGGAGAGAGTGATTATTGGCGATTGGCGGACCAATCAATACTTACGTGATACCTGTGCCATAAATAAAATGCGCTATTAAATAGCACGCTATATTTATGAGTGTAGCAGAGGCGCAAATTCTTGCACCTCGGTTCACCAAAATTCTTTTAAGCCTTACGGTGCAGATGCCCTCTTAAGGTCTGCAACTGCTGCTTGATCGCCGTCATTTCTTCGACGTTACACTCTGAAGCACAAGCAATGGCTTCAGGAATGCCCAACGCCTTTTGCTGCAAATCTCGGCCGGCATCGGTCAGGGTGATAATGACCTGACGTTCATCGACCTGCGCCCTGCGTCTGCTCAACAGACCTGCGGCTTCAAGACGCTTCAATAATGGCGTTAACGTGGCAGAATCCAGGAACAGCTTTTCACCGATATCCGAAACCATCAGTTCATCCTGCTGCCACAGCACCAGCATTACCAGATATTGAGGATAGGTCAAATCTAGCTCGCCTAGCAGCTTACGATAAACTTTATTCAACGCCAGATTGGCCTAGTACAACGCA
>CAWUIY010000516.1:0-1919 GCA_963922555.1 uncultured Serratia sp. | reverse complement strand
AATCGCCTCGTACAGAGGAAGCCGTATTACAGCAGGCTGAGCAGGCGGGGGCGGTAATTACTTCATTGAGTACACTTGCAGCTCAGCTAGCACCTGATTTTTCTCAGGAGCCAGGTACAACGATCCTCTCAGTGATAGCTGGCGTTAAAGGCTAGGAATGAAAAATTATTCGGTCTATTCGCTCTTAATTTGAAATACTTTAGGCAGTGTCAGAGGGGAGGAGCTGGTGCACACTCTCTAACATAATAATACGCTTTTAAAATGTTTTCGCGGCAGAATAACCGTTGATGGTCTAGTGAGTCTCAAATCGCTGCTAATTCAAGCTACCGTATTTTATTGCCACTTGCCAGTGCGGTTTTATCAACTGAATCAACCTACCCATAGTTGAGTGCACTATATTCCAATTCAGCTAGCTTGATTTGCCCCCTTTAATTAAGATGCGGAAATTTTGCGATTATATTTTAACTTGCGTTTTTCGCTCAAACCTGTCAATTAGTTGCCCCTTAAGCTTTTCCAAATTCTGTTATCGATTCACAAATGATTTTTGAGCAGACATTCAAGAAAAGTGATTACCCATTTATGGGAAATAAGGGAGAGCTGAGCAATAAAAGCCTTCTGCAAAACTAAATTTATTCCTTGTTAATTCAGTTGATTACAAACTGCTTTTTATGCATTTAGTTGATACCATTACCGGTGATTATTTCTTTTAGTTCAATTAATTAACGTCATTACTGCAGCCTGATGCTGCGTCACTTGGAATGGTTCGAAGCGGCCGACCTGATTGTGAAGGGAATGGAAGCGGCGATCGCCAAGAAAACCGTGACCTACGATTTCGAACGTCTGATGGAAGGCGCTAAACTGCTGAAATGCTCAGAGTTTGGCGACGCAATGATCGCGAATATGTAATGGCATCATTGTTAGAATAAACATCGGGGGACGTTGGTCCCCCTTTGTTTTTACCTCTCCAGGAATTCCTCTCCAAAACCCCTTCAAAACCTTTCTGCAAAACCGAACAAAATCCGCACTGATTAAATAGCCAACTCGATAGGGTCTACTGCTATAAAAGATTTATACGACAACGCTCAGAATCTCGATATTTTTCTAAATAATCGACAACTTGAGTTCTACCCTGACCGATTAGGGATAAACCGAAAAAACCTATCACGGGATTGAAGTCTCTACAGAAGAGGCGATAAAAAATATCGGCTGGCAGGAGTTGGGTGATTGGGCAACAGGCATAACCGTGATGCCAGGGCGGACATCGTTTATTACGGCGGTAACTGGTACAAATATCTTGGTGTGTTGCCACATACGATCGCCGGAAACTCGCCTATGAATGATAGGGGCGTCTGGTCATCCTGTAATACTAACCACATTAAGAAACTTCATAACCTCAAAAGGGAATTTTGCAATTTGACTTTGGGAGTGCCACAATTATTTGAAGATTTCTCAATCAGTTGGACTTAAGTTTGGATACTACAGAACAATTAAACGGAACTTACTTTTACGCCGGACGCGAAAATCTCACAGCTGGTGGCTTATTCTTTATGGTTTTCTGTGAGCAAGTCGCCGACCAGCTTGGCTTCGATGACATCGGGGCTATTGCAGCCCTGTTATCTGGAAGAAATGCCTTAACTACCAGAGCGAAACCTAAAGAAGCTCTTAAAGGCACGTCCTATGCCTCTATTTATGCCAGGAAGGTGTTCGGTAAACGAAAGTTCCCTTTCGGAAGGGCTTTGCCTACATGGGTTGGAGGTTATACGCCCTGGACTGTAAAAAGGAGAATGGTTTCTAATATTGGAACTTGGGTAGGTAGGACTATTCCGCTTCTTGGGGAGATAATCCTCGCCAAAGACGTGGCGGAAATATGCTATTTTAGCGTGGTAAGATATAACCATATTGCGAGAAAGGAGGACCGG
>CAWUIY010000515.1:0-1930 GCA_963922555.1 uncultured Serratia sp. | reverse complement strand
ACGCTACGCCCATGTGGGGAGCCTGGGCTATCGAGCCGTTTGCTCAACGGGGGGACGTCGCGGTTAAAGTAGAAGATTTAGTCTGGTTTGGACGCAATGGTTGCGAAATTCTTTAGGACTAAAAATAGAATTGCCCCGAATTTGCCTGACCGGAAGGAGTAAGAGAGTCATGACCTATCCTAAGCTGTCGCTGCAAAATGTGACACGTCGTTTTGGCAGCATGACCGCGTTGGCGCCGACTGATTTACAGGTGCAAGAGGGCGAGTTCGTCTGCGTTGTGGGTCCTTCGGGCTGCGGTAAAAGTACGTTATTCAACCTTATTTCAGGCGTTTTAAAGCCGGATTCTGGCAATATTTTGATTGATAATCAGGATGTTACTGGAAGCAGTGGTCACGTCGGTTATATGTTGCAAAAAGATTTGCTGCTGCCGTGGATGACCGTAATCGACAATATCGTGCTTGGCGCGATCCTCAAGGGCGGGGCGAGCAAGGCGCAGCGTGCGGCTGGAGTGGCACTGGCAAAACGCTACGGGCTGGGGGAGTTTATTAACCATTACCCGGCGGCACTGTCCGGCGGCATGCGCCAGCGTGTGGCGTTAATGCGCACGTTGGCGATGCAGCATGAAATCATGTTGCTTGACGAGCCTTTCGGCGCGCTAGACTCGCAGACTCGACTTTCGATGCAGCAATGGTTGCTGACGGTGTGGTCAGAGCAAAAGCGCACGGTGATTTTTGTCACCCATGACATTGATGAGGCTGTGTTTTTGGCCGACCGGGTGGTTGTCATGTCGCCGCGCCCTGGGCGGATCCGCGAGATTCTCAACGTTAATATTCCGCGCCCAAGGCCTTTATCCTGCCTGACCAGCCCGGAATTCACCGCGCTGAAAAGACAAATTCTCGATCTGGTGTTTTTAGAAAACAGCAGTTCTGAAAATCACGACATCCAGGAACCTCTTGCTCATGGCTCTTGAAAGTAATGCGCCACTGGCGCGAAGGCTGTTATTGCCGCTCGGTGGCCCGTTGGCTGCACTGATCCTGGTACTGGTGGTGTGGGATTTAGCCGTGCGCATCTATCAAATCCCAGCTTATGTATTGCCTTCTCCCGAGCAGACTTGGGAGCATATTCTCGAGGATTTACAGGTTCTGCTGCAAGGTTTTCGAATTACCTTCGTCACCTTTCTGATGGGCTTTATTCTTGGAGCAGGCGCGGGATTTGTCTTTGCGGTCTTGATGGATGCTACCCCGTGGATCCGCAGCATTCTCTATCCAATTTTGATAGCCAGTCAGGCTGTGCCGGTCATTGCCATTGCCGCCGCGTTGACAATCTGGCTGGGGTTTGGGCTAGCGCCGAAGCTGGTCATTGTCGCGCTGGTGGTATTCTTTCCGGTGGTCGTTAACGTGCTTGACGGGTTAAATTCTGTCGATAAAGACATGCTGAATCTGGTCAAATCGATGGGCGGATCGCGCTGGAGTATTTTCCGCCACGTGAAGCTGCCAGCAACCTATACGCCGCTGTTTTCTGCGCTTAAACTTTCCGCGACATTCAGCGTCACCGGCGCGGTAATCGGCGAATGGACCGCCTCAACCAGCGGCGGGCTGGGGGCTTATCTGCTACAGGCCAACTCGCGGCTCAATACCGCCGGTACTTTCTCGGCCATTGCCTTTTTGGCCTTACTTGGCGTGTTGAGTTTCCTGCTGGTTATCTTGCTGGAATATCTGATGACGCCGTGGCGTTCGTCGTCGAAGGCGCGGCGTTTCTCGCGTCGTTATTGGCGGGAGTGACTTTTTGATGGCAGAAATTTTTTTAATTTCAAATTTTAAGGGCAGATCTTAAGGGCAAAGCTTAAGGGCAGGTCTTAAGGGCAATAAGCACCGGGGAGTTTTTCCGGTTCACTAAATGCAATGGGCATTTAACCGGCAGTGCCGGAACC
>CAWUIY010000514.1:0-1930 GCA_963922555.1 uncultured Serratia sp. | reverse complement strand
GCGGCATTAATTGAGACTGCCGACATGATCAAGGCACAGGGCGGCAGGGCTAAAGCCTTTGTGATGGACCTGACTCAACCGGAGAAGTTTGACGAGGTGTTGGCGGGGATCCACCAGTATCTTGGACCGATCGGCATTCTGGTCAACAACTCAGGTGGACCACCGCCTTCAAAAGCCAGCGGCGTAGCGCCTGAAACCTGGGCCAGCCAGTTTTCCACCATGGTCAGCTCACTAATCCAGCTGACTGATAAGGTGTTGCCGGATATGCGCCAGCTTGGCTGGGGACGCATCATTACCAGCACCTCTTCCGGCGTTGTCACGCCAATTCCGAATCTGGGGATGTCAAATACCCTGCGTATGGCGCTGGTCGGCTGGTCTAAAACGCTGGCGAGCGAAGTTGCCAGCGAAGGGATCACTGTTAACGTGATTCTGCCGGGCAGGATCTCGACTAAACGTCTGGGTCAGCTTGATGAAGCGCGAGCGGGGCGAGAAGGCATTTCTGTCGAAGACGTGGCACGTAAAAGTGCGGCAACTATTCCGGTCGGGCGCTACGGTGAGCCGGAGGAATACGGCGCGGTGGCGGCATTTTTAGCGAGCTGCCAGGCGTCTTATATGACCGGATCGGTGATCCGCGTCGACGGCGGCATGATCCCCTCCATTTAACTCTTTCTGTTTTCACTGCCGGGAAAATTCCATCCCGGCAGATCTTCCTCAAGATCCATAAGTTTGCATTATATTGGTGCAAAATCTCAGCCTGATTTTTATCCAAATTATTTGCTATTACGGATTTCCAAACTATCGGGTCAGGCTTTTTTCTTATTTTATAGATGATTAGCTGATTTATTTCTGAGGATTGGCGAGTTAAATGCCTGATTGGCCTCGATCTTGCTTTGTTATTTGTCAGATTCCGACGGACAAAGTATTCGCGGAAATTATGATAACAACATTTTGCTTCAGACAGGGGCAGCCCTCTTCCAGTTTCTATAGCTACCAGGATCGATGGAGACAGACATGAATCTCAGACGCTTGAAGTACTTCGTGAAAATCGTCGATATCGGCAGTCTCACGCAGGCTGCAGATGTGTTGCATATCGCTCAACCGGCCCTGAGCCAGCAATTGGCGACGCTTGAAGGGGAGTTGAAGCAGCAGTTGCTGGTTCGCACCAAGCGCGGCGTGACGCCAACCGAAGCCGGTAATATTCTCTATGCTCATGCTCAAACCATTTTACGCCAGTGTGAGCAGGCGCATAGCGCGGTTAACTGCGCCGGTATGGCGCTTAATGGTCAAGTCTCTGTTGGAATGGCGCCCGGCACCGCGGCGTCTCTTCTTGCGCTGCCACTGTTACAGGCTGTACGTGAACAGCATCCTGGCATCTTACTGTATTTAAATGAGAATTTTGGCAGCGAGTTGACAGAGCAAACGGTCAACGGCCGTATGGATATGGCGGTGCTGTATGGTAATAAAGCCATTCCAGGGCTGTCATTTGTGCCGCTGATTAAAGAAGATCTGTACCTGGTCGCCACCAATA
The DNA here is from genome assembly GCA_963922555.1 of uncultured Serratia sp. GTDB lineage: Bacteria > Pseudomonadota > Gammaproteobacteria > Enterobacterales > Enterobacteriaceae > Rouxiella. The sequence goes on along the minus strand of CAWUIY010000514.1, from coordinate 402 downwards.
CGGTGCCGAATCCGGGCAAATATATTGAACTTAGCGATGTTGCCAAACTGAATCTGTTCCTGCCACGCACGCACGACGTGCTGCGCAAGCTGGTGGATGATGCCATGGCACTAAGAAGGCTTTCCGCCAAAGTGATTGGTGAAATCGAGTCCGCCAGCACCTTGACTCAGGCAATAGCCAGCGGATTGGGCGCGACTATTTTGCCAGAATCGGCGGCGAGGGCGATTGTCGGGCCAGCCAATGCCTGGATGTCTTGCATCAGCAGCCCGTCGATTCAGGCTCCGCTTTCTCTTTGTGTTTCTGATCACCTGCCGCTTTCGCAACCCGCGCAGGCGGTACAAAAAATTCTTTTGGCGCTGGTAGCAGAAAGCCGCGAACGTGAAGACGTTAGGCCGCTGTTGG
>CAWUIY010000513.1:0-1942 GCA_963922555.1 uncultured Serratia sp. | reverse complement strand
CGCCGTTTACGATTACTGTTGGGTATGTCATAGCGTTTACCTTTTTAGAAATGAAGCCTGCCGAACAGGAAGCCAGCCCGAAGAGACTCGCCAGTCATACCGGCATCCTCAGGCTTCATTCCTAAACAGGTTCTTCGGTGGGGATAATGCGCTTTCGGTGCGCGAGTTATTGCAGGTATAAAAAAGCCCCGCACAGTTGCGAGGCTCTTTTGATTTGATCGACTACTTACAAAAATTCATCTTTCAGTGCGACCAACTTTGACTCGGCCTCTTTCCCAAGGACTGCAATGCCATGTTCAACGAAGGCAACGAATGCTTCAAAGTCTGCTTTGGCTTTTTCCAGTGCTGACGTGGTGGTCTCGGCCGGAACGGCTGATTGCTGGTTAATGTCGGTTGATGCTGTGGTTTGAGCTTGTGCAGATGCGTCTACTGATGGTTCTGGCATGATATCTCCTGATGTTTGTGGTTCAGCCTTGAGGGCTGGTGAGCAAAAAAGACTTTTCAGCCGGGCGAGAATGCGTTCAATCATTTCTGTCTGGCCTCTTCAATTGATCGAATGCCTGCTATCTGTGCATTGCAATCCTCTAAAGCGCCCTGCATCGTTAGGTTAAGCAATACGCTATCTGCGTACGTCATTGCCTCTGGCACTTCTGGGATGTTGCAGCTACTTAGCAGGCTTAACGGGAGTGGAAGATTGGGCACTTTGACCGCTTCGTATTCGGTCTGCGTTTTGGAGCAGCCGGTTAATAGCATCAGCGGGAACAGGAGCGAGACCGCACTTATCTGCCGCAAGAAACTTTTTAATTTCATCCTGTAATTTCCTGTTTTGCAGTGCTGTAACTGCACGCTGATCCGACACCTGAGAAACAACCTGGTTCTGGGTTTTGACTGCGCCGATCAGGTTGTTGACCGAATCAGCTAAACCGTCATTCTTGTCGCGCAGAAGGTTAATCTGTGCGTCTTTACTATCGGACAGCTTTTCAAGTCGTTCATTGGTTGCGGTTAATTGGCTGTTTCTGACGTTCAATCCCCACAGGGCAACGCAAAACAAGATGCAAATGAAGATGCCGATGTTGTTTCGGATAAGACTTATTACGTTGAGCATAGAATCCCCTTAGCTTTGGTTAAGCGGGATTGCCTGTCATCAAGTCCGTTTGTGCCGCCGTTGATGGTTTTAGTGATTGCAAGCACGTCATCAGCGTCGGCCAGTTTGTTTAGGTTGTGATTGCTCCACCATGCCGCCGCAGATTCAGCCGCCAGAGAATAAGTCGTTAACTTATCCGGGTCGTTAACGATATCCACGCCCAGTTGTTTCACCAGAGCTGAGTAATTTGCCTTGCCGGTAATTTGAATGAGGCCGCGACCGCGATACCGATAACCGTCACCAGAATTGATGTCTCCGTTGCCATTTCGATTCGCATAAATGACATTGGCAATCATCTTTTGGTTGGCAGGGTGGGCATTTATCCCGCCATCTACCCGTCCATACTTCATTGCATCAGCCTTGGTTATGCGATTGCCAAATAATGCCAGCAACGCGCCGTAGCGATAATTAAGTCCCTCCTCCAACTTCTGGAAGCCAAGTGATTCATGTCCGGTTTGGGCGAGGAAGTGGGCCTGACGTAATGGTGTGGTAATCCCGTATTTTGTCATTGCAGCGGTGATGGCCGGATACCATGCATCGCGCTGGACGTCGTTCAATCCAATCACGTTCTGCAATTGTTTAGCTGTCAGCATTCGCTCCCCCATCACTCTCAAGGCCTACGCGCTTTCTCACAGATGAAAACAGTGCATCTACGCCGATATAACCTACGAATGCAGAGAACGGCCAGCAAAGCTCAGGGGGAAATTCCAACCGAAGATTGCACACAGAGCCGTTAATGTTGGTTGTGCAAAGAAACAAAGAATTCCGCACATGGTCGCGCCGGTCATTCGGTCTCTC
>CAWUIY010000512.1:0-1950 GCA_963922555.1 uncultured Serratia sp. | reverse complement strand
GGCATGGAACCGACTTTACGGGCCGAACAGCTGTATCAGGTATTTAAAAGAACGTTAGGAGAAATCGACCGCGCCGTTGCAGAAACCAAATCCTTTGATAGCTTCAATTCACACCACAAATTCACTTTGGCGATGTCAGATATAAGCGAATTCTTTTTTCTGCCGTTTATTTATCGTCATCTGCAGCAGCAGGCACCGAATGTCAGCCTTGACGTTGTGCAACTGGATACTAATTCGCTTGAAGATTGGCTGATGTCCGGAAAAGTCGATGCTGCGCTGTGTAACCGCAATGGAAAATTGAATAACGTGCTTTGCGATGTGTTAATACAAGACCAGTATGTTTGCCTGTTAAATAAACACCATCCGCGTATCAAAGATAGCTTGAGCATGGAGGCATTCCTTGCAGAAAAACACGTGATGGTCTCTTCACAGGCCGGGCATCATCACGTTGAGGAGCGCGTCAGGCAGGCCGGTCACGAAATCAACGTTTCACTTCAGGTACCTCATTTTAGCGCACTGGGGCAGTTGGTCTCCGCGACAGAATCCCTGACGACGCTGCCTGCGAGCATTGCCGAAATGTATATTCAAACCTGCGAGGGAAAAATCCTGCCGCTGCCATTCGAGGTTCCCGACGTCGAGGTATGCCTGTATCGACAACTGGATAGCGGAGATCTCGCGGCCAAATCCTGGTTCTGTGAACAGCTGATAAAAATCTGCCGCGAAAAACACTCCCTGTTGCCGCAGGTCGATTTGCTTGCTGCCATCTAGCAGAATTCCGTTATTTCGTCCCCCTTACTAACAAGCTTCTCCCTCCTCCTCGTTTACGATGTGCTTAAACCAATATAGATAACCTCTATATTGGTAGCGACTCATTATCTATTTGTATAATTTTAACAACTTATTAATATATTTATTACAAATGCTTACTGGAGTCTGCTGCTTCATCAATAAGTCAGAAACGGCATAACGGTAACTCAGGGATCTATGACTAGTTCAGCTATCACTCGGTGCCTTGTTCAGGGCTTTCATGCTTTAAACACGGCATCCCGTATGGTCTGACTAAATTTCATTAAAAGGGAAAGACTCATGACAAAAAAATATGCGCTATCGAAACTCAGCCTGTGTTTCGCGGCTTCTTTGAGCCTGCTGTATGGCACCACAACCCCGGCTTCGGCTGCTCAATCCAGTATCGATGAATCTTATAAGAACAGCGCGCTTACACCTGACGAGCGGGCAGATATCATCGTCAAACAGCTCACATTGGATGAAAAACTCAGCTGGCTGACGGGTGCGACGGCTATTCCGGCCGCAGGTCAAAAAAATATTCCAGGAGCGCTGGGATCGGCCGGATATTTTCCGCCTCTCAGCCGATTTGGCATTCCGGCCATTCAAGAATCCGATGCTGGTTTGGGCATCGGCAATATGGATAATGTCCGCCCCGGTGATAATGCGACCGCCCTGCCGTCTTCACTGGTTCTGGCAGCAAGTTTTGACCCCGCATTAGCCGAACAAACGGGTGCATTACTGGGCAATGAAGCGCATTCCAAAGGGTTCAACGTACAGTTAGCGGGCGGAGCTGACCTGATCCGTGAACCGCGCGGTGGACGCGATTTTGAATACGTTTCCGAGGATCCGCTGCTTACCGGCGTCATCGCGGGCAATACGGTAAAAGGTATTCAGTCGCAGCACGTAGTCTCAACGGTCAAGCATTTCGCCGTAAACTCGCAGGAAACCGGCCGCGTATTGGTAAGTTCTGATATTGATAAACAGGCGTTGCAGGAATCTGATTTGCTGGCCTTTAAAATTGCTATTGATATAGGCAACCCAGGCTCCATCATGCCGGGCTATAACCTGGTCAATGGTGAATGGGCTACCGAAAATGCCTATCTGCTAAATGATGTCCTAAAAGGTGAATGGGGATATAAAGGCTGGGTGATGTCCGATTGGGGC
>CAWUIY010000511.1:0-1951 GCA_963922555.1 uncultured Serratia sp. | reverse complement strand
ACCGGTATGGTGGGTAATGTTATGTTACAAGTGCTTGAACAACGAAATTTTCCTTATGATGAATTGATTGTGGCCGCATCGGAAGCGTCTGTAGGAAAAAAACTGTTTTGCAAAGGCAAAGAATATTCCTGTATAAGCGTTGAGGATGCTATTGCATCTAAACCAGATATTGCCATATTCTCGGCAGGTGGAAGCAGTTCAAAAAAATATGCCCCACTCTTTGCTGAGGTCGGTTGTGTGGTTATAGACAATTCATCGGCATGGCGTATGGACAAGAATGTGCCATTAGTGGTGCCAGAAATAAATATGGATGCCATTAAACCTGAGCATAAAATTATTGCGAATCCCAACTGTTCTACAATTCAAATGGTAGTTGCTTTAGCTCAATTACATAAAAAATATAGCATTAATCGCCTAGTCGTTTCTACCTATCAATCTGTGACAGGCACCGGTGTTAAGGCGGTAGAACAGCTGTATGCAGAGCGCGAAGGACGGGAGGCGTCTATGGTTTATCCCCACGCTATTGATTTAAATTGCTTGCCGCACGGCGGAGACTTTGAAGCCAATGGATATACCAGCGAGGAAATGAAACTGTACAACGAAACACGCAAGATTTATAACGATAACACTATAGATGTCACAGCCACTGTAGTTCGCGTGCCCATTGTAGGCGGACACAGCATGAGTGTTAATGCCAGTTTCGAAGCAGACTTCAGTATGGAAGAAGTAATACAAATACTTTCTAACACGCCCGGAGTGATACTTCAAGACAATCCAACAAACAACGAATACCCGATGCCTCGCTTTGCAGAAAACAAGGATGAAGTGTTTGTGGGAAGGGTACGCAAAGATTTTTCATACCCGAAAAGTTTAAATATGTGGATAGTAGCAGACAACCTGCGAAAAGGCGCTGCCACCAACGCTATTCAGATCGCTGAAGAACTTATTAAAAGAGTTTAGTCAATTAAATCTATATCGAATTGAACTAAGTCAACAAAGTCTTGTACTCTTTCGTTGATTTCTTCTTGTGTTAAATTTTGTAGGCGCTGCGTTCCAAATTTTTCTACACAAAAGGATGCCATGGCACTTCCGTAAATGATAGCACGCTTCATATTATCAAAAGAAATATCTTTGGTACGGGCAATCCAACCAACAAAACCACCAGCAAAGGTGTCGCCTGCACCTGTTGGGTCGAACACCTCCTCTAAAGGGAGAGCTGGAGCGAAGAAAACATGGTTTTCGTGGAAAAGCAATGCACCGTGTTCACCTTTCTTAATTACCAGAAACTTAGGGCCCATGGCAAGTATTTTCTTGGCCGCCCGAACCAATGAGTATTCACCACTCAATTGACGAGCCTCTGCATCGTTAATGGTCAATACATCCACCTCTTTAATGACTTCATTCAATTGCTCAGGTGTGGTATCCATCCAAAAATTCATCGTGTCCATTACCACAAGCTTTGGCCGCTCCATCTGCCTGATTACACTCAATTGTAATGTGGGGTCGATATTTCCCAGCATCAAAATATCATGGTTTTGATAATCTTTAGGTAAAATAGGGTTGAACTCCATTAAAACATTAAGTTCGGTAGCTAGGGTATCCCGGCTGTTCATATCCATGTGATACTTACCCGACCAAAAAAAAGACTTTTGCCCATCTTTGATATCAATCCCTTTTGTATCTACACCTCGCGCTTCAAGCTTACGCAATTCATCCATATCGAAATCATCACCAATAACAGAAACCATATTGATGTCTGAAGTAAAATAAGATGCAGCCCAGGCAATATAAGTTGCCGCACCGCCAACAATCTTATCTGTTTTCCCAAAAGGAGTTTCGATGGCGTCAAAGGCAACGGTTCCTACAGTAACTATACTCATTATTTGAAGTGTATTGATTTAGCTGCAAAAGTAGATTAAAAAATAACCATTAAAAAATTTATAGATACACT
>CAWUIY010000510.1:0-1963 GCA_963922555.1 uncultured Serratia sp. | reverse complement strand
AACAGGCCAGAAGCCGATATTAGCCAGCTCAAAAGATATAATAGCCTTTGCCTGGACATGGCCGATCTGTGCTTGCAAAACGGTGATGATCACAGCTATCTTCATGCACTGTGTAAACTACATAACCGATTGATATTAGAGATTAATAATTCTGCACGCAACGAACTATTCCACGTTCAAAGCTACCACTTTGCCCGCCACACCCTAAAGCTCATTTGTCGCTATTATGCCATGTTAGGCATCTGGGAAAAAGCGACAGCGTTTCAAACTGACTTCGTAAAACGTGTTCCTTTCCAACTTTAAGCACAAATAAGCTTCTTCATCGGAATAAGCGTATTGTTTATCAGGTTATTATTTTTACCGCTTATATAAAAATATTACCAAAAGTGAATTGAAATATTAAAAACGCAAACCAATAACCTTATAAACAATAAGGGTGAGGGCTTTTGCTGCCCTCACCCTAGTCTATTATTTTAGCACTAAATGACTTTCAAAGTTCAATTACTGCCGTGGTCAGTCGGGAAATGCAGCAAAGCTGTTCATTTTCATCGAATATCTTGATTTCCCAAACCTGATTGCGACGCCCCACGTGTAGCGGCCGACAAACTCCTTTGACATAACCACTACGAGCCGCTTTAAGATGATTGGCATTCACCTCGATACCCACGATTTGCTGATCGCCGCGAGTACATAAATATCCGGCCATCGAGCCAAGAGATTCTGCGAGTACTACGGATGCCCCGCCATGCAACAGCTTAAACGGCTGCGTAGTGCGGGAATCTACTGGCATTGTGGCCTCTAGCCGGTCCTCTGCCAGCAAAGTGAACTCGATACCGATATGACCCACCATACAACCCTGGCTGGTTTTGTTCAGTTCATCGAGCGTGGTTTCGCGTTTCCAAAGTGCCACAGTAATCTCCCGTTAAAAGCTCGCCTTTAATCAGATAAGTTCAACCAGTGCCTGTAGCGGATGACGTAAGCCGTTACCCTCAATACGTTTTACCTGACTGCGACAGGAATAGCCGGTTGCCAGGCAACGCTGTCGTGGCAGGCGCTGCAGAGACTGATGCCAGGAGAGTTCGTAGATACCTAATGAGTTCTGAATGTTTTTCGCTTCATGCCCATAGGTTCCCGCCATCCCGCAACAACCAACGCTGACATTTTCCAGTTTGGCACCAAAACGAGCAAAGATATCGCCCCACTGCTTGCCGCTGGTTGGCAAAGCCGTGCTTTCAGTACAGTGTCCAAACAGATACCAGGATTCACCGCTTTGCTGCATCTCCGGCTTGTCAGCCAAAAGGGTTATCAACCATTCATGGACTAACTGAACCTGGAAAGATCCGCGCGATTCACCAAGAATTTCTTTGTATTCATCGCGATAGCAAAGTACCAGCGCCGGGTCGACACCCACCATCGGCATGCCAAGCTGAGATACCCTATTAAGAAACAGCGAGGTTTTTCTGGCCGTTTTGGCAAAGCGCTGCAAGAAGCCTTTTACATGCTGGGCTTTACCGTTTGGAGAGAACGGCAACAGCACGGGTTTCAGATTCAGCTTTTCAACCAGGCGAACAAAGTCGGCAACAACCTTCGCATCGTAATAACTGGTAAACGGATCCTGAACGATCAGCACATATTGTGCGCGATCGGCCACGGGGATGCTTTCCAGCTGTTCCAGCGTCATGTTTGCGGCACTGTGCCCAGAGAGCTGTTCACGCAAAGTAGGTGAAGATAACAGGGGCAAATCCACCATTCCCACGCTCTTACGACTCAGGTCGCGTACCCAAGGCTGTTTAAAGAAAAAGTTAAACACCTTAGGCGCGCGAGCCATTAATGGCGCATAGCTTTCAACGCTGGAGACCACGTAATCGCTGGCCGGACGCAAATAACGTGTGTGATAGAGCTGCAGGAAGCGGGCGCGGAAGCCGGGAACGTCGATTTTTATCGGGCACTGAGTTGAGCAAGC
>CAWUIY010000509.1:0-2017 GCA_963922555.1 uncultured Serratia sp. | reverse complement strand
GTTCAGGTTCCAACTGCAGATAATAAGGAGTAAATATGTCCTTAGTCACAATTAAAGAAGTTTTGATTTCTCCTGACAAAAACCCGGATGGATGGCTATATCTTCCATCTGACTCCAAAAAATGGAATTTAACTACTTTCGGTGAATTTTTAGTCGAGGATATCGATTCTGATCCAGGAGAAATTGAAAGAAAGAGGTTAGCTATTAAAGATAAAGGCTTAATCGAAACAATTGATAATGTAACGATTGAAGATATTGTCTTGAATGCAAATACTCAATTAAATAGCCCTACAGCTACTCAACTGTTTGCAGCATTTTCCTTTTACTATAATAACGATTCTTTTATAGTTTTTTAAAAACTTTTATAACTGCTCTTATCTTCAGCAACAGAACAGCTATAACAACGAATTCCACTGCTGCCAGTACCGCAGCTTTGGTTAAATTACCTAGTAGACGGCGGACTTTCAACGCCTCGCACGGTTTATCGCTCTCCAACATCAGCTATTACGCAATTCCGGGCAGTACACTGACAGCGAAACCGGTCTGCACTATAATCTGTTCCGGTATTACGATCCGCAGGTAGGACGATTTACGGTTCAGGACCCGATAGGACTGGCGGGTGGCTGGAATCTTTATCAGTATGCGCCGAATCCGTTTGGGTGGATTGACCCGTGGGGGCTGACGCCGTGTGCACTCAAACCTGAAATTAAAGAGTTAGATCCAGAACATATACGCTTCAGTCAAAGCTCAGTAAATGGAGCCGCAGATTTAACTTATAGTATGAAAACTAAAGGTTGGGCCGGTGATCCTGTTGATGTATTTAGAATGAGTGATGGTAAATTGACGACCATTGATAATACTCGTATTTTAGCTGCATCTAGGGCTGGAGTAAATGTGCAAGCCCGCATACAAGAAGGTACAAGCTCATTGCCAAAAGAGTTTGTTGAGCGTTTCACCACTAAAAAAGGTGTCCCTTCTACGTGGCAAGAAGCGATTAATTTACGAATTGGCAAACAGGCTTCTGGATATAGAAATGGATATCCCAATGGTACAGTTATTATAGAGTCCCTTGATTAATATGAATCGGTTATTAGAGAAAGATGAATTGCCTCAATGGTTCTACTATCCCATTGAGTTCAATAGAATAATCAGACAAGGGTTGCTTGATTTTGACCCTTGGATCATTTTAGAAAACGATAGACTTAGAACTCGTTATGAGGGTGTTAAACAACGTTATCCAAAAAGAGAGTTAATTCCCTTTGCCCGAAGGGAAGATAATGATGACATAGCCTGCTGGGAAGTAAATAAAGGTGGTCGAGTCATTATCATTCACGACTTTTCCGATGAAGGTTATGAAAACGTTAAAGAGTTTGAGGATTTTTGGAGCTGGTTACGAAGCGCTCTTGAAGCAACAATAGAATATGATGGCGAGTAACGCTGAATAAACCAAAACCGGAGGTGATTCCCATAATCCTTCCGGCCTCTTACATCCGGCTGCCCTTCACGCCAGAATAGCGATCATCCGCTGCTTGGTCTGCAGCAGCTCCATTTTTCGCAATACTGACCTTTAGCATGTCGCGTTCGCCACCTTTCGGGCAATAACCGACGATAGCGCACCGTTACGTTTTGAAAAATCCCCGGCAACATGACCCACGTGAGAACCTGCTGCGAATGCAATGGGCCGTCCGCCAAGTGAAACCCGCCCGGACGACACCCACCGCCAGATGGAATGGGACAGCCGGGGCTTTTTAAGTACGCTGATAGAACAGGGTAAACCGGCGACCGACGGCGACAGAGCGCTCAGCGGTGATATCACCCTGCCCGAGCAGGCCCTCCTTGAGCGCGCGTTCCGCTACACCGGGCGCGGCGGATAACCTCGCCGCTAACGACGACGGCCTCCCTGCTCAGCCGGTCACGGATAACCGCCTGCGGCACTGGCAAAACCTGTTTATGAAGTACGACTACTGGGGCAATCTGGTCAGCCGCCGCAGCGGGCTGTACGAGCAGCATTACGCCT
>CAWUIY010000508.1:0-2029 GCA_963922555.1 uncultured Serratia sp. | reverse complement strand
GACCCAGGAAGCACGCAATGGGCAGGTCGTAGTGGCACGCATTGATGATGAAGTCACCGTTAAACGCCTTAAAAAACAAGGTAATGTTGTACAGCTGTTGCCAGAGAACAGCGATTTCGAACCAATTATCGTTGATTTGCGCCAACAGAGTTTCAGCATTGAAGGTTTGGCCGTTGGCGTGATCCGTAACGGCGACTGGTCTTAAGTGTCATGGTCATAAATCTAAAGAACGCTTCTACAAAATAGCCTGACTGTTTTGTCTATCGCCCCTTTATTGGGGCGATATTGTTTATGAAGGATGCTATGCGATCGCTTTTCTCATCAACTGCACTTAAAAAAACTTTCCTTAGCCCGGCCGATAAAGCCTTGTGGCTTTTAGCGCTGCCAATGATTTTCTCTAATATTACCGTGCCCTTGCTGGGGCTGGTCGACACGGCAGTTATTGGGCATCTCGATAGCCCGGATTATCTCGGTGGCGTCGCCGTTGGGGCAATGGTCACCAGTTTTCTGTTTATGCTGTTACTGTTCCTGCGGATGAGTACTACCGGCCTAACGGCTCAGGCGTTGGGGGCGAAGGATAATCTGCTGCTGGCTCGTGCTTTTGTTCAGCCTTTCCTGCTGGCGCTCGTCGCCGGATCATTCATCTTCCTGTTCCGCCATCCTTTGATCTCGTTAGCCTTGAATATTGTTGGCGGTAATGAGGCCGTCTTGCAGCAGGCAAAAATTTTCCTGTCGATTCGCTGGTACAGCGCGCCTGCCTCGTTGGCAAATCTGGTAATACTGGGCTGGTTGCTGGGTATTCAGTACGTTCGCGCACCGGTCATTATGCTGATTGCTGGTAATTTACTGAATGTGATCCTCGACCTGTGGCTAGTCATAGGGCTGGGATGGAATGTGAAGGGCGCTGCCGTGGCAACGGCATGTTCCGAGTACGCGACGCTGGGGCTGGGACTGTGGCTGGTTTCAATCGTAATGAAAAGGCGGGGCATTGGCTGGAGCTTGCTGAAACAGGCCTGGCGCGGCAATGTGCGTCAACTGATTGCCCTAAATCGTGACATTATGCTGCGTTCCCTGCTGGTCCAGCTTTGTTTTGCCTCCTTAACTGTGATTGGTGCGCGTCTTGGCAGTCAAACCGTGGCAGTTAACGCAGTGCTGATGAATCTGCTGACCTTTACCGCTTTTGCGCTAGACGGTTTTGCCTACGCGGTAGAAGCGCACTCCGGCGAAGCCTTTGGTGCGCGTGACAAAAGCCGCTTACTGCACGTCTGGCATGCTGCTTGCCGACAGGCCGGGCTAGTCGCATTCGCTTTTGCTCTTGTGTATGCCGTGGCAGGTGTCCAGATAGTTAACCTGCTGACCTCTCTACCCGAGCTGCGTCTCCTGGCGGATCGCTATCTTGGCTGGCAGGTGGTATTGCCGCTGGTGGGTGTGTGGTGTTATTTGCTCGATGGTATGTTTATTGGCGCAACCCGAGGCCGGGAAATGCGTAATAGTATGGCGGTGGCAGCTGCGGGGTATGGGCTAACTCTGCTGAGCTTACCGATATTGGGCAATCATGCATTGTGGCTTGGTGTTACCGTGTTCCTGGCGCTGCGCGGTTTAGCATTGGGCTGGATTTGGCGTCGTCACTGGCAGAAAGATAGCTGGTTTTAAATGCTTTAGATTAATCCTAGTTATGGCTTTATTCCCTAAAATCTCCAGCATGGTCGAAACCATCGACTACAATTAGTGATGTTGATAAGCATTTATCAAATGCAGTAAAACCTAAGCTTAACAGGAGAGTTTATTATGAATAAGGACCAAGCAGACGGTAACTGGAAGCAGTTCAAAGGTAAAATCAAAGAGAAATGGGGTAAGTTGACCGACGATGACCTGACAGTGGTCGAAGGTAAACGCGATCAGCTTGTCGGGAAGATTCAGGAAAGATACGGATATCAGAAAGATCAGGCAGAAAAGGAACTTAAGTCCTGGGAATCAGATAACAAATACCACTGGTAAGTGCTGATATCCGCGAATCTGCGTCCTGAGA
>CAWUIY010000507.1:0-2043 GCA_963922555.1 uncultured Serratia sp. | reverse complement strand
CAGGGCAGGCAGGCCATCATCCGGCAGCAGATTATCCGCAGCATCGTAGCGGAACTGATGGCTGCTGTGCCCCTGTCGGGCCTCGTAGTGTTTGAGCAGACGCCCTTCGGCGTCATAACCGTAATGGATTTCCCCGCGCAGCGTGTCGCTGACGCCCGCCAGCTCGCCGCGTCCGGTGTAGCGGAAGGCGCGCTCAAGAATGGCCTGTTCCGGCAGGGTGATATCACCGCTGATTGCGCTGCGTTACAGAACGCGTTGCCCGAGGCTGTCGTACTGGCGCGATTGCTGGCCTTGGCCCTGACTGCGCCCGACTTCGCGGTGCAGGCGGTCGCGGGTGAATTCAGAGATGATTTGCTGATTAAAGCGGACGGCGCTGACGTGGCCGGAGCCGTATTGCAGCCACGGTAACCGAAAGTGGCCTGTATTTTTTAGTAAAGTAATAGCGATGAGGAAGTGACAGCGGGAAGAAAGATATTACGTCATTGAGAATTCTGCCATGGCAAAGGCATTTTGCTGACGTTGTTTACAACTGCCTTTCCCGCAGGGAGGCTGTTCCCGGATGACAGGTTTTGACTACCAGAAACTCTTTATCCTATCTCATCTATACGTTTGATATCTTTTGGCCCCCTACACTTTCTTCTGTAAAGCCATGTTTTTTCTCTCAAGGTCATATGAAGTTGGGTTTTCCAGAATTCATATAAATCAAGATTAAGGACTGGTTGTACTCGGCTATGCAAACAAATCAGTAGCTTTTTCCTGAAGCATTATTCCCATATCTTCTAAAAATTCTTGTTCATCCTTTGGATAAAAACCATCTTTAAAAGAAAATGCCCCATAGATATCAACAAACGCCAGTGCTATGCGCTTTGGAACCGTATCTTTGTCTGCCCATTCCGTTGTAAGAAAATCAATGGCTGCCAATAGTTCATCAAACTCCCCTTTATTCCATAATGACTTACCCCTCACTCTTACTGGCAAAGACTCCTTAGACACCAATAGTTCATATATTTTTTTTCAGCCTCTAATGCATTCATTTTGTCCCTCCCCATGCCCAGGTTGTACTCTGATTTAGAGACTTAAGTTGGTTTTTAAGTAAGTGAAATATTGATGAGATAATGAAGCAGCACGGCTTTTTCGGTTGCTATGCATAACACTATATAAAGTCAAAGCTAATCTAAGAAAATAAAGCTTTCTTCCGCAAGACCTTTTATTTTTTTATATTTACTTTCCCATTCAAAATAGTCATCAGGTTCATCTTGTGAAATTCCTTTTAACCAATATTGTTCACCGAATGCAATGAGCATCGCCCAATGGTATTCTGATTCATGGCTTCTCATACATGCAGCCATATATGTCTCAAGGGAAGTGTTTACAATTGATGAGTTTAATAGTAAGCTTTCAGCTTCATTTTCCGATTTTTTTCCATAATTAATTATTATACCCTTAATTAATGAAAGCCAACTGTGAAAATTAAATATCACTTTCTCATTGGTATTATTCTCATCAATAAATTGAATTCCATCTTTAATGTTGAAAATTTGCATTATCTACCACATCCTGTAACTTTATAACGATCAAACATTCTTGCTGATTTTTCTGAAAAAATAGCAAATTGGCTACCTATTGCTTTAGCAATCCCGCCTTTTCTAGCAACTTGAGGATTCGCAAGCATTGGACCGCTGACAGCATCATAATCATGAGTTAACGCATTGTTTCTTCCTGCCTTGACAAAATCGGCCCATTGACTATCTGCATTATTAAATACCTTAATATTCAATTTATCTAATTCTGAGTTAGGTATATCAAATTGAGTTATTGTTGGATGCCCTCTCATGTCCGCCCATTGCCTAGCTTGTTCATTATCCGTAGTAACATAAAAACCGCCTTGATCGGAAGGGTTGAAATCAAGCTTGGTTCTGCCCTTTGTGGGATCAATTGCACCTTCAATATTTCCCGCATGATAAAATGTAGTTGTTGTCAAACCCCATGGATCTATCCACCCCAACGGATTCGGCGCGTACTGATAAAGATTCCAGCCACCCG
>CAWUIY010000506.1:0-2076 GCA_963922555.1 uncultured Serratia sp. | reverse complement strand
GCCGACGCATTAAATCAGGGGCTGACGCATTATGCGCCGCAGCTTGGCGAAAAACCGCTGTGTCAGGCACTGGCAAAACAGCTTTCGGCGCAGTCCGGTGTCGCGGTTGGCGCGGGTGAGATTCTGGTGACTCACGGCGGGACCGGCGGTTTGTCCGCAGCAATCCTGTCAATCGTCAATCCCGGCGACCGCGTGGTGATCCCCGATCCGACTTATTCCCTGTATGCCGATCTGGTCAATATGGCCGGGGGAATCTGCGTTCCCGTTCCCTGCAAGCGCGATCTGCATTGGGACCTTGAGGCGTTGGAAGCCGCGATGCAGGGTGCACGCCTGTTCGTGTTCTGCAACCCGAGCAACCCAACCGGCATTCTGCACTCGCGTGAAGAAATTGAAGCTCTGGGCGAAATCGTCAAGGCCAGCAACACGCTGGTGGTCGCTGACGAAGCCTATAGCGACCTGGTTTTTGCCGACAAGCCATTTACCTCGGCGCTGCAAATTGACGCCTTTCGTGGCCGCACTCTGTACTGTCAAACTTTCTCTAAAAGCTATGCCATGACGGGCTGGCGCATTGGTTATCTGGCGGGGCCAGCAAAAATGATTGCTGCTGCCGCTCGCGTGCACAACTCGGTAAACAGCTCCGTTAATACCGCCACGCAATACGCCGCGCTGGCCGCTATTGAGCAGTGTGCGCAAGACGTGCGCGACATGCACAAGATTTATGCTGAGCGTCGCGAATTGATGATCGCCGGACTCAACGCCATTCCTGGCCTCAAGCTCAACCAACCGGAAGGGGCGTTTTACTGTTTCCCATCCTATTCAGCGCCGATCCCCTCGGTGGAAATGGTCGGCATTCTCCGCAGTTTCGGCATAGCAGTGCGCCCCGGCAGCGAGTTTGGCGCGGCGGGCGAATTCCACATCCGTCTGTCCTATGCAGCCAGTAAAGAGATCATTGCCGAAGGTCTGGTACGACTGAAACGCGGCCTCGCGTCGCTTTCCTGATGACGGCAGAGACGGGGGAAATAAAATGTCGATTGAAACCATGGATCAGCCAATCATCAGCCAGCTAGGCACCCGCGCGATGCTGTTTGAAGCGCCCGGAGCATTGGGACTAGAGAATCAGCAGCGCATTTGGGCCTTGTCGAACCAGGTGGCGCAGTGGCCGTTGGTGGCTGAGGCGGTGCCGGGAATGAATAACCTGATGCTAACTTTTCACCAGCCACCACAGCAGATTGAGCCGCTGTATGAGGCTTTGCTCGCCGAGTGGCAGCGAGGAGAGGCGCAAACGCTGCAAGGCCGGGTGATTGAGCTGGGCGTCTATTACGGCGGGGAATTGGGTCCGCATATTGGCGACGTGGCTGAACATACGGGCCTGAGTATCGACGAAATTGTGCGCCGCCACGCCGAGCCGCTGTATCCGATTTATGCGCTGGGCAGCCATCCCGGCTATTGCTATCTCGGCGGAATGGACCCGTCGATTGCCACCCCGCGCCGGCAGACGCCGGTCATGAGTATTCCCGGCGGTGCGGTCTCGATTGGCGGTGTGCAGACCGGGGTATCAGCCTCAGCCGGACCCAGCGGCTGGAACACAATCGGTCATACCGAATATGTTTTTTTCGACGCAAAAGCGATGCCGCCGGTCATGCTGCGTCCCGGTGACAGCCTGAAATTTCGCGTAGAGAAGGTGCTGTCATGATTGAGATTGAAAAAACCACCGCGCTGACCAGCGTGCAGGACTTGGGCCGCAGCGGCTGTCTGAATTACGGCGTGGGCCGTGCCGGGGCGATGGATCCTCTGGCCCTTCAGCTGGGCAATCTGCTGTTAGGCAATGAACCCGGCGCGGCGGCCATTGAAATCCCGCTGTTTCCCTTTCAGGTACGATTTTTAGAGGCCTGTGCTTTTGCCGTAACCGGTAATGACGGCGATATTCTGCTCGATGACCAGCTTTTACCTCCGTGGTGGGTCGCACAGGCCGAGGCGGGGCAAACGCTGACTATCAAGGCGTCACGTCATTCGGCGCGCGCCTATTTGCATCTACCGGGCGGTATCGACGTACCCGAGGTTCTCGGCTCGCGCAGC
>CAWUIY010000505.1:0-2077 GCA_963922555.1 uncultured Serratia sp. | reverse complement strand
AGGTTACCTGACGCGCGGGGGGGGCTGGATAATTCCGGACTAAGTAGCTATCAGGGGCAGCGGCGACGAGAACTGCCGGCAGGGTGTACGCGTCACGGCTTATGAATCATGCATACGCATAGCATGGTCTGCCGCACCGCTGAGCTTGGCCGCGAGACTTCATCCCACTCCCAAAATCGCCAAGTGCAGTTCACGCAACGGCAATACCCGCTTGGCGGCTCCCAGTTTGATCGCTTCCTTAGGCATACCGAATACCACGCAGCTAGCCTCATCCTGGGCCACTGTATTAGCTCCCGCATTGAACATTTCTTTCAGGCCTCGTGCGCCGTCGTCGCCCATACCCGTCATGATGATACCGCTGGCATTACGCCCAGCGAATTTCGCGACCGATCGAAACAGCACGTCCACTGATGGACGATGCCGGTTGACCAACGGACCGTCTAACACCTCGACATGGTAAAACGCCCCGCTGCGCGTCAGCATCATGTGCTTGCCGCCCGGTGCGATCAAAGCCAATCCGGGCAGCACACGGTCATTGTGCCGCGCTTCGCGAACCTCGATATTTGACAGACTATTAAGCCGCTCCGCAAACGACGCCGTGAATTTTTCTGGCATGTGCTGGACGATAACGATGCCAGGACATACCCGCGGCAATACAGTCAGCACCGCTTCCAGTGCCTGTGTACCACCCGTGGACGTGCCAAGCGCCACAATGCGCTCGGTGGTTTGGCTCATTGCAGAACCCGTGCCCGACGCTAGCATAACGTCAGCGTTTGCTATAGGCGCTGGCTCAAGCCGTGCACCTGCGACGCGTCGTCCCAGGTTGCCGACATTGGCGGCGGCCGCTGCACGAATAGCTGCGGCAAACTCGACAGCCATGTCTAGAAGAAAATTTTTCACCCCGCCACTGGGTTTAGCAATGATATCAACCGCGCCGGCCGCCAGCGCTTGCAGAGTAGTTTCCGCGCCCTTAGCGGTTAGTGACGAGCAGATCAACACCGGCGTAGGGCGCTCGGCCATGATTTTCTTGAGAAAAGTGATGCCGTCCATGCGCGGCATTTCGACGTCCAGTACGATCACGTCCGGCCACTCGCGGGCCAGTTTCTGCATAGCAAACACTGGGTCCGAGGCGACCGCCACGACTTTAATATCGGGAGTTTTTTCCAGAATGGCCTGTAATACCTGGCGAACCACGGCAGAGTCGTCGACCAGTAAAACCTTGATTTTCTTCATAATAGCCTTCGGCGATGTTCAATGGAGTGTAGCGAACCCAAACGTTGCCGCTCCAAGTATCAAAAAAGATATTGCGATGTCCTGCCCCGCCCAAATCGACAGCAATAGGTTGCAGGTTAAGCCGTGCCGCATGTTCATAGGCAGCAGTGATGTTATCGCGCGCCACGCCGCTGCCTGCTAAGTCGTGCCGCTGGCCAGGAAACATTTCTCCGCCGCCGAAGAGTTTCAACTGAAATTCCTGAAGGCGCTCACAGCGGCGGTGTATCTGCAGCTGAAATAACTCGAACGCGTCGTCTATATACTTTCCGTCGAGGGAGCCAGTGCGCTTGGCTTGGGTTGGTAACATCCAATGACTCATCGCGCCAATCTTGAGCTCTGGATGCCAAAAGGTCATAGCCACACAAGAGCCCAACACCGTACGTAGGCGGGTAAAGTCTCGGCAGAAATAGAAACCGCCCGGCTCCACGAACACCTCGACAGCGCTCTGTGGCATTCTCACGGTTTGCGGTAAATAGAGTGTGTGACTAACATCAAAGCTTCACTCACGCCGTTGAGACTCTCGGAATGGCTGACTATGAAATAACCGCCGGGTTTGAGCAGGGGCAATAGGCGGGTGACCACTTCACGCTTTGTAGCGTGATCGAAGTAGATCATCACATTGCGCAAAAAAATCACTTCAAACTCGCCTAATGTCGGCAATGCGTCGTTGAGATTGACTTGAATGAAGTTGACGCGGCTTCGCAAACTCCTTTCGATCAACAAGGTTCCCGTTTGGGGACCGGTGCCTTTCAGGCAGTATTTGACCAGCAGCGATTGCGGTACACCGATCGCACGTTCCATTGGA
>CAWUIY010000504.1:0-2101 GCA_963922555.1 uncultured Serratia sp. | reverse complement strand
CATCAGTGCCTAATCCGACAGGTAGCTCGGCATCGAGCATCTTCGCTACCGGCGGCGTGTGTCTGGTCGCCTCGATTCCGTAGCGTTCGGCAAAATATTCTCCCTGAAATGCCATTCGATGCTGTACCGCTATCCCACCGCCCAGCGCCTTCACACGTTCGATATTGGCTTCGGTAATGGTTTCAGCGTGATCAAAGAACCAGCGCAGGCCGTTGAACGGAATGTCTTTATTCACCTTTTCAAACACGTCAAGCATGCGGCTAATCGATTCGTTATAGGTGGCGTGCAGGCGGAATGGCCAGCGCTGCTCCACCAGGTGGCGGACAACGCGTTCCAGCTCGTCTTCCATGCCGGGAGCCAAATCAGGGCGCGGCTCGAGGAAATCCTCAAAATCGGCGGCAGAAAACACCAGCATCTCTCCCGCACCATTGTGGCGATAAAAATCGGTACCTTGTCCCGGCTTCAGCATATCGGTCCAGCGCTCGAAGTCTTCAACTTCATGGCCTGGCCGCTGGGTAAACAGGTTGTAGGCTATGCGCAGCGTCAGCTGTTTTTTCTCATGCAGCTCGGAAATCACCTGATAATCCTCAGGATAATTTTGGAAACCGCCCCCTGCATCAATCGCACTGGTTAATCCTAAACGATTAAGCTCACGCATAAACTGACGGGTGGAATTCACCTGCTGCTCCAGCGGCAGTTTTGGGCCTTTTGCCAGCGTGGCGTAAAGAATCATCGCATTAGGACGGGCAATCAGCATGCCGGTTGGATTGCCGTTGCTGTCGCGCTGAATTTCACCACCGGGAGGATTAGGCGTGTCGCGGGTGTAACCAACGACTTTCAGCGCGGCTCGATTGAGCAAGGCGCGATCGTAAAGATGCAGGATAAAAACCGGCGTCTCAGGCGCGGCAGCATTGATTTCATCAAGTGTTGGCATACGGCGTTCGGCAAACTGAAATTCGGTCCAGCCTCCCACCACGCGCACCCACTGTGGTGACGGGGTTCTGAGTGCCTGCTCTTTAAGCATACGCAATGCATCGGCCAACGAGGGAACGCCCTCCCAGCGCAGTTCAAGATTGTAATTCAGACCACCGCGGATCAAATGCAGGTGCGAATCGTTGAGGCCGGGAATTCCAGTATGGCCTTTTAAATCCACCGTTTTGGTTTCCGGCCCGACAAAGCGCATCACCTGTGCCGCGCTGCCAACTGCCAAAAATTTGCCGTCTTTAATCGCCACGGAGTCAGCCAGAGGATTCTCGCGATCCACCGTGTGGAATTTGCCATTGGTGAAAATAAGGGAAGCATGATTATTCATCGTCTATCTCCAGACTGATTTACCCTTGCGGGATCAGCCAATTTTTCAAAATTCGCGTGACCTGAGGCATCCAGAAAAACACCACCAGTGCCACAACACTGGCATCATTCAGCAGATGCCCCCATAGCGTTCCTTTGGCGACCGGTAAAACCATTCCCCAAAACCACGGAACAAAATTAGTTGAGGGGAAAATCACCCCAAGCGTCAGCAGATACTGTTTCCATTTGGCCGGTGAGCGGCCTTTTTTGGTCTCTGGCGTAAACCAGAAAGCAGCACCCGGACGGATCTCAATATGATCGCCACGATCTTCGCGATCGCCGTGATCCAGCAGCCCGCTGACTTTCTCCACCAACGCCTTACGATCTGCAGAGTTAATCCACGCATAGAGGCTATCCAGGCTGTCGAAGCGCACCAGAATGGTATAAGACGTTTCCCCCGCGTTTGGGCGAATCACGTTGACACCAAGATGGCCACTAAAACTCGCTGCCACCGGCATAATCTCATCCAGCCACGCCTCATAGGCTTGCGTTTTTCCGGGCAGAAGACGATGAGTAATCACCAGCGTGACATGATTCTTTTGTGCTGAATAATCCACGTTATTTCCCCTCAAAAGTGACCCTCGGTCTCAATGCTGTTGTTGAAACAATAGGCAATTCCACGGGTTGCTGATAGCTTAAAGATTTTGAGATGTTGTTGAATATTTTTGGGGATCTAACAATGAAATTAAGCCTTGAAGCTTTGCTGATTCTTGACGCGCTGGAACGTCACGGGTCGTTTGCAGCGGCAGCG
>CAWUIY010000503.1:0-2106 GCA_963922555.1 uncultured Serratia sp. | reverse complement strand
CCCATGGTGACGTGTGCTCCACCGGAGTGTGTGCTCTCGCCGTCGATAGCGTTGCTGGGGACGGCGGGGCATATTCCCGGTAATGCAGTTTTTTCGAGTGGCGATAATGATAGCGCGGTTGGTTCCCCAGATAATCGTGCTGACGATTCCAGCCCAGGTCCCTCGACGCCGCTGACGGAGGGGGGGGGTCTTCAAGTCTACGAAGATGCTGGTGGACATCTGATCGAACGACATGTCGGTCTTTCAGACTCGGATCTAGCCGACCGTTTGGCCACGTCCAATGTGTCATCTGCGTCCACATTCTCGGATCGGGCTGCAGCGGAAACGGCGGTCTCGGCTGCGTTAGAATCCAACCAAGGAACAATTCAGAACTATATTTCCAGTGGATCCAATGGCTATCTGGCGATTGAGTACACATCGCCAACACCGGTTGGCACCAGCCTCAGTCGTGGCAGTTCTGACCCGGTAGCAGTAAGCAATGTTCGTGTTGTTATTGCAAAGGACCTTCGATGTCCACGGGCTATCGAATAATTACAGGATACCCTCACCAATGACCGAAAATCTGACTTCAGTTAAAAATATGTTTTCTGCCTACCTCAATCAGGATTTCGACCTCATATTCGGTACGCCAGATGAGGCAGTTCAAGCATTTGTTAAACAAAGCACTAAAGAGCAAGTGACTCGTGCGGCGCATGAAATACGTGGGCTTTTGGACATGACGATTTCGGAACATGATATGCATAAGTTACTTGTGGAGCAGTTGGGCTGCTATTATTACTACCCGGCCGAATGGCCCTCCGCCAGAAAATGGCTGCAGCATACATTGAAACTAATCGAGCATTAATTTTAAATTTTGGGAAAAGGTGACATGCACGTTAAAGTCGATCGATGGGTTGAAATGAATCCAACGCCGTAACCACCACTGCCATCGATTCTGATGACGAATACTGATCCGAAGCGTTTGCCTTACCGGAGCTTTGTAAATGTGCATTTCCTTCCATGGGCTCTGCTGCGTAAAGTAGCGACTTCACCCATCTTGTATTAGCAGAAAGTCTTTCAGTTGAAGGGCATTATTTTTTCTTAGATGGAACAGTGAATCGCCCCGGGTATCGAGTTGGCCGGTTGGGTTAAGTTAAAACAGCTTCCTCGGACTCGAGGGCGATTTTACGCCAGTAATTTGCTTCAGCTTCTGCCGGTGGAATATATCCGATAGGTTTCAGCAAGCGGATATGATTTAACCAGTGCACCCATTGCAGCGTAGCAAGCTCAAGCGACTCCCTTGTTGGTAGATTCAACCGGTCGTCGCAACACCTTATCTCGGAGGTGTCTCATGGGTCGTGCAGAGAAGTGGATACAAACATTCACAGGGCGCGGCGCTTTGCACTCACCTGGGGCGCCGTCGCATCGGCGAGAAGTTGAGCGTCAGTTCTGGTCGCAGGTTGCAACCGGCATCGCGGCACGAGTATGCGCTCAAAAGCCGTCGCCGAATTGCTATCGGATCCGACCATTACCCGAAGCCACAGTCGCCCGCACGTGTCAGACGATAACCCTTTTTCTGAAGCGCAATTCAAGACATTGAAGTACCGGCCGGACTTCCCTGAACGCTTCGGCTGCATCGAAGATGCTCGCACCCATTGCCAAGCCTTCTTCATCTGGTACAACACGGTGCACCGCCATTCCGGGATCGGCTTCATGACCCAGCAGAGTGTCCACTACGGCAGCGCACAACCTGCTCACGATCAGGCAGGCGAGCCTTGACGTCGCCTTCGCCGCTATTCCACACCGCTTCAAAGGCTGCCGCCCCAGCCCCCAGGATTACCGACGGCAATCTGGATCAACCCGCCGCCGAAAAAGGAGATGCCAACCGGAGATACCACTCAGCATTACACAGTAAATTTATGAACCCGGGTGCCGCAAAGTCATTGACACGTTCCGGGTTGACCAATCAAGCGGCGCAGCCGCAGGATGTGGCGAGTCTGAGTCGGGAAGCGAGCGGGGCGAATGGAACGGTGTCGGCGACGCCGGATGTGAGCGGTCTGCTGTCGCAGCAGGCGGATACGATGAATGCCGCGCAGGCAGCGGGGCAAATGGTCGCGCAGGGCATTG
>CAWUIY010000502.1:0-2110 GCA_963922555.1 uncultured Serratia sp. | reverse complement strand
CCGCGCGGCGGCAGGAGAAATTTGCCTGGGCACTATCGATGCCTGGCTACTGTGGAATCTCAGCGGGGGAACATATTTTCGCTGTGATACCTCAAATGCCGCCCGTACCCAGTTATTGAGTCTACAAACGGGTGACTGGGACGAGGGGATGCTCAGCCTGTTTGGCATTCCGCGTCAGGCCCTGCCGGAGATCCTCCCTTCGAGCGGGTGGTTTGGCGCAACAAGGGGCGTTGAAGGCGTGCCAGACGGGCTGCCAATTCTGGCGATGATAGGTGATTCCCACGCTGCGCTATATGGGCACGGGCTGGGCGAACCGGGCGGTGTGAAAGCCACCTACGGGACGGGTTCTTCAGTGATGGCACCTATCCCGCAACCGCAGAGCAGCATGACCCAGTTGGCTACCACGGTGGCATGGCATGATGGGCAAAGCGTGATTTACGGGCTGGAGGGCAATATTCCTCATACCGGTGATGCGGTGGCGTGGATGGCGCAGATCACCGGTTTGACCGACGGAAAAGGTGAAACACTGGCTCGTGCTCTGACTGAACTGCCTGCCAGCGTGGAGTCAACGCTGGGAGTCTATTTTGTCCCTGCTTTAACAGGTGCAGGCGCTCCCTGGTGGGATGGGCAAGCGCGTGGCAGCATCAGCGGTTTAAGCCGTGGCGTCGATCGCGCGCACCTGATTCGCGCTGCGCTGGAGGCTATCGCCTATCAGATTGCCGATGTGATAGACGCAATGCGGCAGCATCCTGACTTTCATTTGGCGTCCCTGATGGTAGACGGGGGGCCGACGCGTAATCCGTGGCTAATGCAGTTTCAGGCCGATCTTTTGGGTTGTAGCGTGATGCGCAGCAATACACCGGAGCTTTCAGCACTTGGTGCAGGGCTTTTGGCGCGAAAGGCAATGGATGACCTTGACGAAAGTCAGCTGCGGCAACTTCTGCCTCAGCATGACATTTTTACTCCCGATCCAGAGCGGCATCAGGCGCTGATTGTTCAATGGCAGGGCTGGAAAGCCGCCGTTGCCAATACTCTTTCAAAGTCCATAACGATTTCATAGCAGGAGACTCGATAATGAACAGAGATTTTAGCGGAAAAACGGTGGTGATCACCGGCGCATGTCGCGGTATTGGCGCAGGGATTGCTGAGCGTTTCGCCCGTGATGGAGCGAATCTGGTTATGGTGTCTAATTCCGAAAGGGTGTTTGAAACGGCGGCTGCGTTACGGGAAAAATATGCTGTCAAAATCTTGTCGCTAGAAGTGGACGTAACCGATGAAGCGCAGGTGCAGAGTCTTTATCAGCTGGCGGTAGAAGAGTTTGGAGCTGTTGACGTATCTATCCAAAATGCAGGCGTCATTACCATCGATCATTTCGATAGCATGCCAAAAACCGATTTCGAAAGGATACTGGCAGTGAATACCACTGCTGTCTGGTTATGCTGTCGTGAGGCGGCAAAAATTATGGTCAAACAAAAGTCCGGCAGCCTGATCAACACCTCTTCGGGGCAGGGCAGGCAGGGATTTATCTACACCCCACACTATGCTGCCAGCAAGATGGGTGTCATTGGCATTACGCAAAGCCTGGCTCTGGAATTGGCCCCTTATAACATTACTGTGAATGCTTTTTGTCCGGGAATTATCGAGAGTGAAATGTGGGATTACAATGATCGAGTCTGGGGGGAAATACTCAGTAGTGATGAAAAGCGTTATGGCAAGGGTGAACTGATGGCGGAATGGGTTAAAGGAATTCCACTTAAACGTGCCGGGCAGCCGCAGGATGTCGCCGGACTGGTCGCTTTTCTTGCTTCTGAAGATGCGCGCTATTTAACCGGGCAAACCATTAATATCGATGGTGGGCTCATCATGTCATGATTTGCGCCCCCAGACTTTCTACTCGCAATCAGCATAGGCTGATTAAAGTAAAAGTCTGGAGGCCGCAGGGGTTAACTCAACTCATATTGCTGTGTATCAATTTAAAAAGGTCATCAATAATTTACGGCACGTATTATGAGACCGGGACTTCCATATTTTTATAGTGTTCAAGTATTGGTGAGTTAATATCTGCTGGGTTCTGCAATTGCCACAGGTTGCGATCAATACCGTCGTTAAT
>CAWUIY010000501.1:0-2111 GCA_963922555.1 uncultured Serratia sp. | reverse complement strand
GTTTAACGAAAGCTTGATAATGGCATTGCGTTTTGACGTTTTGCTAATCGTTTGCCGCGGCATACGGCAGTCGCTCCGAGGCGCTGGAAATCGCGCGTAAGCAGTACCCGAACGACGCCAAGCTGCACCACGTTATTAAGGCCGCGGTGGGTGCCGGTACCACAACCGACCCGACGTGGGCTGGTAGCCTGGTCGAGTATCAGGAATACGCCAATGACTTTGTTGATTTCCTGCGACCGCAGACCATCATCGGTCGTTTTGGTCAAGGTAACATCCCGTCTCTACGTCAGGTGCCTTTCAAAGTGCGCATTCCAGCACAGACGTCCGGCGGTTCAGCGGGCTGGGTTGGACAAGGTAAGGCCAAACCATTGACCAAGTTTGACTTTGAGTCCATCACTTTCGGTTTTTCCAAAGTGGCAGCCATTGCGGTGCTGACAGATGAGCTTATCCGCTTCTCCAACCCCGCGGCCGATATCCTGGTGCGCAATGCGCTGGCAGAAGCCGTCATAGCGCGTCTTGATACCGACTTTGTTGATCCAAACAAAGCAGCAGTAGCCGACGTATCGCCGGCCTCTATCACCAACGGTATCGCAGGCGTTGCATCCTCCGGAGATCCTGACACCGATGCGGCGGCTGCCTTCGCGCAGTTTGTTGCGGCGAACCTGCAACCGACAGGCGCAGTCTGGCTGATGTCGGCCTCAACGGCACTGGCGCTTTCAATGAGAAAGAATGCGCTGGGGCAGAAAGAGTATCCGGATATGACGCTGTTAGGCGGCACATTCCAGGGCCTGCCGGTTGTCGTCTCTCAATATGTCGGAAACATTCTGGTGCTGGTCAACGCAACGGATATCTATCTGGCCGACGATGGCGGTGTAGCGGTCGATATGTCTCGCGAGGCGTCACTTGAAATGCTCAGCGACCCTGTCGGTGACAGCGGTGCGGGCGTTGGCGCCACGGAAATGGTGTCAATGTTCCAGACCAACAGCGTGGCAATTCGTGCCGAACGTTGGATTAACTGGAAGCGTCGCCGCACGGCAGCCGTGGCGGTGATCACCGGTGTTGCGTACACGACCAGCTCAGGTACGAGTACAACCACTGCGACCGCGCCCGCAGGTGAATAAAGCCCTGTAAACCGTGAGGGGCTTCGGCCCCTCCTTTTGGGATCGAGAGTGATATGAAAGAAATTAAATATCTTAAAAAAACCCACGATTCCCACATAGGCCGGATCAGAACGTTGTCAGCGCGAGATGCGGATATATTGGTGATTCTGGGCTATGCGGAATACCACCGACCAAAACGAGCGATCGCCAAAGGCAACAAGAAAAAGGGCAGCGGTCATGCGTAACTGGTTTCGTCGAAAAGAAAAAGCCATGCAGCCCCCTTCCATGGGCGGTGGCTGGGTGTCACTTATCCGGGAAGCATTCACTGGGGCTTGGCAAAAGAATATTGAAGTCAAGCAGGATGTAGTCCTTGCCTCACATGCGGTGTTCTCGTCGATAGGCCTGATCGCAGGGGATATTGGTAAGATGCCCGTGTTGTTAAAAGGGAAGAATTCTAATGGCACCTGGCAAGATATCGAAAAGAATAAAGTCTCCAGCCTGCTTTCTAAACCCAACTTTATTCAGACGCGAATTCAGTTTTATGAAAACTGGATGGTGTCGAAACTGACCAACGGCAATACCTATGTTCTAAAAATCAGGAATGCATCTGGCGATATTGAGCAGTTAAGAATTCTCGATCCTAGCCGAGTGCAGCCTCTCATTTCTGATGATGGAGCAATATTTTACCAGCTGATGGCTGATAATGTGGCCGGGCTGGTGGAGTCGGTCACTGTACCGGCGCGAGAAATTATCCACGACCGGTTTAATTGTCTATTTCATCCCCTCGTGGGGCTTTCACCCATTTTCGCCTGCGGCGTGTCGGCGATGCACGGGCATTATATTCAAAACAGCAACGCCAACTTTTTCAAGAACGGTGGGAAACCCGCAGGCGTCATAACCGTGCCTGGCTCAGTGAGTGTTGAAAAAGCGAGAGAGATAAAGCAGGGGTGGGAGGCGGGTTATACCGGAGAGAATGCAGGTCGCACCGCCGTTCTTTCTGATGGGGCTGGA
>CAWUIY010000500.1:0-2124 GCA_963922555.1 uncultured Serratia sp. | reverse complement strand
ATGATGCCCATCTCGAGCGCCAGACGCGTTCCATGTACGTAAAGCCCGGATTCATTCTGACCGGCGACGATTTCCAGAGCGCCCTGTCCACAGGCGATCACCAGCGGATCTGCCGATAATACGGTGCCCGGCTGTTTGTCATGCTGCTGGTCAAGAACGCTTGCACGCCAGATAGTCATCTTGCGCTGGCCCAGGTAAGTGAAAGCACCCGGATAAGGCTCAGTCACCGCACGGATCAGGTTGTTAATCTCGGTGGCAAATTTATGCCAGTGGATCTCGCCATCAGCGGCGGTACGACGACCGAAATAGCTCGCCTGTGATTCATCCTGAGGAGTCAGAGTCACTGCGCCCTGCTTCAGCAAAGGAAGGTATTTTTGCAACAGCGAGTGAGCCGCTTCACGCACTTTGCCATGCAACGTCAGAGCTGTATCGTTTGGATCGATGCTGACAGCCTGCTGGCCTACGATATCACCCGCATCCGGACGTTTCACCATCTTGTGCAGCGTGACGCCAGTTTCAGTCTCACCGTTAACCAATGCCCAGTTTACCGGAGCACGTCCGCGATAGCGTGGCAACATTGAACCGTGTAGGTTGAATCCGCCTTTAGGAGCCAGAGAAAGGATCTCTTCACTCAGCATATTGCGATAGTAGAAGGAGAAAATAACATCAGGTTGCAGATCACGAATACGATTAACCCACAAAGGATGATTTACGTCTTCCGGCGCATACACTGGCAAATTGAGTTCAGCACCCGTACGAGCGACGGAGGCAAAGAAATTATTTTCGTCTGGAGAATCGGTATGGGTAAAGACCGCCTGCACATCATAACCCGCTTCAACCAGAGCCTTAAGGCCAACGCAACCAATGTCATGGTAAGCAAAAACAATCGCTTTCATTATTTAATATCCTGATCTTTATCGTTATCTACGGCTTTAGCGCCGATGACTTTTTGAACGAAATAACGCGGGCGAGCGCGCACGTCGGTATAGATACGGCCGATGTATTCTCCCAACAGCCCCATGCCAACGAATTGCGCACCTATAAACATAAACAGCAGAGCGAACAGCGTAAAGACGCCTTCGGCAGCCCATTCGGGGCCAAGAATCAGACGCATTAGAATCAATACCAGCGCCAGCAAGAAGCCGAACAGAGCAATAAAGCTCCCCACCACGCTGAGCATACGAAGCGGAGTGGTTGTTAAACAGGTGATCAGATCAAACATCAGATTGATCAGTTTCATCAGGCTGTATTTTGAGTCGCCAAATTCGCGCTCGGCGTGAAGCACCGGAATTTCTACTGTCTTACGCGCGAAGGTGTTGGCGAGGATCGGAATAAAGGTGCTGCGCTCGTGGCAGTTCAGCATCGCCTGCACGATGTGGCGGCGATAGGCACGCAGCATGCAGCCGTAATCGCCCATGGATTTACCGGTTGCACGCTGGATCATCATATTGATAACTTTTGATGCGTTTTTACGGAACCAGGAATCCTGTCGATTTGAACGTACGGTGCCGACCACGTCATAGCCTTCCTGAGCTTTAGCGACCAGGCGCGGGATCTCTTCAGGTGGATTCTGTAAATCGGCATCGAGCGTGATGACCAGGTCACCGCTGACCTGATTGAACCCGGCCATAATAGCGGAATGCTGGCCGTAATTGCGGTTGAGCAATACAGCCACCACGCAGTTTTCAGGTTGCTCGGCAGCCTGCGTTAACAGCTCTGCAGAGTTGTCAGTGCTACCGTCATCGATCAGCACAATCTCGAATGGCATGGGTAACAGACGACAGGCAGCAATCGTCCTGGAAAGCAGAACAGGGAGGCTCTCTTGTTCATTAAATACAGGAATAACAACTGAAACTTTGTTTATTTCTTCAAACTGAGCCACTACTGCTTCTCCACCAGGGAATTAAGCGCATCAACCACGCGGTCAACGTCGCTATCCTGCATATCAGGGAACATAGGTAAACTGCACAGGCGCGCGGTGTTCCATTCACTGTTAGGCAACGACAGATCTGGATAACGTTCGCGATAGTATTTTTGCGTGTGTGCAGCGCGGAAGTGCAGTCCGGTGCCGATGCCTAACTCCTTCAGGCGCTCCATTAGCGTGTCGCGATTAAGGCCACAGCG
>CAWUIY010000499.1:0-2168 GCA_963922555.1 uncultured Serratia sp. | reverse complement strand
ACGCAATTTTTCCAGCCAGTTGCTTATTCATAATTTATCTCCAGACGTGTTTTTGATGATTGATTTCCCGGATATCGTGGGTTGTACGACTCAACTTTCCGGGTCTGGAAGTACTATAGCGAGGGGTTAATTAGAGAAAAATCATGTAAAATTGAAAACATTATTCACATGCATGGATAATTTAATGCGCCGGCGGAGTTAAAAATGGATCAACTGATAGCAATACGCGCCTTTGCGCGAGTGGTAGAGGCGGGAAATTTTACCCGTGCGGCAGACTCTCTCAACATGCCGAACGCCACATTGAGTAAGCTGGTTCAGGAACTGGAAGCACACCTGGGGATTCGGCTATTGCAGCGGACTACCCGGCGCGTTACGGTCACCCCCGAAGGCCAGGAATATTATGAAAAGGCGATGCGCATTGTTCGATCTTTAGAAGATATAGACTCGTCATTTAATCTTGAGAGCAGCAACACGCGAGGATATCTGCGCATCGATATCGGTGGCTCGACCGCCCGCGACGTCTTAATGCCCGCGCTGCCAGATTTCATGTCTTTATTTCCTGATATCAGAATCGATCTCGGGGTTTCAGACAGAGCAGTAGATTTGATTGGCGATAATGTCGATTGCGTGATCCGTGGTGGTCCCCTTGGTGATTCAACCCTGATTGCCCGCCATATCGGCAATGCCAGCCTAATTACCTGCGCCACGGCAGAATATCTCAAAGCCTTTGGCACCCCGGCTTACCCGGAAGAGCTCAAGAATGGACACAGGCTCGTTAGCTATCTCTCGCCGCAGACAGGCCGAGCTTTCCCTTTTCGATTCGAACGTGACGGCGTCAAAACAGAGATCAAAACCGAACATCGGATTGGGGTTAATGAAAGCAATGCGCACCTCGCTGCAGCTGTCGCCGGGCTGGGGATCATTCAAACCTTTACCTATGCGTTAACGCCGATGCTTAAAGACGGTTCGATGGTAGAAATCCTCAGCGACTGGCGACCCGCCCCCTATCCTTTTCATATCGTTTATCCGCAGAACCGCCACGTCACGCAAAGACTGCGCGTTTTTATCGACTGGCTGGTCAAGATATTCCCTTCGCGAGTGAAGGGAATAGAGAAGCCATAAAGAGGAGTAAATTAAACGACGCGATCGTAGTGGGGATTAACCACCCCCTGAGCCATATCAGCACTTTTTCGCGGTTTATGGTGGAAAAACAGACTAATAGAAATGAATGAAACCAGAGCAACGCAGGCGACATAGCCAACGACGGCAAATGGACTGCCCGTGGTGGTGACAAGCCAGGTTGCAATCAATGGCGCTGTGCCGCCAAACAGTGCGGTGCCGATATTGTAGGCCATGGAACCCGCTGTGGCGCGCATTTCGGCCGGGAACATATCCACCAAACCAATATTTACTCCGCTGGTAATCATGGGGAAAATCAACACCGGAATGATGGTGGCGATAATCGCGCTTAATAAGGTGGCTTGTTGAGCGATCAAAAACGAGAAGAAGATAGCAGGTACCACAAGTACACACCCAATCAGCATGATGCGTTTGCGACCGATCAGATCGTTTAGATAGCCGTGCAGTAGCGTGCTAAATATAAGTACCATCTGAGAGATGAAAATAGCCAGAGCAACCTCTGATTTTTCAAGACCTATAAAGCGGCTAAGATAGGTGGCGAAGAATCCCAGAATTAAATAATTCGACAGGGTGTGGCTCATTAAAATAGAAATAAAGACCAGCATATTTTTCCACTGCGAGCGGAGCACGTCCATCAACGTCGGAGGTTGGCTTCCATTCGCCTTGCGCTCCTGCTCGATGATCACAAACTCTGGAGACTCATCAAGTTTTCTGCGGATCCATAATCCAATTATTCCTAAAGGGAATCCGATAGCAAACATCACCCGCCATCCCCACTGTTCCATTTGGCTGTTTGAAATGAAATGGGACAGCGAGGCGAAAATGCCCAAGGCAATTGCTGTACCGATATAGGCTCCAGCAGGCGAGAAAGAAGCACGAAAAGCGCGGCGATGAGTTTGGGTGTTTTCAACAATATAGTCCGTGGCGGTCGCATATTCACCACCCGCGAAAAATCCCTGTGCCAGACGTAAAACCACCAGTAATACGGTTGCGGTGCTCCCCGCCTCGGAGTAAGTCGGTAAGAGCGC
>CAWUIY010000498.1:0-2171 GCA_963922555.1 uncultured Serratia sp. | reverse complement strand
TTTAATGTCGGTCGGAACATTATGCGCAAACCTAAAAACAATGTTATATGCTTAAAAACGCCATGCTTAGTACAAATCAAGTCATAAAAAAACCCGCCATTGGGCGGGTGAAAGTACGACGATATCTGCTGGGGAGGAGTCAGATTATTATTATTAGAATTCGATGATTGTCCGGCTTTGCGCCTTCCGTAGCCCTTTGGGAAAGCTGATTTCGTTTTTGCCGGACTGAATAAGCCACTTTGTTAAATATTATGGATAAAGGCCACGATCCTTGCGTGCCAATAAAATTCGCTCGCAGGCCACGGCGTAGGCGGCGGTTCGCAGCGTCACGTCAAGCGCCTCTGCTTTTGTCCACACTGCCGCCAGCGCGTCCTGCATGATGCTGTCCAGACGCTGGTTAATTTCTTCTTCACGCCAGTAAAAACTTGAGAAGTCCTGCACCCATTCGAAATAGCTAACTGTTACGCCACCCGCGTTACAAATGACGTCTGGCACCACGGTAATCTGACGCTGGCGCAAGATATCATCGGCTGCAGGCAGTGTCGGGCCATTTGCTCCTTCCAGAATCAGCTTACAGTTCAGCAATTTGGCCCGCTGTTCGCTAATTTGCCCTTCAAGCGCCGCTGGGATCAATATATCGAACTCCTTCAGCCAGAACGCATCGTCACGAATCGACGAAGCCTGTCCGAAACCGGCAATACTGCCGTGCTCCACCTGCCAGGCTAACAGCGCCGGAATATCAATCCCTTCTTCTCGATACAAACTGCCGCTGTGATCCTGCACCGCAACGACTTTTGCCCCGGCCTGATAGAAGAGTTCAGCCGACACGCTGCCAACGTTACCTAACCCCTGAACCGCTACACGACTGTCTTTCACTTCCAGCCCGATACGCTGAGCCGCCGCCGCGCCGGTGACATACACGCCGCGACCGGTAGCCTTGACACGTCCCAGTGAACCTCCCAAATGCACCGGCTTGCCGGTCACCACGCCGGTTGTCGTCGCACCGACGTTCATCGAATAGGTATCCATCATCCACGCCATCACTTGCGCGTTGGTGCCGACGTCTGGTGCCGGGATGTCCTGTTGCGGACCGATGATATTGCCAATTTCACTGGTGTAACGGCGGGTCAGTCGTTCAAGTTCTTTTACAGACAGCTCGCGTGGATCGACCCTTACGCCGCCCTTGGCGCCACCAAACGGCAGATTCAGCGCAGCGCTTTTGATGGTCATCCAGGCAGATAACGCCATCACTTCTTCCAGCGTTACGTCTGGGTGGAAACGCACGCCACCTTTGCCCGGCCCCCGTGAAAGATTGTGCTGCACCCGATAGCCCTCGAAATGACGAATGGTGCCATCGTCCATTTCCAATGGGATATCAACAATCAGGGCGCGTTTGGGATGTCGCAAGGTATCCGCCCAGCGAGTCAAATCCCCCAAATAAGGCAATACACGCTCAACCTGCGCGAGGTATGTCGCCCAGGCCGAATCGGTTTCGTCCGATACATAAGAAAGCGCAGTCATTATTAAACCTCTGAATTTTGGGCGAAGAAATTCCTCACCGGAGGGTGATAATCAAATAAAGTTAATTAGCTCGGGAAGATGATTGCTGCGGGGTTATCTTTGAAATAACCACCGCCGCAAAGGTTTACTTCACCCGAAAGTCTTCGACAGAAAATGAATTAGCGTGCGCGAAACCCTGCAATCCGCCGATGAGTACCGACATGAGCTGACCGCCAACCTGCTTTTCACTCAGCCCTACCGTATCGATCAGGTCAAAAATCTCGCGTGGGTCAAAGAGGATATTCCACAGAAACACGGCCTTGTCACCGATATCCGGGAGATCCATTTCCTCCATCGCCTCACGCAGCGGCGGGCGCACGGCATTGGCCTGCACCAGCAAATACTCCGCGCCCTCCCAAAGGCGTTCAAGATAGCCGCGGCGATTACGCATTGGCACCATCGCCGCGCCGCGTTGACGCACCAGTTTTATCCAGTAACGGCTGACCTTTTCCAGTTTTTCCAGACCACTGCCGGTCTGTTTGGCGCTAAATTCAAGCAGCAGCTGGCCTACTTCCTGACGATAGGTATTTAATACTTCTTCTACCGAGGCGAATTGGCGGTAGGCCGTGGCGACAGAAACACCGGCTTCGTTGGCGATTTCCGTCATACTG
>CAWUIY010000497.1:0-2191 GCA_963922555.1 uncultured Serratia sp. | reverse complement strand
TTATACTCGTCATCTTTCAAGTTGCAGATGCGTTGGCCGCCTTCTTTCACCCCAGTGACTTACCTTTGTAAGGTCGTGGGGATTTGTTCAGTTGCCGCCTTCCTGCACCCTGAAATCATTGAGTATTTTGAATTCCTACAAACTTAAGAGCGAGCTCTGTGCTAAGTACTTACAACATCACCATGCAATTCGGCAGCAAGCCGCTATTTGAAAATATTAACGTCAAATTTGGCGGCGGAAACCGTTACGGTTTGATCGGCGCAAATGGCTGCGGTAAATCTACTTTTATGAAAATCCTCGGTGGTGATTTAGTGCCGTCGGGCGGTAACGTCGTGCTAGATCCAAACGAGCGTTTGGGTAAGCTGCGTCAGGACCAGTTCGCCTTCGAACAATATAGCGTGCTTGATACCGTTATCATGGGCCACACCGAACTGTGGGCCGTTAAAGAAGAGCGCGACAAAATCTACGCCATGGCTGATATGAGCGAAGAAGACGGCTATAAAGTCGCTGACCTCGAAGTTGCCTATGGAGAAATGGACGGGTACAGCGCCGAATCCCGCGCCGGTGAACTTCTGCTGGGCGTTGGTATTCCTGTTGAGCAGCATTATGGCCCGATGAGCGAAATTGCTCCCGGCTTTAAACTGCGTGTTCTGTTGGCACAGGCGCTGTTCTCGGATCCTGAAATCCTGTTGCTCGACGAACCAACGAACAACCTCGACATCGATACCATTCGCTGGCTCGAGCAGGTGCTGAACGAGCGTAACAGCACCATGATCATCATTTCGCATGACCGTCACTTCCTGAACATGGTTTGCACCCACATGGCTGACCTGGACTACGGCGAACTGCGCGTGTATCCGGGCAACTATGACGAATACATGACTGCGGCGACCCAAGCGCGCGAACTTCTGAATGCCAATAACGCCAAGAAGAAAGCACAAATCGCCGAGCTGCAATCTTTCGTTAGCCGCTTCAGCGCCAACGCCTCCAAATCTAAGCAGGCAACTTCACGCGCCAAGAAGATCGATAAAATCCAATTGGATGAAGTTAAAGCATCCAGCCGTCAAAACCCTTATATGCGCTTCGAGCAGGACAAGAAACTGTTCCGTAACGCGCTGGAAGTGGAAAAAATTTCCAAAGGTTTCGACAACGGCCCGTTGTTTAAAGATTTCAGCCTGATGCTGGAAGTCGGCGAGAAGGTAGCAATTCTTGGTGCCAACGGCGTGGGTAAATCTACCATGCTAAAAACGCTGGTTGGCGATTCACTGCCAGATGCCGGAACCGTGAAATGGTCTGAAAACAGCAAGATCGGTTACTACGCTCAGGACCACGAATACGAGTTTGACGAGACGATGAACGTCTTTGACTGGATGAGCCAGTGGAAGTCGGAAAAAGACGACGAGCAGGCCGTGCGTGGTATTCTGGGGCGTTTGCTGTTTGGTCAGGACGATATCAAGAAGAAAGTTAAAGTCCTTTCCGGTGGTGAAAAGGGCCGTATGCTCTTTGGTAAGCTGATGATGCAGTGTCCAAACATTCTGGTCATGGATGAGCCAACCAACCACCTGGATATGGAATCGATCGAATCGCTGAATATGGCGCTGGAAATGTATGAAGGCACTCTGATTTTCGTTTCCCACGACCGTGAGTTTGTCAGTTCTCTGGCAAGTCGTATCATCGAAATTACGCCTAACAAAATCACTGACTTCACCGGTAATTACGAAGATTACCTGCGTAGCCAGGGTATCAATAGCTAACACTGGCTGTTGAATCCCAAGAAAAAGCCGGTTGCGATAACCGGCTTTTTTACCTCTCTACTTCGGCATAAATAGAGCTCAGACAGGTTTGCCACACACCTCGCAGTGTGGGTTTTTCGGCAGTTTCATCTCTCTAAACTGTAGCGTCATCGCGTCAAACATCAGCAGGCGACCCGTTTTGGCTTCGCCGAAATCAGCTAACAGTTTGATCGCTTCCATTGCCTGCAAACTTCCAATTGTGCCAACCAGCGGTGCCATCACCCCGGCTTCCACGCAGCTCAGTGCCTGCTCGCCAAACAGCCGGCTCAGGCAGCGATAACAGGGTTCATCCTCATGATAGGTAAAGACGCTGATTTGCCCCTCCATGCGGATAGCTGCGCCGGATACCAGTGGTTTCTTTAGGCCAAAGCAGGCCTGATTAAGCTGATTGCGCGTTT
>CAWUIY010000496.1:0-2210 GCA_963922555.1 uncultured Serratia sp. | reverse complement strand
GAGTCAGAGAGTAGGACTAAAAGCGCAGCTTTTAGCACGTTGCCTGCAACGGCCCGCAGGGTGGGCGACGGAGTCGCCCATAAACTGCCAGGCATCAAATAAACGGAAAAACCTCAGTCGAAAGACTGGGGTTTTTTTGTATGTGGGTTTTGGTGAAACCGATGCAAAAAGCGCGGTCAACGGCCCCAAACACGGCCCCTGTCTGACGACAGGGGCTTTTTTAGTTTATAAATTACGCCGATAATGCTCACAAAACAGACATTCAATAGGATAAATACGCAATAATTCTCGCCTTAACCCCCCATTTCCTGCTTAACTACATAGTCATATTGCATAAAAAATCATAAGAGAAAGTCCTTTAAGCCTTTGGACTAGATAAGCTGGAGATAATAATAATGACCGAAGTTACACGTTCAACATCGCAACAGGTTGCAGAAAGCGACAAGAAAAGCCGAATATTCGCCATCGTCGGAGCCTCATCCGGCAACCTGGTAGAATGGTTCGACTTTTATGTCTATTCGTTTTGCTCAATCTATTTTGCTTCCTCGTTCTTTCCGAGCGGCAACAGCACCACTCAACTACTGCAAACGGCAGGCGTATTCGCTGCTGGATTCTTTATGCGTCCGATTGGTGGCTGGTTATTCGGCTATATTGCTGACAAACACGGCCGTAAAAGCTCAATGCTGATCTCGGTGTGTATGATGTGCGCAGGATCGCTGGTGATTGCCTGTTTGCCTACCTACGATGCCATTGGTGCATGGGCACCGGCACTATTGCTGTTTGCTCGCCTGTTCCAGGGCCTGTCAGTCGGCGGGGAATATGGCACCAGCGCTACCTATATGAGTGAAGTTGCTGTTAAAGGCCGCCGCGGATTTTATGCCTCATTCCAGTACGTCACACTCATCGGCGGCCAATTATTAGCGCTAATGGTGCTAGTCGGCCTGCAACAGCTGCTCTCTGGTGAAGAATTGAGAGCCTGGGGATGGCGCATACCCTTTGCTCTAGGGGCTGTTCTGGCCGTTGTCGCACTGTTCTTACGCCGCTCGCTAAATGAAACGTCCGATGAGAAAACTCGTGCGCATAAAGATGCGGGCAGTCTTAAAGGCCTTTGGAAGCATAAGAAAGCTTTCCTGCTGGTATTAGGCTTTACCGCCGGTGGATCGTTGAGCTTCTATACCTTTACGACTTACATGCAAAAATATCTGGTGAATACCGCGGGGATGGATGCAAAAACGGCCAGCGGATTAATGACGCTTGCACTGTTTGTCTTTATGTTATTACAGCCATTAGTCGGAGCATTGTCCGATAAAATAGGTCGTAAAAACTCAATGCTGATATTTTCCGGCTTCGCAACCTTTCTGACTATCCCTATTCTCTACACGTTGCAGAGTGTCACTAGCCCTTATTTGGCCTTCGCTTTAATTGTTGTTGCGCTGGCGATTGTGACTTTTTACACCTCTATTAGCGGATTATTAAAGGCTGAGATGTTTCCTGCCGAAGTGCGAGCGTTGGGCGTTGGACTATCTTATGCTGTTGCTAATGCGGTATTTGGTGGGTCTGCCGAATATGTGGCGTTAAGCTTTAAATCCTGGAACATGGAAGAGGTATTTTTCTGGTATGTCTCAGGTATGAGCCTGATTGCATTTATCGTTTCATTACGGCTTAACACCAAGGGGAAAGAGGTACAACTTTAAGTGCTAATGCCCGGATAAAATAGTATTTATATAAATGAAAAGGCCTCTTCGGAGGCCTTTTCATTGATGAGTCATGATTAGAGAATACGGCTAATCAGACGGTCAATACGAATTCTACGCAGTCGACGAATCAGCTTACGCACCTTAACCGGATAATTTGGAATACTTTCAAGTTCCATATAATGCGAGACGATTTCAGTGTGCTCTCGGATATTATCCAGCTCTTTTTGCCGTTGAATCTGCATCTCTTTATTAGGATCGTGGATCAGAATCGCATTTTCTAAATCGAGACGCCAGGCGCGCGGATTAAGGTTATTACCGGTAATCAGCTGCCAGCGGTCGTCTACCCACATACCTTTAAGATGATAACTGTTATCGCCATCTTTCCATAGACGAACAATAAGCTGCCCACTGTCGATAAAGCGTTGCAAGCGACTCAGGAAGCGGCGCAGGTTTATTTCGTACAGATAGGGTAAAGCACCAATAATCTTGAACGGCTGATCCTGAGGGATATAA
>CAWUIY010000495.1:0-2214 GCA_963922555.1 uncultured Serratia sp. | reverse complement strand
ACGCGAATACCGTACTGCGCCCACTCCATCGCCATCTGCGTGGTGAGGTTGACGATTGCTGCCTTGCTGGGACCAAACGCGCCGGCCCCCGGATAGCAACGATGCGCCGAAGCACCGGCGATACTGATGATGCTGCCGCCGCGTTCAAGCATGACTTTTGCCACCTCGGTACTGGTGATAAAGCAGCTGGTTGCGTTGGACTGCAATACCGTTTTCCATTGAGAATCAGTGAGTTCCAACAGGCTGGCATGGGCACTGGCTCCGGCGTTGTTAACCAGAATATCAATTCCCCCCCAGTCGTCGACGACCTGCGCAACGAGCTGGGCAACGCTTGGGCGGTCAGTGAGTTCGGCCTGATACAGCTGCACTTGCCCGCCTTGTTGCACAATCTCCATCGCGGTTTTTTCAGCGCTGTGGCGGTCGTGGCGATAAACCAGCGCAATGCGCACGCCGCTGCTCGCCAGTTCCTGACAAATTGCGCGGCCAATGCCTTTAGCGCCGCCGGTCACCAGCGCGACCTTGTGTTTAAGATTGCTCATGACGCTTTCTCCACCCCGTTGCATGACGCCGCCTGCGCGGCTAAGGTGCGGCCGCAAATATATCCCCAGGTCAGATTAGGGCCGAGCGTGGTCCCTGCGCCGACCGCCGTGGTGCCGATCGGATTAGCCATCGCCACCCCGGCACAAAACAGCCCGTGAATAATCTCGCCGTCGCGGTGGCTCACTCGACCAAACTCGTCGGTTCGCGGACCCCCTTTCGTCGCCAGAAACGAGCGATTAAACGGCACCGCCACAAACGGCGGCTGGATGATGTCCATTAATCCGCCGTGAAAACGCCTGTCGGCCTCGCCGTGCGCCGCCGACTGTTCGCGATGGAAATCCTCATCAGTGCCACGCTGACAAAAGCTGTTATAACGGGCCGTGGTGGCCTCTAAACTGCCGTCGGGCAACTGCAGTTTTTGCGCAAGTTCCTTCAGCGTCGAGGCCTTTAGCATCCAGTCGGGAAATCGCAGCGCAATCAGTCGCAGCATCGGTGAGCGTTGCAGCAGGCGGCTGTCGGCTACCAGCCAGGCCGGAAGATGTTTCGGCATTCCCTGTTCGTCGCGGGCGTCAAGCACTGCGCCGAGATTAAAGATAAATTCGTTGGTAAAGCGCTGCCCACGCGCATCAACCAAAATGGCGTTGGGCTCGTAGTGAAAGTACACTGACAGCCCGTAAGGCTTGCCCAGATAACGCCACGGCACTGCCCCGCCCATATTGGCCTGATCCATATGCGCCAGCTGTGCGCCAATCTCTTCCGCCATCCGCTGCCCGTCACCGGTATTGCTGTCCGGGCTGCAAACGTAGTCTCTCGCACCGGGGAAATGCCGGGCCAGGCGCTGGTTGTCACCTTCGAATCCGCCACTGGCAATCACTACGCCCTGCGAAACCTTGACTTCAACCTGCCTGCCCCGCAGGAAATATCGCGCGCCGACAACCCGATGCGCGCCTTGAGTCATCAGGCTTTCGACTCTGGCTCCCACTACCACGCGACAGCCCAATGCCAGACATCCCGCAAGTAATCCGGTGATCATCGCGCCACCTTTTGTGCGCAAGCGGCGGCTAAATCGCCAGACCAGCTGCGGCGACAGGCGGCAAGCCACGCCGATGGGGTGATGCCAGATATCGTGCTTAATCACTTCGTGATAGGTGTAAAACTGAGGCAATGGCGAAGGCCGCAGTTTGAAATTTCCATAGCGGCTCAACACGCTGGCGGCCAACGGTGACGGGGCCAGCATGCGGCCACGCGCCTTGGCTCCAGCAAAGCCTGCTAACGGATCTGCCTCATCGGTGAGCGCAAAACGCAGCGGAGAATGCTGCTCGACGAAACACAGCATCTCGGCGGCAGACTCGGCGAAAGCACGCCAGAGCGCATCCTCACTTTCTGCCCAGCCTGGCGGGGCCGCCGCGCGCAGATACTCCAGCGCCTCAGCGGATGAGTCCTGAATTCCTGCCCGCCGGGCATGATGATTAGCAGGCACCCAGGTAGCACCGCCTGACATCGCCGTGGTGCCGCCCAGCCAGTCGCTTTTCTCGACAATCAGCACCGACAGGCCAGCTGCAGCGGCCTTGAGTGCCGCACTGAGCGCCGCGCCGCCGGAGCCAACGATCAGCACATCGCAGTGCTCAATCGCGCTTTTGCTGATAGTTTCAGGCTGTTGCATCATCCCGCCTC
>CAWUIY010000494.1:0-2219 GCA_963922555.1 uncultured Serratia sp. | reverse complement strand
TTTCGGGGCAGGCTGGTAGACCGGCAGGCTGCGGGCTTCACGTAACACGTTGCCCTGCGCCAGATGGTAACCGCGCGCTGCCTTGCTCAATCCACCAAGACGCAGGCCACCGTTTTTACCCAACAAGGCCGCCAGTGCCAGCAGATCGGCTGTATTGCCTTCTTTAATTTCAAGTTCAATTTCGGACAGCGGCTCAGACAGCACGCCAGCGGTCACGCTACCCTGGTCGAGACCAAGCTCAATCTCGCTTTGCTGGTAAGTGATCACCCACTTTTCGCGCACAAAATCGGTGCGAAAAAGCGGAGATAACTCGGCCTGCAATGCGCTGACGTCGAGATCTTCCGGCCAGATATCCGCCGGGAACAGGCTCAGGTCCAGTTCAGGCTTCTTGATGCTGACATTGTATTCAGGGCGCTGATGTAAACCTGCAACCACCTTACCGGCAGTTTTGATCGTCATCTCATAGCTGTCATCAAAACCGCGAATTCGCAGCCCCATATCCAGCTTACGCAGGCGGTTATCGGCCGTTTCGAAGTAAATATTGGTCAGCTTCTGTGGAGCAGAATGCTTGCTGGTAAACGCGGCCAGCTGCTCTGGCAGCTCGGCAATTGCCGCTGGGCTGGCGATAAATTTTAATTCAATTTCTAAGGTCATAAGTCTTGGCACCGGTCTTGGCTAATAAGCCCTGAAGCTTATAAGAAAATTTGGGGGATTCTAACACACACGCCCGCTGCGAGCCGCATCTCGTGGGATTGTAAGATAGTTCCCATTTAGGTTTATGCGTTGCGTCGTCACACTGTTGCCCTTACTATCGTGCAACTTTAGTTTTTAAGACAGTCGGGGCACTGATCCGCAGGCCCGTAAACTACGAAGAATGATCCATAATGAATAAATTACGCCTTTTCGGCTTCGCTTTGCTTTCTTTAGGCATCACTTGGGGCGCTCATGCTGATGAAAAGCGCTATATTTCCGACGATCTGATCACTTACATCCACAGTGGTCCAGGCAACCAATTCCGCATCGTTGGCGCACTGAATTCCGGCGATGAAGTCACTTTAAAAAGCGTTAACACCACCACTAATTATGGTCAAATCGTTGATGCTAAAGGCCGTGATGCCTGGATCCCATTGGACCAGCTGAGCACCTCACCAAGCGTACGTACCCAGGTTCCCGACCTGCAACAGCAGGTGAAAACGCTGACCGATAAACTCAGCAATATTGATAATAGCTGGAACCAGCGTACTGCAGAGATGCAGCAAAAGGTTGCTTCAAGCGACGGCATTATCAATGGCTTGAAGAAAGAGAACCAGGATCTCAAAAACCAGCTGATTGTCGCGCAGAAGAAAGTCAGCGCAGTGAATGTTCAGCTGGATGACAAACAAAGAACCATTATCTTGCAATGGTTTATGTACGGCGGCGGCGTAGCGGGTATCGGCCTGATTCTTGGCTTGGTGTTACCGCATCTGGTTCCGCGTCGTAAGAAGAAAGATCGCTGGATGAGCTAAGGAAAGTTAACGCTTTCTGCTAGCCAAATCAGGATATTTGATGAAAAGGCACTTTGCGTGCCTTTTCGTGTTGCTGCTATTTAAGGCTGCAGCATTGTTTGTAGCACGCGTTGCCCTCTGATTTCAGGACGAATCAGCATGCTATTGACGATAATTCCGTTAACAAATTTGCTACAATAACCCCTTAGACCCTTTTCCTCTG
The DNA here is from genome assembly GCA_963922555.1 of uncultured Serratia sp. Taxonomy (GTDB): domain Bacteria; phylum Pseudomonadota; class Gammaproteobacteria; order Enterobacterales; family Enterobacteriaceae; genus Rouxiella. The sequence continues at coordinate 512 of CAWUIY010000494.1, read as the reverse complement.
GTTATATTGTTCAGGAGTTACCCGTGAAAATCTATCTGGTCGGCGGTGCCGTCCGCGACAGTCTGTTAAACCTTGCCGTTCATGAGCAAGATTGGGTGGTGGTCGGTTCCACGCCTGAGGCAATGCTTGAACTTGGCTATCAACAGGTTGGCAAAGATTTTCCCGTTTTCCTGCACCCGATCAGCCGTGACGAATATGCCCTCGCCCGCACCGAACGTAAGTCTGGCGCCGGTTACAACGGTTTTACCTGCTATGCCTCGCCCGATGTGACACTCGAGCAAGATCTCATGCGTCGTGACCTGACAATCAATGCGATTGCACGCAGCGCCGAAGGCGAACTGGTGGATCCCTATAATGGTCAGGGTGATATTGAAGCGCGTATTTTACGTCACGTTTCTGATGCTTTTGGCGAAGATCCGCTACGAGTCTTGCGTCTTGCGCGCTTTGCTGCCCGTTTCGCTCATCTGGGCTTTAGTATTGCTCCTGAAACGCAAAGATTAATCACTGAAATG
>CAWUIY010000493.1:0-2240 GCA_963922555.1 uncultured Serratia sp. | reverse complement strand
AGTCAGGTTGCACTGGCCAAAAACCAAGTATGGCTGGCTGAGCGGATTTTACGTTCGGTTAACTCTGTACTGACAGGGGATGAAGCCTCTGTTGCTTCTGCCGATGATTTCAGTACGGATGCCGAAGATTTTGGTCGTTACTTGAATGGCCAGTTAAAAGGTGATGCTGACTTAGGTGTTGAGAAAATCACAGATTCTTCATTGCGTAGCTCCTTGCAATCCATTCAGGAAACCTACACCGATGTAATTCAGGTTGCGGCATCGAAGGTTTTGGTCAACTCACCCAAGATTTCTCAGGTGCGTAATGCAGCAGGGCAGGTATTTACACAGTCTGATGGCATGCTAAAAAAACTAAATGGCTTATCCGATAGCGTAAATGCCCGTTATAACAACTTTGTTCCTGGTTTTATCCTGTTATTGTCACTGGGTTTAATTGCTTATGCACTGAACCGACTGTTTAGCTTGCGTTCCAGAATTGATTTGGATCGCGCGCATCGCATTCAGGAAGAAAACGAACAGAACCAGACAGCTATTTTGCGCTTGCTGGACGAACTGGGTGATCTGGCTGATGGTGATTTAACCACCAACGCAACGGTTTCTGAAGACTTTACCGGCGCTATTGCTGACTCGATTAACTTTGCGATTGACCAGTTGCGTGAACTGGTATCACGGATTAACTCTACATCAGCACAGGTCGCTGATTACTCTCAGGAAACCCAGTCTATTGCGATGCAGTTGGCTGATGCGTCTGAACATCAGGCACAGGAAATTGCAGGGGCTTCTGCGGCAATTAATGAAATGGCAGTGTCTATTGATCAGGTATCTGCCAATGCCATGGAATCTGCTGCGGTAGCTGAACGATCGGTTGATATTGCTTATACCGGTGCCGATGTGGTGCAACGTACTATTGAGGGTATGGATGTTATTCGTGAGCAGATTCAGGAAACTTCTAAACGTATTAAACGTTTGGGTGAGTCTTCGCAGGAAATTGGTGATATCGTTTCGTTGATTAATGACATTGCTGACCAAACTAACATTTTGGCATTGAATGCGGCGATTCAGGCATCGATGGCTGGTGAGGCGGGTCGAGGCTTTGCGGTAGTAGCTGATGAAGTACAGCGTCTTGCTGAGCGTTCTGCGGCGCCAACCAAGCAGATTGAAGGTTTGGTAAAAACCATTCAAAGTGATACCAACGAAGCAGTAATTTCGATGGAACAAACCACCAGTGAAGTTGTTCGTGGTGCTCACCTGGCCAAAGACGCGGGCGTTGCCCTTGATCAGGTGCAAACTGTATCCAGAACACTGGCTGATTTGATTCAGAACATTTCTGATGCAGCACGTCAACAGGCGGCTTCTGCGGGTCATATTTCCAATACCATGAATGTTATTCATGAAATTACAACTCAAACTACTACAGGCACGATTAACACCGCGAAATCGGTAGGTGATTTGGCTGAAATGGCGGTTGAGTTGCGTGCTTCTGTGTCTGACTTTAAGTTGCCAGAAGATCATTAATGCCAATTAGTTGAGAGTGTCGTCATGGATGAATTGGCACAAGATGGCTTTAAGTCTTTAATGGGTAATGAACTTGCAACGTTGTGGCGCTCGCTGATTGAGTCGCGTATTGGCATGGTGTTGCCAGCGCGACAACATCAGTTGTTTGAACAACGTATTGTAAAAAACATGGTTCAGTATGCCTTAGATGCTACAAGCTATTATCAATTGGTGTGCAAGGACAAGGCAGAGTGGCAACGGCTTGCTGAATCTCTGGTTGTGCATGAAACCTCTTTTTTTCGTCATCCACCTTCCTTTGAGCTGGTTGAGCAGCATCTGGTAAAAGCCAATAAGTCCGTTAAACTCTGGAGTGTTGGCTGTTCCACTGGCGAAGAGGCTTGGTCTTTAGCCATGCTGGGTGATCGTTTTGCGATGTATGGTTATGAAGTGCTGGCGACAGACATTAGTCAGCAGGTATTACTGACAGCAAAAGAAGGTGTTTATCTGGCACGTAAAGCTGAACAAATACCAGCTCGTTTCCGTTCCGGTTATGGCACTGCTTTAGGTCAGCACTACTGGCAAATCGCAGAGCATTTAAAGTCCAAGGTTTTTTTTCGACAATTTAACCTCATGAATGTGGTCGGATTACCGTTTAGAAAGCTGGACATTATTTATTGTCAAAATGTATTGATTTATTTTAAGAAATTTGATCGGCGTGATATTTTGAATGCTTTGGTCAAGTGTTT
>CAWUIY010000492.1:0-2248 GCA_963922555.1 uncultured Serratia sp. | reverse complement strand
GGTGCTGACGTCACCGATGGTGACTTTGTATTTGCCTTTCATCAGGTCAGCCCAGCTGTGCGGCTCGTCTTTAACCTGTGACTTATCAATGATAAAGGCGATAGTCCCGGTGTAAGCCAGAACCCAGTTACCGTCTTTGTCTTTTGCCCATGCAGGAACTTGATCCCAGGTGCTTGGTTTGTAAGGCAGGGTCACACCCTCTTTCACCGCCACTGGACCAAATGCCGCACCCACGTCACCAATATCTGCACTGGCGTTGTTTTTTTCTGCCAGGAATTTAGCAATTTCCTGCGCCGAGCTCATGTCAGTATCGCTATGCTTGATACCATATTTGGTATTCAGATCACCCCAGGTCTCTTTCCAGTTTGCCCAGGAATCAGGCATGCCAACGCTATTCACGGTACCTTCAGCTTTGGCGGCTTTTTCAAGATCGGCCAGAGACTCGGCGGCAAACGCAGTAGTCGTTGTCATAACGAGCGCGGTGGTTAACACAGAAGCGAACAACTGTTTCATAACTGATGCTCCAGATGGTAGTGTGTGTGAGTGCTGGTCTAGTCCAGCAAGATCCAAGCCAATCTAACGGTCGTTTGTGATAATTATATGACAGCGTGATAAAGCAGCATTTTTAAGCGAATAGCTGTTAACAAGTGCACATTTCTTCAACCTTTAATGGTCATTGTGGTGCAAAAATGCACTGAAATAGGGCTGAATATCGATGAGTGAACCGCAGACCACTGTTGCAACTATATGCCAGACGCTAAGTGAGAAAATTGCTGCCGGACTCTATTCAGCCGAGGGCCGCTTGCCCTCCGAGAGGACACTAAGCGAGCAGTTCTCTACCACACGTATTACGCTGCGCGAGGCGTTAAGCCAGCTAGAAGCGCAGGGACTGATTTATCGTGAAGTCCGCCGTGGCTGGTTTATCTCACCGCCGCGAATTCTCTATAACCCGCTTCAACGCAGCCATTTCCATGCAATGGCAAAGGAGCAGGGGCGGATTGCACAAACGGAACTGATCGATGCGAATCAGATCAAAGGCAGCGACATTTTGTGTCAGAAGCTAAACCTACCCGCGCAAAGTGACATTTATTGCATCCGACGGCTGCGTTATATCGATGGACGGGCGGTGCTGTACGTTGAGCATTATCTTAATCCGCAGTTTTTCCCGGATATCATTTACGACGATCTCACTCGATCACTGACAGACCTGTATTTCTCTCGCTATGGCATTAAATATGGACGAGTGCGTTTTGATATGGTGCCGAGCCGTTTACCCGAGGAGGCTTCAAACGCTTTAAAAGTTACGGCCGGAAGCCCGGCACTGGTGATCACGCGGATCAACCGCGATCAGCAGGATCGGGTCATTGACTGCGATTTAGAGTATTGGCGTTACGACGCGTTGCAGATTGATGTCGAAGTAGGATAAAAATTAATTTTAAATAATAACTTATGACAACAGTGCCCCTTCTCATTCTTAAACGAATTAACCTTCTTAAGGCGGCCACGGTTCATCATTAAAACAAAATTAATTTCTTAGCCAATTGAAATACGACTTTTTCCAGAGAGAGTCGCTGTTTCGGGTTGCACGACTTAGTCCGCATCGTATCCGAGATTAGGGGCCAGCCAGCGCTCAACATCGGCCATAGACATCCCTTTACGGGCCGCGTAGTCTTCGACCTGATCTCTCTGAATTTGCGCCACGGCAAAATACTTGCTTTCAGGATGACTGAAATACCAGCCGGAGACAGCAGCGCCAGGCCACATAGCAAAGGACTCGGTAAGTTGCATACCGGTGTGGGCTTCGACGTTTAACAGCCTCCAGATTTGACCTTTTTCAGTGTGTTCTGGGCAGGCAGGATAGCCAGGTGCCGGACGGATCCCCTGATAGTTCTCACGAATCAGCTCTTCATTGCTCAGGTTTTCATTCTCGGCAAAGCCCCAGTGCACCTTACGCACCTGTTCATGCAGGTACTCAGCAAAGCCTTCGGCCAGCCGATCGGCCAGCGCCTTGATCATAATTTTATTGTAATCATCATGCTGCTTGTCGTAAGCCTCGGCCAGAGCATCCTCCTCCAGGCCACCTGTCACGGCAAACGCCCCCATATAGTCGGCCTTACCACTGGATTTCGGCGCAACAAAATCCGCCAGACAGTAGTTAGCGAAATCTGTTTTTTCGGTTTGCTGGCGCAGATGATGGCTGACCACCAGCACCTCTTGTCGGCTTTCGTCACTGTAAATCTCAATATCA
>CAWUIY010000491.1:0-2252 GCA_963922555.1 uncultured Serratia sp. | reverse complement strand
GGCCGCCAATCTCGACGATTAAACAAAAACCGGCAACCTGATCTTAGGTCCAAAAACGATCCTTTAGACATAAGATTATTTTTTTAAGTACGGCAATTTATTTGCTGAGTTTGGTGTTATTACACAAACCGGCAACGAGGGCTGGGGTCAAATGCCGTTGCTTTAAACAGCAGCTTTCTTTTAAGAGTGCTCTGGAAGAGTCTCGGCGTTGCCATCGGTTTTTGCTTCTCGGGTGATACGGCACGAGAAACATCCTCGTTTGGCGTTGTGGGCGAGAATGTATTCTGTCAGCGGATTGGCAAGCAGGTTTAAAATCGCTTCTTTAATCTCTGTGCCAGAGGATATCGTTGCATCGATCATTATGTCATTTCTATCAAAGGCGCGAAGGGCGATAATTCGCGCCTGCATGACTTCCGGCAGGGTATTTTTCAAAACCGCTGGCTTAAGCTTGCCCTCCCAAATAAAAATCGCATGGGAACCACTATACGGTGATGCGCTGTCCAGATAATGGTGATTGAGCAAAATTGCATTTTCGCTAACAGGAATATCTTGCAGCGTAATTCTGTCCGGATAAGCAGGGTATTGATCTACTCTTATTCTTATTGCTCGGTGCTCCCTGAGATCTTCATCAGATAATCCATAAAGATGTTCAAAATCACTTCCTGCTAACCCACTGATTAAAAAATCCATCATTGTCTCCCGTTAAAAACAGTCATTAACCTGAAGCCATAGTAGTGAACCGCAGTATTGATAAATCTCTGTTTCTTGCTCTTTCATCCATTCGCCCAATATTTCTCTTTAAATATGATATTGGGTGACAAATAGGGTTAATAAAGCACTGATGTCCCTGTGCCGATTTATAACAATGACGCGGCTAAAAGCCTCGTAAAAAAGCGTGTGGCATAAAATTGCATTGCTAATAAAAATGATTATACTTCTCATTCGCTTTGTTGCGTTGGGTGGACTTTGCTCTGCCTTTGTTGCTCGCTGTTATCCAATACTTTTAAACCAGTAAACTGCATCAATGCGGAAATTACTGGGCAGGGAAGATCTGCCTTTTTTCATTCATTCCCTTATTAGAGGTATGGATTAAGGCTGTGAAATTAATAAATATAATATTTGAGGTAATCATGTTTTTCGCTGCCAATCGCTCATGGGAAAATCGTACGAATAATCTTGTCGCCGCTCATTCGTGCGCTCCAACACTCTCACTGTTAGCCTTAGTTATCGCCACGGTTCTGCAAACGCCAAACGTCTATGCAGCCGATACCGCCGATACCGCTAAAAAAGAAGATACGTTACTGGTCACCGCCACGGCTGATAATGATGAAAATACAGCAGATACTGATTACAACGTGCCGGTAACCCAGGCCGCGACCAAAATGGCCTTAACCGCCCGTGATACGCCACAATCAATAAGCGTAATCAGTAAACAGCGAATGGAAGATCAAAAGCTGGAGACGCTGAATGACGTATTGAAAAATACCACCGGTATCTCGGAATATAATTCAGGTGCTAATCGCAGTAATTTTTATTCACGCGGTTTTATGATCGATAACTACCAAATTGACGGTGTCCCGGCGTTAATTGATTCCCAATGGAATCTCGGCGATACCCTCTCTGATATGGCAATTTATGATCGTGTTGAGGTGGTTCGCGGAGCGACCGGTTTAATGACCGGCGCGGGCAGTCCGGCAGCCTCGATAGATATGATCCGCAAACATGCAGACAGCAAAGAGTTTGTCGGTAACGTCTCCGCAAATTATGGCAGCTGGGACAACCAGCGCTATGTCGCCGATCTTTCAGCTCCACTGACTGAGTCGGGCAAGGTGCGCGCCCGCGTGGTTGCCGGGTATCAGAATGGCGATAGCTGGCTGGATCATTATCATACTCGTAAAAAATTCCTTTACGGCGTAGTGGACGCCGATCTGACCGATTCAACAACGCTTTCAGTCGGTTATGACTATGAGCAAACGAATATTGGTGGCGCAACCTGGGGCGGCCTGCCGACTTACTATCTTGATGGCAGCAAAACCCATTACAGCCGCAGCACCAATCTGGCCCCTGACTGGGCATATAACGACAGCACCTCGAAAAAAGTCTTCGCCAGCCTGAAGCAGGAGTTTGGCAACGGATGGCAGTTCAACCTCAGCGGCACTCACACTGAAGCGACGATGGACAGTAAATTGCTGTATATCGACGGTTATTTTAACAAGACGACCGGCATGGGTATCGGGCCTTATGCGGGCTAT
>CAWUIY010000490.1:0-2275 GCA_963922555.1 uncultured Serratia sp. | reverse complement strand
ATGAGCTCTAAATCGGTGGCGTAAAACGAGCCTTTGCCAGGTTTATCGATAACGATCTCACCGGCGATGGGCTGTAGCTCGGGGATAATTTGCCAACCCGGCTCGCCGCGTACCAGAATTTTCCCGCAAGGCCCTTTGTCACCAATACCTGCGCCAATCTGCCGCGAGCGCCAGCGCTTGTTGGCCGGTAAATCAGCCAGGTCGGGGCGATGGCCTTCACGGGTATGTATAATGGTGTAACCGGCGCTGCGCATCACTTCGAGCAGGTTGCTAATAGGTTCGATGGGCGCACGTGTCAGCGCGATTTCATAACCCATGGTATCAACGTAGCCGCCAACCCCGCAAAAGTCGGTTTGCATATCGATGATCACCAGCGCGGTATTTTCCGGGCCAAGTTGCCCATTGTAAGGCCACGCATAGGGCGCAGCAGGGATATAGCGTTCGTTCATCAGCTGCCTCCTTTTATGCCGTAACCAGTTTTTTAGCCGCCATCGATTGGATTATCGAATAAGCCAGCCCGCCAACAATCATGCCGATTAGCGCCTCGCCGAAATCCGGGAACCACAGATGAGCAATGGAAGCGCACAGGGTGCCGATCGCCCAGGATAAAAATGCACTGCCGCGATAGTGGCTTTCGATTCGCGTGCTGTTGATGTGACCCAGGAACAGCAGGTCGACAATCATCACCGCACCGATAGGTGGCACGGCCACGCCGAGCAGGCTAAGCCAGTTAAGGAAGTAGCTCCACACGCCGATCACCGCCAGCACGCCGCCAATCACGCCAAGAATAATGGTCCACAGGCGCATTTTACTGTGCAACAAATGGCTATAGCCAACGGCACCGTTATAAAGGCAGTGAGTGCAGACCGAACCGAGATTGATAAACACGAATAGCAGCGCCAGTACATTAAGCAGCGCGTTGTGGCCGACCAGCAGATGCAGGAAGTCGCCACCGTTTTGCGCCGGATTAATACCCGCACCTGCCGAGACAATCACTACGCCAGAAAGGAGTGAAATTACGTTAGCGACGGGGAAGGCAGAAAACGTTGCCGCCACGGCCGACTTGCCATTCTGTGACCAGCGGGTGAAATCGGCGGTCATGGTACCGGAGTCAGCAAAACCGGCAATCACCATGGTCATCGCGATCCCCATCGTGATCCCGCCTGCCGACCCTTTATATTGCGTAATCTGGCTCAGGTCGGTGTGCTGTGAGACAAAATACAACGCCGCCATGCCGAGGATCACAAACATCGGTGCCGCTATCATGCCGATGATCGACAAGGCGCGGACGCCGAGAAAGGTGACGCCGGTGTAAAGTACGGTGGCGAGCACGATCACCCACGACGTGTTCCAGCCGAAAGTTGCATTGACGATAGTCCCGGTAAGCCCGGTCTGAAAGGCGTACCAGCCGATAACTACCGTCGAGAGGAAGGCTGAGGTGATAATATAGCCGCGGCTGCCAAAGGTTTTACGAGCCTGCATTGCAAAATTCAGCCCGGTTTTTCCGGCCAGATAACTTAGCGTGCCGACATAGGCAAACAGCACCAGATTGCCCAGCAGAATAGCGACAATCGCGCGCCAGAAGCCGAGGTTATACGCCATGATGCCGCCAAAAACGGCGTTGGTGAGGATCATGGGGAAGCCAAACCACACCGCCGAAACCGAGCGGGTAGAGTGGCGATGAGAAAGCGGAACGGCTTCGTTTTCAAATTCCTGCTCCAGCCCGATGGCCGTATCCTGTTGATTAACGTTTTTGCTCATGGCGTTGTTCCTGAAAAGTGTGACAACAAGGGAAAGTGAGACTTTTAGCGGCTGAGGATCGGCGGCAAGCGATGATTCCATCCGCAGGCTTTTTCAAACGCCGCGCTGGCACGTAACACCAACGCGTCATCAAGATGTCGACCAATAATTTGCAACCCCACAGGCAGACCCTGCGCAGTGAATCCGGCGGGGATTGAGGCGGCAGGCTGGCCGGTCAGGTTGACAGGGAACACAAACGCCAGCCATTCGCCTGGCGAAACTCTGCGACCCTCGATCATGTCAGGGCTTTCGATATCGATGGGAAACGGCGGTGTGGCGAGAGTTGGCGTGAGCAGCAGGTCATAACGCTGCATAAAGCGCCACATCTTGTTGACCACTGCCTTACGCTGCATGTTGGCATTGGTAAACATCTCGGCGGTCCAGTCAGTGTTAAGCATGGCGACCAGATGAGGCGACATGCGATCGCCAAAGGTTTCCATTAGCTTGCGCATGCCAGTAAGATCGGTTTCCTGAG
>CAWUIY010000489.1:0-2296 GCA_963922555.1 uncultured Serratia sp. | reverse complement strand
GATCAGTGCCATCCACATTGCCATGGAGAACATCTTACGCGTTGCAGGCGTGTTGTTTCCGCGCAGCAGGTGGTAAGCAGCAGCAGAGGCAACAAAGAATGCAGAAGCCAGGAATGCCGCGATGCTCATGTGGAACAGGCGGTACGGGAACGATGGGTTGAAAATAACTTTCAGCCAATCAACTGGAACAATCAGGCCGTTAACAATGCTGTAGCCCTGAGGCGTGTGCATGAAGCTGTTTGACGCCAGGATCCAGAAGGTGGAGAAGATGGTACCCAACGCTACCATGCAGGTAGAGAAGAAGTGCAGACCTGGTCCAACACGGTTCCAGCCGAACAGCATAACGCCCAGGAAGCCAGCTTCCAGGAAGAACGCAGTCAGCACTTCATAGGTCAACAGGGGACCTGTGATGTTACCGGCGAAATCAGAGAATCCGCTCCAGTTAGTACCAAATTGATAGGCCATTACCAGACCAGAAACAACGCCCATACCGAAGTTTACGGCGAAGATTTTGGACCAGAAATGATAGAGATCACGGTAGGAATCTTGTTTAGTTTTCAGCCATAGCCCTTCGAGCACAGCCAGAAAACTCGCCAAACCTATGGTGATCGCTGGGAAAATAATATGAAAAGACACAGTAAAGGCGAACTGGGCCCTTGCAAGATCCAGTGCAGTTAAGCCAAACATGGCATTACCTCAGATTGCATAGAAAGTTTCATAAGACAGACAGTCAGTTTGTTCGAAAAAAGTCGTACGAGCCCCGGTGCAAAAAGCACCTCATAACTCAATGACTAAAAAAATAAATTATCTATTTAGTGGAAAACCGCTTGTGGAGATCCACCGGTACTTCACGATGTCTGTATGTATAAACGCAGGTGATCAATTAAAACGGTGGTGCGCGGGGTTGAAACTCCAACTGTTTAAAGAAGATAAACAGCGGAGAATCGAAATGTTCTCTGGGTATGAAAGCACTAAAGTTACCCGACAACTGAAGCATTACATTTCCCAAGTTGATTATAGCCACTTGGTCAATTATTGCGCAATATGAGCAGGATAAATCTTCATGCACCGAGACATCATTCGCCGACGCGTTCAGCTGCATTTGCATGTGGCTGAGTTGTTCTGAGATTGATGACTGATGGCCTTTCACGCCCTTAGCCAGCACATGATTCGCTCCAGAAACAAAACTCGCTACGGAACCCGTCGTTGCCGACGTTTTCACAGCGCCCATAGTGAAGTGTTCCAGAGATCTTGAGATCACCGGAGCAAATAACACTATAAGGATCGCGAAGATACCCCACCACGCGGGCGAGAAACTCCGAGAAGAGTTGATCAGGATTAAAGACACGTTCAGCCTAATGCAGTAGAGACAATTTCGGTTCGCATGAATTGTACGTGTATTTTTTTAAAATGTTAAAAAACTTTCGGCCACTTTGTGCGGTTTTTCGATTTCAAATCCCGTTGATGTAAATAGGATTTCATTTATTTAATATCTGTATCCTTATGGATACTATGGGGTAACATTTATTATCAACAAATTTAACAATTGATTATTATGGTTTCCAATTTGGGTTATTCCAAATAAGTAACGTCGCGTAACTTCTCCATGGTTTCCAAATTTCCGCGTAACGATTTATCGTTGCTGGTGTCATATTTGGAAATCGTTGCTTAATTAAATAGTCGCTATGTAAAAAAATATCTCTTTCACCCCATGCACGCATCGCGACGTAGTTTGCCGTCCAGTCCCCAATGCCGGGCATCGCCACCAGCCGTTTTATCCCTACGCGGGTATCATCGATGTTATATAGAGGCAATTCACCACTGTGTACCGCCTGCGCCACGCCTATCAGGCAGGCTGCTCTTTTTGCCTGGATGCCTATCGCGCGCAGCGAGTCGACATTAAGACACGCAATGCGCTCGGCGGAGGGGAATAGCCGCGTCAGGCCCGCAAACGGCGTCACTACAGGCTCGCCAAATTGCTCGGCCAGTCGGGCGCAGAAAGTGGCCGCCATCTTTACGCTCACCAGTTGGCCGAGAATGGCGCGCACCGTTAGCTCAAAACTGTCGATACAACCGGGCATACGCATCCCCGCGACGTCATCACCCAGCAGCCCAAGCGTCTCGGCAATGTTTTGCGGATTGGCGTCTAAATCCAACAGGTGCCTGACGCGTTGGATCACACTTTCCAGCTGCGGTTGCAGGGAGGCAGAGACTTCAAGTTCCACCACAGACTGCTCCTCCAGCGCGCGCCAGCTCAGCCATCCGTGAGTCGTAACGCCCTGCTCTGTTACGGCCA
>CAWUIY010000488.1:0-2305 GCA_963922555.1 uncultured Serratia sp. | reverse complement strand
ATCGATGGTAAAGCGCGCTGGCGCAATACTCCGGTCGAAGAGGCACTCCCGGTGTTCTGCCTGCCTTATGACGACCGACTGGAGATCCCCGAAGGCTTCTCTGCAAAAGTAGTCGCCGCTCAAGATCACCCTATCCTGCAAGGCATTAGCGGCGTCTGGCCACTGCTGCTCGGCGCTAATGAAGTTATATTAAAAGAAGGTGCTGAAGTATTGGCGACGCTTCCCGATGATGAAGGCGGCCATCCGTTGCTGGTCAGCGGCACTTACGGCGAAGGCCGCTCGCTGGTCTGGACTTCGGACATCGGCCCGCACTGGGTTCCGGGAGAATTTATTCAATGGCCAGGCTATGACCAGCTGTGGAAGAACTGTCTTAGCTGGCTTACCCGTTTAGAGACCAAATGATGGATGAAATAACATCTTGCCGCTGGTTTAGCACGCTTATCGCAGCAATGGTTGGCAGCTTCGTTTCTGTTCCTCCCCTTTATTTGAAAAGTTATGCATCGCGAGATGATAACTATTCTAAACGCACTCTGCCCTGCAAGGCGGGATTGTCGCTTTCATCCTTGAGATTGACACCCGAAAGTTTGCGATGAAACGCCTGTTCGAGCAGCCAGGCCAGTTTAAACGCCGCCTGCGGGTAGTCCAGCCCCTCAGGACGCACATTTGAAATACAGTTGCGCTCTGACTCCATCCGCCGGGTATGTGGCCCCCAGGTCATATAAATGCCCAGGCTATCGGGGGAAGAAAGTCCGGGGCGCTCACCGATCAAAATCGCCACCGCTTTGGCTTGCAGAATCTCAGCAATATCGTCACCCAATGCCACTCGCGACTGATGCGCCAGAATGACCGGTCCCAGCTTGAGATCCAACTGCGCCAAATACGGCAAAAGCGCCTTGATCAACGGCACGGCCTGACGATGCACCGCTTTCGATGACAGCCCGTCGGCCACTACCAACACCAAATCAGCCGGGTCAGCTGGCAATGATCGCAAAAACTCGCGGCTTTCCTGCGACAGTTTACGCCCCAGGTCAGGACGACACAGATAGGTCGTGCGATCCACCGCCGCGCTTTCTACCCGCAAAGTGTTGAGGCCCAACGCGTGCAGCTCAGGCTCTAACTCTTCACTGTTAAACGGTTGATGAACCGCATCTCGTGCCTGCGCGTGAGCCAGCCCAAAGCGTAGCACTTCATCGGTTGGCAAACTGGCTCCGGTGCGGCCTAATGCGATGCGGGCTGCAGTAAACTGGCGCAGCGTTTCCCACGGATTAGGATGCACCAGCTGCAGCGCATTTTTATCGCCTTCTTTACTCATCAGTGCCCTCCCAGCTGGGGTAACTGGCTCAGCAACGGGTGCGAGGCGCGGGTTTCGCGCAGCCTGCCGCCGTTATCGATAATCTTCATTTTCTCGAGCCATGCCGCAAATTCAGGCGCGTGTTTTAGACCCAGAAGCTCACGGATGTACAATGCGTCGTGAAATGAGGTGCTCTGGTAATTCAGCATGATGTCATCGGCACCCGGAACGCCAATCAGGAAGGTTAATCCCGCTGCGCCTAGCAGCGTCAGCAGCGTGTCCATATCATCCTGATCCGCCTCCGCATGATTGGTGTAGCACACGTCGCAGCCCAGAGGCACACCAAGCAGCTTGCCGCAGAAATGGTCTTCAAGACCGGCACGAATAATCTGTTTGCCATCGTACAGATATTCCGGGCCAATAAAGCCGACCACCGTATTCACCAGCAGCGGTGAGAAATGCCGGGCAATGGCGTAGGCACGCGCCTCACAGGTCTGTTGGTCGACGCCAAAATGCGCATTGGCAGAAAGGCAGCTGCCCTGCCCGGTCTCGAAGTACATCACGTTGTCGCCTAGCGTACCGCGCTTGAGGCTAAGAGCCGCCTGTTGGGCCTCTTCAAGCAGTGCCAGACTAATGCCGAAACCGCTGTTTGCTGCTTCACTACCGGCAATGGACTGAAATACCAGATCCACCGGCGCACCGCGCTCCACCAGCCGAATCGTGTTGGTGACATGCGTCAGAATGCAGGACTGGGTCGGGATCTCGAAGCGGCTAATCACGTCATCGAGCATGTAATTGAGATTTTCCAGCAATGGCAGACTGTCGCTGGCGGGATTGATACCGATCACCGCGTCACCAGAGCCATAAAGCAGGCCATCGAGCATACTGGCAGCAATGCCCTGCAAGTTATCGGTCGGATGATTGGGCTGAAGTCGCACACTCATGTGCCCTGGCAGGCCAATGGTATTGCGAAAACGAGTGATCACCCGACACTTTTTAGCGACCAGAATCAGG
>CAWUIY010000487.1:0-2306 GCA_963922555.1 uncultured Serratia sp. | reverse complement strand
TCCATTAGCCGGGCAGGGGGTGAACCTCGGCTTTATGGACGTCGCCGAGTTAGCCTCTGAAATCAAACGCTTGCAGCGTGAAGGCAAAGACTTTGGTCAGCATATGTACCTGCGTCGCTTCGAGCGGAAGCGCAAACACAGCGCAGCGGTGATGCTGGCGGGCATGCAAGGTTTCCGGGAACTGTTTGCCGGTAACAACCCAGCGAAGAAATTGCTGCGTGATATTGGCCTGACGCTGGCAGATTCCCTGCCGGGCGTGAAACCAAAATTGCTGCGACAGGCGATGGGTTTGAACGATCTGCCCGAGTATTTACAGACCAAAGAGCTTCAGCTGAAATAATCTAATTCCAGCACATTTTTTCCATTACTTTATCTAATCCGGAGCCGAATTTCGCACTGTGCAAATGGTGCGAAATTCGGCCCTCGCGTTATATAACATCTAACAAATAAAAGTTTAATTATAGATTTTGCGTCATAAACCGCATTTTTCCAGCGAAAAACTCTGCATCATACGTTCCGCCATTTTCTGACAAATCCTGAACCACGCTTATTTTAACTTATGGTTAGCGGGGTCATTCGGTGATAACGTCTTAGGAAAGGTATCGTTTGCGTCGGCACAATTCTTGCACCGTTATTTGACTCATCGTTTGAGAGTCAGCGGGTCAAAATTGAGTAAATCGCTTCAATAAGAATGAGGAACAAGATGACAAAGCAGACTCGGTTATATGATCAACATGTTGCCTGTGGCGCACGTATGGTCGACTTCCACGGTTGGATGATGCCACTGCATTACGGCTCCCAGTTGGATGAACACCATATCGTTCGTCGCGATGCGGGCATGTTTGATGTTTCCCATATGACCATCGTTGATTTGCACGGTGCGCGCACCCGCGAATTCCTGCGTTATCTGCTGGCTAATGACGTTGCCAAACTGACTCAACCAGGCAAGGCGCTGTACACCGGTATGCTCAATGCTTCCGGCGGCGTGATCGATGACCTGATTGTTTACTTCTTCACTGAAGATTTCTTCCGCCTGGTTGTTAACTCCGCGACCCGTGAAAAGGATCTCGCGTGGATCTCCGAGCATGCGGAGCCGTATTCCGTTGAACTGACCGTTCGTGACGATTTGGCGCTGATCGCCGTGCAAGGCCCGCAGGCTCAGGAACGTGCGCAAACACTGTTTAGCGAAGAGCAAAAGCAGGCCGTTAGCGGCATGAAGCCGTTCTTTGGCGTACAGGCCGGTTCACTGTTTATTGCCACTACCGGATACACCGGCGAAGCGGGCTATGAGATTGCGCTTCCGCAAGAAGAAGCGGCCGATTTCTGGCAAAAGCTGCTGGCCGCGGGGGTTAAACCTGCCGGTCTGGGCGCGCGCGATACGCTGCGTCTGGAAGCGGGCATGAACCTCTATGGACAAGAAATGGACGAAGGTGTATCACCGCTGGCCGCGAATATGGGCTGGACTATCGCCTTGCAGCCGGAAGATCGCCGCTTTATCGGCCGCGATGCGCTGGAAAAACAGCGTGCTGATGGCACCGAGCAGCTGGTTGGTTTAATCATGACCGAAAAGGGTGTATTACGTAATGAGCTGCCGGTGCGCTTCACCGATGCGGCCGGTAATGTGCACGAAGGCGCGATCACCAGCGGCTCTTTCTCTCCTACTCTTGGCTATAGCGTTGCGCTGGCTCGCGTCCCTGCCGGGATTGGTGAGGAAGCGATTGTGCAGATCCGCAACCGTGAAATGCCGGTTCGTGTCACCAAACCAGGTTTTGTTCGCAACGGCAAAAGCCTGGTGTAATGCACAGTCAATCTTTTGATTTAAAATTATTTTTTAAAATTTAGAACAAACTTTTTCGGAGATTATTTATGAGCAATGTTCCAGCAGATTTGAAATACGCATCCTCTCATGAGTGGGTTCGTTCAGAAGGCAACGGCGTTTATAGCGTAGGCATCACCGAGCACGCACAGGGTTTGCTGGGCGATATGGTATTTGTCGATCTGCCAGAAGTTGGCCGCACCGTTGACGCGGGCGAAGACTGCGCCGTTGCCGAATCCGTTAAAGCCGCTTCAGATATTTACTCACCTATCAGCGGTGAAATCGTGGCCGTTAACAGCGAACTGGAATCCTCTCCGGAGCTGGTTAACAGTGAGCCGTATGGTGAAGGTTTCCTGTTCCAGATTAAAGCGTCTGACGAATCAGAGCTGAACAATCTGCTGGATGCCGCAGCATATCAGGCCACTCTGGAAGACTAAGTTTCTCGTCGTCCTTGAAACTACAGCGGCGCTGGTGGCGGTTGTTCGCCCCG
>CAWUIY010000486.1:0-2329 GCA_963922555.1 uncultured Serratia sp. | reverse complement strand
CCCCACAGATTTACATGTAATAAGGTTTAACCCGCCGCAACCGCTAGTTTTTTCTCGATTAACCGGGCAAACAGCGTCGCCCCCACCGGCAGAATGTTATCGTCAATGGTAAAGCCTGGATTATGAACTGGCTTCTCGCCACCGTGGCCAAGAGTGAAGAAAGCACCCGGCGCATGCTGGAGCATATCGGCAAAGTCCTCACTGCCCATGGTCGGATTCGATGCCGTAGAGACATGCGCCTCCCCCAGCACTTCACGGCCCAATTCGGCAATAAACTGCGTCGCCTGTTCATCATTGGTCAGCACGGAAAATACGTCGCGAATATCAACCTCTGCGGTCAGGTTATGGGCCGCTGCGGTAAATGCTGCAATATCACGAATTCTCTGGCGAATTGTTTCTCGAACGGTATCCGAGAAGGCGCGCACCGTTCCAGAAATCGTCGCGGCCTCAGGAATAACGTTGTATGCGGAACCCGCTTCAATGCGGGTAATTGACAGGACAGCGGGATCGGCGGGGGAAATATTACGACTAATAATCGTCTGTAACGCCTGAATTAATCCACCTACGGCGGGAATAGGGTCGTGTGAAGCGTCCGGATGTGCCGCATGAGCACCTTTACCCTTCAGGCGAATATCAAAGAAATCGGCACCTGCCATTGAAACGCCGGCAGAAACGCGAAGCAGATTTGGCCGCGAATAGGCCGCAGGCGCATTGTGCAGCCCGTAAATCTCATCGACGGGAAAATCGCGGAATAATCCGTCGGCAATCATCGCTCTTGCTCCGCCCAGTCCCTCCTCCGCAGGCTGGAAAATAAAGTTTACCGTGCCGGCAAAATCACGAGTTTCCGCAAGATAACGCGCAGCACCCAGTAAGATCGTGGTGTGGGCATCATGGCCGCAACCGTGAAATTTTCCAGGATAAACAGAAGCATAAGGTAATCCGGTATCCTCTTGCATGGGAAGCGCATCCATGTCAGCACGCAGGCCGATAGTCTTGCGATTGCCAGGGTGTTTGCCCTTGAGTATGCCAATAATGCCGGTCCCGCCATACCCGCGCACCACCTCGATACCCCATGAAGTCAGTTTATCCGCGACGATCGCAGAGGTTCGCACTTCTTCAAATCCAATTTCGGGATGCTGATGAATATCATGGCGGGTGGCAATAAGTTCCGGGACATAGCTGGCAATCAGCGGAATAACACGAGGTTCGCCCTGCTCAACCACTTCTTCAATATATGACATGCTGGCTCCTGCAGATAAAGTTAGGGGTCTTAACTATTATTCGTCGAGGCCATTAATAACATCTGAAGCAGGAGAATGCCATTTGCAAATAATGCTAAAATATACTCGTATTACTCTACTCATTATTTATTAAAGCCAATGGTATACGTTCAAACACTCAAACCCTGTTATTGAATAATTAATTCGTTTTTTTGGATAAACGACTAATAAAATTCACCCACTGGGCCATTATTAACAAGTTACTCCGCTACAAAACACCGGACTTTAGTTCAACTACACTAAAGGATAACGGCTGCTGGAAAGTTAGGTAATGGCGACGGGCTAACAGGGAGAGGTAATGAAAAAATTTAATTACGAGCAAGATTTCGAGCATATTGATTTTCGCAAGCAGCCCGAGTTATATCAGGTTGGAAGGGGTGAGCAAGGCGTGTTGATAGTGGAGCCTTACAAGTCAGAGATATTGCCGCACTGGCGTTTCAAAACTCCCGCCATAGCCCAACACTCCGCAGAGACGATCATGGCATTATTCGAAACCTACCGTGCAAAAGACGATTTCGTCGGCATGGATATGGCTCGTAAGTTTATTCAGATGGGCTATACCCGCGCACGCCGATACGCCAACTATCCCGGAGGCCGAAAATACGAGGAAGACCGCACCATCAAGACTCGAAATATTGATGAGGAAAAAGCGGCTTCTGCGGCCATTTTTAAAAGCTACTGGGACAAACTGCGTGCCGATAATGATTATCTAAAACGAAAAAAAATCCACCAGCAGAAATATGGTTGATGAGATATTTAAGCCGGGCAGCCCTATTTTTTGAATGAGGGATAACGTTATGCTCTCAGATGGATTGAGCCACCTTCAGTTCCGCTGCGCCATTTGATTAAGGAAAGGGAAATTCTGTCATTAAAAAACCCCGCTTGCGCAGGGCTTCTCAAAAAAATCTACCTATTAATTACGGCAATGCATAAGCAATAACGTAGTCACCGCGATTATCATTAGTGCCGGTACGCGTTGCCCCACCCGCGACCACTACGACATATTGTTTGCCGTCTTTATCGAGATATGACATCGGCGCACCCTGCCC
>CAWUIY010000485.1:0-2332 GCA_963922555.1 uncultured Serratia sp. | reverse complement strand
AATTTTAAAAAACATACCCGTAATCAATTATATCGGCTATCTTGAAGGCAATGACCTGTTAACCGGTAAAACTGATGTCATGGTATGTGACGGTTTTGTCGGTAATGTCACACTGAAAACTATGGAAGGTGTGATCAGGACATTTTTGTCGTTGCTTAAATCCTCTGGGGAGAATGGCAAGAAGTCTTGGTGGTTGAGATGGTTTGGACCAGCATTGCAAAGAATAGTTCAAAAAAAATTAGCAAAGCATTTCAGACATTTAAACCCCGATCAGTATAATGGCGCAAGTTTGTTAGGATTACGCGGCATCGTGATAAAAAGCCATGGCGGAGCAAATCAGCGTGCGTTTGCTGTTGCTATCGAACAGGCTGTTCAGGCGGTGCAGCGGCAGGTTCCCGAGCGGATTGCCGCGCGCCTTGAGGCTTTATTACCCAAGAGTGACTGACTGTACATGTATACAAAGATTCTCGGTACGGGGAGCTACTTGCCCGTACAAGTTCGGACTAACGCCGACTTAGAAAAAATGGTTGAAACCTCAGACGAGTGGATTGTAACGCGCACAGGTATTCGTGAGCGTCGCATTGCTGCTCCGGATGAGACTGTAGCCACAATGGGCCTGACCGCTGCTGAGAGAGCGCTGGAAATGGCAGGCGTCGATAAAAACGACGTTGGACTCATCATTGTTGCCACAACCTCATCTTCCCACGCGTTCCCGAGTTCTGCTTGCCAGATCCAACACCTGCTGGGTATTAAAGACTCGGCATCGTTTGATCTGGCTGCCGCTTGCGCTGGCTTTACCTATGCGCTGAGCGTGGCGGATCAATACGTCAAATCCGGAGCCGTGCGTTATGCGCTGGTGATCGGTTCTGACGTGTTGTCACGCAAACTCGACGAAGACGATCGCGGCACCGTGATCCTCTTCGGAGACGGCGCAGGGGCCGTATTGCTGGGGGCTTCAGAAGAACCAGGCATTCTTTCTACCCACATGCACGCAGACGGTCATTACGGCAATCTACTGAGTCTGGAATATCCAAATCAGAGAACGCCAGACCAACCTGCCTACGTCAAAATGGCCGGTAATGAAGTGTTCAAAGTTGCCGTAACCGAGCTGGCACACATCGTCGACGAAACGTTGCAGGCCAATAATATGGACCGTGAACAGCTCGATTGGTTAGTGCCTCATCAGGCGAACTTGCGTATTATCAGTGCTACAGCCAAGAAATTGGGGATGGGCATGGATAAAGTCGTGGTCACCCTGGATCGTCACGGTAATACTTCAGCGGCGTCTGTACCTACCGCATTTGACGAAGCCGTTCGCGATGGACGCATCCAGCGCGGGCAATTAGTACTGCTTGAAGCTTTTGGTGGCGGTTTCACCTGGGGCTCGGCATTGGTTCGTTTCTAATTTTATCGAACCTATTTAAACTTCTGACTCAACAGAGTGTTGCTGCGTTTTTATGTTGCTCTGTTGAATTTACGGATTAGCAAGACTTTACGGGATAAGTAAATGACCAAGATTGCAGTTGTTTTCCCTGGGCAAGGTTCGCAGGCGCTGGGAATGCTCTCTGACCTCGCGGCCGCGCATCCGGTCGTGGAAGCGACCTTTGCTGAAGCTTCTTCAGTATTGGGCTATGATTTGTGGCAGCTTGTTCAGCAAGGCCCTGTCGAAGAGTTAAACAAAACCTGGCAAACTCAGCCAGCCTTGCTGGCAGCCTCTGTCGCTATCTGGCGCGTATGGCAGCAGGAAAAAGGCACCGAGCCTGTATTAATGGCGGGTCATAGCCTGGGTGAGTATTCTGCGTTGGTTTGTGCCGGTGTTCTGGATTTCAAACAGGCAATTAGCCTGGTTGAACTGCGCGGCAAGCTGATGCAGGAAGCCGTGCCAGAAGGTACAGGCGCAATGTACGCCATTATTGGACTGGATAATGCTTCCATCGCCAAGGCTTGTGAAGAGTCTGCTCAGGGCCAGGTTGTGGCTCCGGTCAATTTCAACTCTCCGGGTCAGGTGGTGATTGCGGGTAATAAAGAAGCGGTAGAGCGTGCCGGTGCGGCATGTAAAGAAGCCGGTGCCAAGCGCGCACTGCCTCTGCCGGTTAGCGTCCCCTCTCATTGTGCACTAATGAAACCTGCGGCAGATAAAATGGCCGTTGCGTTAGAAAATGTCAGTTTCAGCCAGCCACAATATCCTGTTGTTAACAACGTGGATGTGAAGGTTGAAACTTCTGCCGAAGAAATTCGCAGCGCACTGATTCGTCAGCTTTACAATCCGGTTCGCTGGACTGAAAGCGTTGAATATATGGCACAGCAAGGCGTGGAGCAGTTAGTAGAGGTG
>CAWUIY010000484.1:0-2348 GCA_963922555.1 uncultured Serratia sp. | reverse complement strand
CCTCTGACCAAGCTTCTTATTCGAGCTCTGCCATCAGTTTTACCAAGTGTTCGACGGCTTTCTGCTCGTCTTCACCTTCAGCGGAAAGGGTAACAACAGTACCCTGAGTCAGACCCAAAGTTTGTAATTTAAACAGGCTTTTAGCGCTGGCACTTTTCCCATTAGAGGTCACGGTAATGTCTGAAGTGAAACCTTTTGCTTCTTTCACAAATTGTGCAGCAGGGCGAGTATGCAGACCATTTGGAGCAGTAATAGTAACTTCTTGCTGGAACATTGATGTTTCCCCAACTTAATTTAAGTAATGTTGTGGGGCTAAAGCTTAGCGTATAGACCGGGCTTTAGCCTGTGAGATTAGCGCCTGAAAATATCGTTCAGGGATAAACTCCGATGCAACCGAAAAAGTCAAAATTCGCACACCATGATCAATTTTCTGAACCGGTGAAAAATCTTTTCTGATCCGTTTCCATTATGCCGCCATTTACCTTGCCGTAACAAATCAGTAAATCGATTCAGCTAAAAGCAATTGTAACGGTGATTAATTTTACGCATCGAAATAATTGATGGGTTAAATACTAAACCTGGCTGTGAAAATCAATCACGAAGTGCACTAAACTTTGATGCAGACCACAAAAAAGCACCTATGAAGGTGCTTTTTTGTTCACTTGAGGCGGGGTGGCATTATTGTTGCAATTCTTTTTCTGTAAACAAATCTGCAAACAATGCGGTGCTCAAATAGCGCTCGCCGGAGGAAGGCAGGATCACCACAATGGTCTTATCGGCAAACTCGGGTTCTTCGGAAAGTTTAACCGCTGCTGCAACCGCTGCTCCAGAAGAGATGCCGGCCAGAATGCCTTCTTCATCCATCAGGCGACGGGCGTAATCAATGGATTCATCGTTAGTGATCAGTTCAACGCGGTCCAGCAGTTCCAGATCCAGGTTGCCTGGGATGAAGCCTGCTCCAATACCTTGAATCTTGTGCGGGCCTGGCTTCACTTCCTGACCTGCCAGCGTCTGGGTAATGACTGGAGAATCGGTAGGTTCAACCGCAACCAGCTTCACGCTGCTCTTTTTACTTTTCAGGTAACGGCCAGTCCCGGTGATAGTCCCGCCAGTGCCGACACCCGCGATCAGCACGTCAACGGCACCGTCGGTGTCTTCCCAGATTTCAGGACCGGTGGTTTTTTCGTGGATTGCCGGGTTAGCCGGGTTGCTGAACTGCTGAAGGATGAGGTAACGATTAGGATCGCTGGCCTGGATTTCTTCGGCTTTGGCGATGGCACCTTTCATGCCTTTCGCGCCTTCGGTGAGTACTAGGTTAGCGCCCAACGCTTTCAGCAGCTTACGACGCTCAACACTCATGGTTTCTGGCATGGTCAGCGTCAGTTTGTAACCGCGCGCTGCGGCCACATAGGCCAGTGCAATACCGGTGTTGCCGCTGGTTGGTTCAACCAGCTCGATGTCTTTGGTCAGGATGCCACTTTTCTCGGCTTCCCAAATCATATTCGCGCCAATACGGCATTTTACACTGAAGCTCGGATTACGTGACTCGACTTTAGCCAGAATGCGGCCATTGCCAATACGATTCAGGCGAACCAGCGGCGTATGGCCGATTGTTAATGAATTGTCATCATAGATCTTGCTCATAGCCTTTCCTACCTTGTGTCGAATTCTTTTGAGGATAATTTTATGAAATTAAGAGGAAAACGTAAAAAGCATACTTGAACGTCTCCCCTAGTGAAGTAAAGAATTAGTATATGATATGTGAATATGAAATATGTTTTGATTCTAGTACAAAACCCTTAAGGTCTGCCGGTCTCGGGTAAATGCAGGTGGCGATAGCGATCGACCCACATTGCGGTTGCCCCACACACGGCCACTGGCAGGATCAGCAAGTTAAGCACCGGCACCAGAGTAAATACGCTGACCAACGAACCAAATTGCAGGTTGTCGATCTTGTTACGGCCCATCGAGCGGCGCATATCGGCAAAGCTGACTTTGTGGTTATCGAAAGGGTAGTCGCAATACTGGATAGCCAGCATCCAGGCGCTGAAGAAAAACCACAGCACCGGCACCAGCGTTTGTCCGACGCCGGGAATAAAGTGCAGGACCAGCAACAGCAGGGCGCGCGGAATGTAGTATCCCAGCTTTTGCATCTCACGTTTCATGATGCGCGGCAGATCTTTCATGATGCCCCAGATACCGGTGTCGGGAATGGCTTTCCCTGTGAGCCGTGCTTCCAGCTGTTCGGCCAATAGGCCGCTAAACGGCGCGGCAATCAGATTCGCCAGCGTGCTAAAGAAAAAGCTAAATATCAGTAGCACTGAAATCACCGCGACTGGCCAGATCAG
>CAWUIY010000483.1:0-2352 GCA_963922555.1 uncultured Serratia sp. | reverse complement strand
CAGCGTCAGGCTGCTGACACGCAGCTGTCTCTTCGCATCACAGAGCTGGCACTTGAACGTCGCCGCTTTGGTTACCGCCGCATCTGGCAACTACTGCGTCGGGAGGGCCTTCATGTCAACTACAAGCGGGTATAACGCATCTATCATCTCAACGGGCTGGGCGTAAAACGCAGGCGACGTCGTAAAAGGCTGGCAACAGAACGTCTGCCGCTACTCCGTCCGGCGGCGCCCAATTTGACCTGGTCGATGGATTTCGTCATGGATGCGCTGGCTACCGGTCGCAGGATCAAATGCCTTACCTGCGTCGATGACTTCACAAAGGAATGCCTGACGGTCACTGTTGCCTTTGGGATTTCAGGCGTGCAGGTCACGCGTATTCTGGACAGCATTGCGCTGTCTCAAAGCTATCCGGCCACGATAAGAACTGATCAGGGCTCGGAATTTACCTTCCGCGCGCTCGACCAATGGGCCTTTGAGCATGGCGTGGAGCTGCGGCTTATCCAGCCCGGCAAGCCGACACAGAACGGATTTATTGAGAGTTTTAACGGACGCTTTCGCGATGAATGCCTGAATGAACACTGGTTCAGTGACGTCAGTCATGCCAGGAAAACCATCAGTGAATGGCGTCAGGATTATAACGAATGTCGCCCGCACTCCGCGCTGAATTATCAGACGCCGTCTGAATTTGCGGCGGGCTGGAGAAAGGGTAATTCTGAGAGTGAAGGATCCGACATTACTAACTGAGCGTTGTATCTAATCCTGGGGGCAGGTCAGCTGATATTGGCATCCAGCTCCGGGATGGTAGACATGGCAGGTCACTGCAGCAATGTCTGTTATGTTAAGGGGTTGATGTGAACGAGGAGCGGGTGTTATACCTGATTGAGGATGAAGATAAGATTCTTGGCAATCATTTAAAGGTCTTTATTTTAAAATCCGCTTTCAATGCTGCCACTTTTTTCATCTATTGCTTTATTCAAACTTGCATGCAATTTCTCGCTCAGCAATACTGATTGTTCAAGTAACTCATTTAGATTATCCTCTGTAATTATTACTGGTGCCCCATTTTTGTCCTTGCCACCACGATGGATTAGATGGTTCCGAATTACAGTCGCATGTTCAATCTCTGATATAGGCCAGTCACTTTGTGCCTTAATGCCAAACGTTGACTTAAAACGCTTAATAACTTGTTCTGTGCTATGCCAACTAGAATCTATCAAATGCTCTAGGATCTCTTTTACTAATGCTCTTTACCCCCCCATTGATTCAGGAGAAAAAGGCATTATGATCAGAGGCTTGCTTGCTTTGAAGCTTACGCTTCCTTTTTGTATATAATTGATAAAAAAAGAATTATCTTTTTTTATCGAATTGATAAATAACTCAACATATAACGTTTCCAATGCGGTGATAATATTGGTGTATAAAATACCAAGAAAATGAGATTTATTTTCTGAATCAATATTTAATGCCGAAAGTGTACGTATCTTAGTTATATTTTCGGAGAAGTTAATATAAGGTTCTTTTGATGTGGTTACAACGTCATACAAATCTTCATCATACCATCCAGCTGCATTACTTGAATTGCCTGACCACTCATAACAAATTTCTTGTAAATCATCGACCAGTTCTTGGATATAATCATCTTTTACGTAGCTGCCAAATTTTTCCTGAAGCTCTTCACCTGCATAATATGGCCCACCAAAAATGTAAAAATACCCACCCTCTTGAGACTCATAAGGGCAACAGTTCACAGGATCTTCAAAGTTATCAAAAAACCAACTACGCATTGCTTCGAATTGAACTGCTTTACTATTAAATTGCAGGGATTTAATCGATATCTTCTTGTTATTGATGAAAAATATTTCCATTAAAAACTCCCCGTTTGAAATGCGAGTTACTATATTAGGTTATCATGCATGTTAAGCGAATGGTGTTTGCTTCGAGCGAACAACGGGCGTTTAGTATCCATAACTTTTTTAGTACCACACTCTTTGAGAGTTCCGATTTTTTATATATTAGTGACTAATCTTTCCGCATACTTGAGAGGCGCATTCCTGAGCCAAATAGCGCCTCACTCACCACAAAAAACTTTTTATGCCCTTTTTCCTAAGGTGTTCTGGGTGGTTCACCGATGCTCTTCAATAGCGCATTGTATTGATGCGGGTCTGCCGTATAAATCTTGTCCAACACGTAGTTTGCCACCTTGGAAATTTCTGGAATCTCCACAGGTTTAAATCCACGATCAGGAGTCGATTCGAGATGTGAAAACTCGTTATTAAGTCTATTCACAAGAGCTATTGCAGTCGGATCGTCTTCGCCAAAGAATTTCTTGATCCGTTCAAAGGCATCGTTCTT
>CAWUIY010000482.1:0-2365 GCA_963922555.1 uncultured Serratia sp. | reverse complement strand
AACCTGCGACCAATTGATTAAAAGTCAACTGCTCTACCAACTGAGCTAACGACCCTCTGTTTACTGCTTACTACATTTACTACTTAACGTTTAAGAACTTAAAACGTTTTGCCAACTAAACAGTGGTGGGTCGTGCGGGATTGATTCGTCCTTCGGACTCACCCTTCGGGCAACGCTAACGCGTTGTCGTCTCGCTCCGCTCGGCTCGAACCTGCAGCAGGTTCTCAACCCTTACGACTTAACACTTGTACTACAACATTAAACAGTGGTGGGTCGTGCGGGATTCGAACCTGCGACCAATTGATTAAAAGTCAACTGCTCTACCAACTGAGCTAACGACCCACTAATCTGCTTAATTTGCTTGCCTGATTAACTTGTTTCAGTTTATCTGGGCAACGGCGGCATATATTACTGATTTATCTGAGCAGCGCAACCCTAATTTCGAGATAACTGACTGACTGCTTGTTCTTCATACATTCGAGCCCGAAAAACAGCCGATATGGTTACTTTTCGGGCCTGAATGAAGACTTATTTTGAAGCCAAACGTTTTTGAGCCAATTTTGCAGATTCACTGTTCGGGTATTGTTTAACCACTTGCTGGAACACGGCTTTAGCACGATCGCTCTGGCCTTTCTCCTGCATGATGATCCCGACCTTATACATCGCATCTGGGCTTTTCGGTGACTTCGGATAATTCTTGACCACCACAGCGTAATAGTACGCTGCATCATCCTTCTTACCTTTGTTGTAATACAACTGACCTAACCAGTAATTGGCATTAGGCTGGTAAGTGGAATCCGGATACTGCTTGATGAAAGCCTGGAAAGCAGAAATAGCCTGATCGTACTGTTTCTTTTCCAGTGCTAACGAGACGGCAGCATTGTAATCGGTGTCAGGGTTACCCGTGGCTGCTGGCGCACTGCTTGCTGGCGCTTGAGCAGAACCGCCATCAGAAGCTGCCGCACCCGCTGCAGCGCCAGCTGAGGCCGCAGGAGCGCCACCAGAGCTTTGCATCGCAGCAATCTGTTGCAGGATTTGATTTTGACGGTCGGTGATTTGCTTCAGCTGATATTGGTTATCCTGTATTTGACCACGAAGATTGGCAATATCGTTCTGATTATCAGAAACTTGCTGTTGGAGTTGAGTTAATAGCTGGCCTTGACCGTTAGAAATACGTTCAAGGGTGGTGACTCGATCTTCTATCGAGCCGGAGCCGACATTACTGATTGGTGCCGAGGCAGTAGCGGCCCAGGGGGCCGCTACGCCAACCAGTAACGACAGACTCAACAGGTGATGTCTGAAGTTACTGCTCATGCGATTCTCTTAGTATACCAGTACGGCACGACGGTTTTTAGCGTAAGCCGCTTCGTCATGGCCCAGTACAGCTGGTTTTTCTTTACCGTAAGAAACGATAGAGATTTGGTCAGCAGAAACGCCTTTGCCTTGCAGGTACATTTTAACTGCGTTAGCACGACGCTCACCCAAAGCGATGTTGTATTCAGGCGTGCCACGTTCGTCGGCGTTACCTTCAACAGTCACTTTGTAAGATGGGTTGCTACGCAGGAAAGCTGCGTGTGCATCCAGCATCTGAGCGTAGTCAGAAGAAACATCGTATTTGTCCAGACCGAAGTAAACGATGTTGTTCTTCTGCAGTTCTTGCATCTGCAGACGAGCTTGTTCTTCTGAAGACATGTTGCCGTTTTCAGTGCCAGTACCGTTAGCACCAGCGCCGTATCCAGCTTGGCCATTGTCTGCGGTTTTGTGTGAAGAACACGCCGCGATTGCCATTACAGGTACTGCCAGCAGCAGGCCTTTCAGCACTTTGTTAAGTTGCATCTCGTTGATCCTTTTTTATAATTTGCCATACATATCTAAACATGCATCACAGGTACGGCGACCAGGCAGGAAATGAGACCTGTCCATCGGTAGCCGGAAGACGCGCTTTGAAACGCCCATCAGTCGAGACCAACTGTAACACCTTGCCCAGTCCCTGTGAGGAGCTGTAAATAATCATGGTGCCGTTCGGCGCGATACTAGGCGTTTCATCCAGGAACGTGTCCGTTAATACTTGAACGGCTCCCGTTTCCAGATCTTGTTTGGCGATGTGTTGGCTACCGTTGTTGGAGCTAACCATTACAAGGAATTTTCCATCGGAGCTAACATCTGCGTCCTGGTTCTGAGAACCTTCCCACGTCAGACGCTGTGGCGCACCGCCATTAATATTCACTTTATACAACTGTGGACGACCGCCCTGATCCGAGGTAAACGCCAGGTTTTGGCTGTCCGGATACCATGTAGGTTCAGTGCTGTTGCTGCGTCCACTTGTCACCTGGCTGATTTGGCCAGAAGATAAATTCATTACATA
>CAWUIY010000481.1:0-2367 GCA_963922555.1 uncultured Serratia sp. | reverse complement strand
TTTCACAGTCGCTGAAGGCATGGAAGGCACTGGTGCCGGAGCCGCTGGCGCAGCAGCAGGGATAGCCGCCGGTGCTGTAGTCGTTGGCGTACCCTGTGCAGCCGTCACGCCTGGACCCGACGAACTGACCGCCGCGTTTGGATCGGTTGGGGTTGTAGCCTGGGTTGCTGGCGTCGCGACCGGTTGTGCCGGCTGAGCAGGAGCTGGCGCGTTAATCTGGCCGTTAACCGCCGCATTGAAACCTTGCTCGATGGCGTTACCGTAAACCTGTGCGGCGCCGCTTAACGGCAGCAGCAGTGCGATAGTTTCCGTTGAGCCAGGTTTGAAGTTGATGACGTTGTTGAGCGCCGTTGGCAGAGTCTTCGCCGCTGGGTTGTAAGGATAGCGCTTCTGCCAGTCCTGAATACCTGCTTTCAGCAGATTAGGATCCTGTTTATTGGTCTGCCACAGGTTGAGCAGATCCAGCCAGCCTTGCAGCACGTTTTCGTTGGCATTTATCACGATACCATTGATGTCCTGCTGTGAGAGCTGGGTCAGCGCGAGCCAGGTTGCGTCGATGTTGTCCTGATGCTCTTTACCTTGCAACAAAGGCTCTTGTGCAATATAGGCACGCAGCAGCGGCAGGCTGGTACGCCCCTGACTAGAAGCGATAAGCGCCTTGTAATAGCGGGCTTTCTGATCGGCCGAGAGGTTGGCGACATCCAGCTTGCCCAGTGTGATGCTGGCTGACTGATTATTTTTCTGTGCGATGAACAGCTCAGCGGTTAGCAGCTGTTGTTCGGTTTGCTGAGTGTTGTTAAGCCCCTGCTGCGGCAATTGAGCGAGCTGAGAGGCGGCTTCAGAAACACGGTTTTCACGTAACAGGGCATGAATCGCAAGTAATTGCCAGTTAGCCTTGTTATCATCACTGCTCTGCTGCGCCTGTTTCAAATAGTAGTCGGCGCTGCCGGTGCCCGCATCCTGTACGCTTTGAGTCGGCGTCTGCGGAGCCTGGCTCGAACAGCTGGCAAGTAACATCGCCACAATAATTGCAGGGATCAAACGCCCCGTGCGGGTACGAAAAGTAGTTGAGGAAGGCATGCTGTTTCCAGTGATGTTTTTTTCAAGATGCTCAATATTAAATCGGCAATCCGGATGAAACAATGAATCAACACGATCAAGCAGATATTTCTGCATCAACGCTCTATGTGGTACCGACTCCAATCGGCAATTTGGGAGACATCACGCAGCGTGCTTTAGCCGTGTTGAGCAATGTAGATTTGATTGCCGCAGAGGATACGCGCCATACCGGATTGCTGCTGCAGCATTTCGCCATCAGTGCAAAAATGTATCCTTTACATGACCACAACGAGCAGCAAAAAGCCGACCATCTCTTGTCAAAACTTCAAGAAGGTCAAAGCATTGCGTTAGTTTCTGACGCCGGAACGCCATTGATCAACGACCCCGGTTATCATCTGGTTCGCCGCTGCCGCGAAGCCGGGATCCGTGTGGTTCCACTGCCTGGTGCCTGTGCGGCCATCGCTGCCCTGAGCGCGGCGGGTTTGCCGTCGGATCGTTTTTGTTACGAAGGCTTTCTACCGGCTAAAACAAAGTCACGTAAAGACACGCTTCAGGCACTGATCGAAGAAACACGCACCATGATTTTCTATGAATCGACCCACCGCCTGCTTGAAAGCCTGCAGGATATGGTTACCGTCTGGGGCCCGCAGCGCTACGTGGTGCTGGCGCGCGAGATAACCAAGACCTGGGAGTCAATTCATGGAGCGCCGGTAGGTGAGCTGCTGGCCTGGGTGCTTGAAGACGAAGTCCGTAAACGCGGCGAAATGGTGTTAATCGTAGAAGGGCACACGCCCGACAGCGAGGCACTTCCGGCCGAGGCGCTGCGCACGTTGGCGCTGCTGCAAAAAGAGTTGCCGCTGAAAAAGGCCGCTGCGCTTGCCGCCGAGATCCACGGCGTGAAGAAAAATCAGCTTTATCGTTATGCGCTTGACCAGCAGGGCGATGAGGCACAGGAAGACGACGAAGAGTAAGGATTGACCGATAGGTGGAACGATCGTGACATCTTCCCTATACATCGGCGCGCGAACCCCCTATAATCCGCGCCGGAGTTGACCAGACAGTCGCCGCTTTATTGCCGTCCCTTTCGGGGGAGACAGATGAAGGGGAGGAAAGTCCGGGCTCCATAGGGCAGGGTGCCAGGTAACGCCTGGGAGGCGCAAGCCTACGACAAGTGCAACAGAGAGCAAACCGCCGATGGCCCGCGCAAGTGGGATCAGGTAAGGGTGAAAGGGTGCGGTAAGAGCGCACCGCGCGGCTGGCAACAGTCCGTGGCGCGGTAAACTCCACCCGGAGCAAGACCAAATAGGC
>CAWUIY010000480.1:0-2381 GCA_963922555.1 uncultured Serratia sp. | reverse complement strand
CACGCGGGGTATCACAAACCTGCTGCTGACCGGCATCACCACTGACGTATGCGTGCATACCACCCTACGCGAAGCCAACGATCGCGGGTTTGAGTGCCTGCTGATTGCAGATTGCTGCGCGGCCACCGATCCTGCCAATCATCTGGCGGCGCTGGCGATGGTCAAAATGCAGGGCGGAGTGTTTGGGGCCGTAGCGAATTCGGCGGAAGTGTTAAAAGCGTTGAGGTAAACGGAGAAATAATCACAAAGATGGCGGCCCATATTGGCCGCCATCTAGTTTATAAGCCGCCGCGAGCCTGCTTCACCGCCAGGCCCAGCTGCCACACCGCCATCGCGTACTGGGTGCTGTGATTGTAGCGAGTAATCGCATAGAAGTTTGGCAGACCATACCAATACTGATAGCTGGTGCCCATATCCAGACGCAACAGGCTTGCCTGCTGATAACCGCCCAACGAACCAAGCGGCATCAAGCCCGCCGCAGACAGCGTCGAAACAGAATATTTAGTCTGATAACCATTTTCCATTCCCGGTGCTTGCCCGCTGGCCTGCACGGCAACCGGCTCGCCGCTCACCCAGCCATTAGACTTGAAGTAGTTGGCGACGCTGCCGATCGCATCGATTGGATCCCACAGGTTGATGTGCCCGTCACCGTCGAAGTCTACGGCGAACTGTTTAAAGGCCGAGGGCATAAACTGTCCGTAACCCATTGCACCGGCAAAGGATCCGCGCAGCAACAGCGGATCGTCATTTTCAGAACGCGACATCAGCAGGAAGGTCTCCAGCTCGCTGGCGAAATAGTCACCGCGACGAGGATAATCAAACGCCAGCGTTGCGAGTGCGTCGATGATACGTGTCTTGCCCATCACCCTGCCCCAGCGAGTTTCAACGCCGATAATGCCGACGATGATCTCGGGCGGTACGCCATATTGCTGGTAAGCACGCTGAAGCGCATCCTGATACTGATCCCAGAAGGCTACGCCGTTTTGTACGTTATCCGGGGTAATAAATTTGCTGCGATAGCGGATCCACGCGCCGTAAGGGCCGGTTGGCGGCAGCCCGGTGGGTGCCTGACGATCCATTAGGCGCAATACCCAATCCAGACGTCTCGCCTGACCAAGAGTATTTTGCAGCTGTTGGCGATCGAAACCGTGCTCGCGCACCATCTTGTCGATGAACGCGTTTGCCGCTGGGTTATCGGTAAAATCACCGCTGGCAAAGAAGCCGTTCTGCGAAGGCGGGTTTAAAAATCCGCCACTTGGGGCAGTGCCCTGGGCAGTAGTGTGTTTGGGCGTGCTGCTACAGGCAGAGAGCAGCGCGACCATAGGAAGAAGCGTGGCCAGATAACGCATCAGACATCCGTTTGCCGAGACAATAAAAGGAGATTGTCATGTTAATGCATTGTTTGATGCGAACAAAAGGAATGTTTAAAGGATTTTAATCAAATAGTCGCAGGAATACTCCGCCTGCGACAAGACTGCTATTTAACGGCCAGAGGCTGGATGCCAAAGACCGCAATGTGCTCGCTAATAGACGGAAGTTGACTTAGCGGAATCAGTTTTTCTTAACGAACTCGGATTTCAGCTTCATTGGGCCAAAACCGTCAATTTTGCAGTCGATATTATGGTCACCTTCAACCAGGCGGATACCTTTCACTTTCGTGCCGATCTTCAACGGCGTAGAGCTGCCTTTAACTTTGAGATCTTTAATGACCGTAACCGAATCACCGTCCGCGAGCAGATTACCGTTGGCATCTCTGACCACCAGCCCTTCATCTTCTGCATTCGCGCCAGCATTGGATGACCACTCATGTCCGCACTCAGGGCAGTTGAGCTGCTCGCCTTCCTGCCAGGTAAATTCAGAACTGCATTTTGGACAAGGGGGTAATTGTTGCACGCTAACCTCTTAATAATAATTATAGAAAAATGAAAACAGCGAAAATAAAAGACCACAATTTTTGTCGGTGTACATTTTAGCTTTTTATGAGGTTTAAAAATACCCCGAGCAGCCCGTATTCACTCCCACTGTTTACGGCAGACCATCGACCCTATATCGGTATTTTCATCGCGCGGATGGCTGGACTTAGTGATGGCAACCGCCTGAGCACAAGGCTGTTAGAACTCGGCTTGACGGCTGAATAATCCCGCCTTTTGGCAAATCTTCGCGGCGCATTCCAGTTTACGGGTGTCAGTTTTGCCGTGCTTGGGCTACTATAGCGGCACGAAAATTTAGAGCCTGGCTTGATGTTAGCTCTATGAATTCACGCAATAAATTGATTTTTGTGATGTTCCTTCAAGGATGATTTTGCGAACTTGCCGCAGGTCTGTTGGTCTGAGTTCAACTCACAAAAACGTTAAAATTAAACTACTAAGAAACTAAGCGCA
>CAWUIY010000479.1:0-2391 GCA_963922555.1 uncultured Serratia sp. | reverse complement strand
ACTTTTGAACATCTTGTAACGACCAGAGAAGAAATTTCGTTATTGCGCACAGCTTGAAGATTGGAAACAAAGGGAGAAGGCACAGGCACTGTTGTAGCGGAGCGGTTGATCGGCAGGATAGGAAATAGGGTCACAGCGGACGATGAAACCGGGTTATACACGTTAGCTCTCCTTAAAGCTCTTTCAAATGTTTTGACTGAGCTTGCAACTTTATGTTGAGCGAAAAACACTACCCCTTAACGTTAACTAATTCCCATAATTAACAATCATTTAAAAAGATAAAAAAAGGCCACTGATTTTCAGTGGCCTTGGCGTTCACTTACAGACAGCTTTTGCCGTCGTTAAGTTAATTACTTTTTAGCATCGTCTGGCAGTGCGTAAGCGATGATGTAGTCACCCAGCTTGGTGCCGAATGAACCATGACCGCCTGCCGCAATAACCACGTACTGCTTGCCATTCACTTCATAAGTCATCGGAGTAGCCTGACCGCCTGCTGGCAGACGTGCCTGCCACAGCTGATCGCCGTTGCTCATGTTGAACGCGCGCAGGTAGTTGTCTGCGGTTGCTGCGATGAAGAATACGTTACCTGCAGTCGAGGTAGGCGCACCCAGCATTGGCATACCCATTTTGAACGGCAATGGCACTGGTGAGCTGTCACGAACGGTACCGATACGTTTTTTCCAAACGATATCGTTAGTTTTCAGATCAACACCAGAGATGTAGCCCCAGGATGGTTGCTTACATGGGAAGCCCAATGGAGACAGGAACGCATTCAGCTCAACGCCATAAGGCACGCCGTACTGGGTCTGAATACCAGACTCGGTACCGCTACCGCCGGTTGAACCTGCTGGCGGCTCAATTGGATTACCTGGGCCACGTGGGATCAGTTTAGAGGTGAACGGCAGCGCGATCGGGTTAGCGATAGCCAGCTGACGATCGGTATCAACAGAGATACCGCCCCACTCGAACATCCCGAGGTTACCAGGGAATACCAGCGTACCTTGTTCAGAAGGAGGCGTGAATGTCCCTTCGTAACGCAGGCGGTGGAACATCACACGACACATCAGCTGGTCGTAGATGGTTGCGCCCCACATGTCTTTACCGGTCAGCTTGGCTGATGGACGGAAAGTCAGGTCAGAGAACGGCTGAGTAGGAGACGTGTGGTCGCCCTTCGCTGCACCCTGTGGCACGGGTTTTTCTGGAGCTGGAACAACCAGCTTGCCATCACGACGATCGAGAACAAAGATGTTACCGGTTTTGGTAGGAACGTAGATAACCGGAACTTTATTGCCGCTCTTGTCGGTGATGTCAGCCAGAGTAGGCTGAGCCGGTACGTCCATGTCCCAAAGGTCATGATGCACGGTCTGGTATACCCAGGCCAGTTTACCGGTAGAGGCGTTCAGAGCCAGCAGGCTGCTCGCGTAACGCTCCATGTCTGGAGTACGGTTGCCGCCCCAGATATCCGGAGTTTCCACGCCAATCGGCAGGTAAACCAGGTCAAGGTTAGGGTCGTAAGCCGCTGGAGCCCAAGAGTTTGGTGAGTTAGGCGTGTAGTTTTCGCCTGGACCCGGGATCTTGTTCGGATCAGCAGCGCCCGGATCGAATGCCCACAACAGTTTACCGGTGTGAACGTCGAAACCACGGATAACGCCTGAAGGTTCTTTAGTGGAGTAGTTATCGGTCACCGCACCGGCAACGATAATCACGCTTTTGGTGACAATCGGTGGTGAAGTTGGCTCGTAACGACCCGCAGTCGCGTAAGGCATATTGCTCTGCAGATTCAGTTCACCGTTGTTACCGAAATCGGCACAACGTGCACCTGTTTCTGCGTCCAGCGCAAACATACGACCATCGTTCACCGGCAACAGAACGCGGCGAGCACAGATTGCCGGAGCGGCACCGTTAGTCGCGTTGCCTTGTGCCACAGCAGGATCTTCGTAATAAGAAACACCACGACAGGTCACGTGCTGGAAGGTTGGGTCAGTTTTCAGCTGCGGATCAAAAGTCCACTTCTCTTTACCGGTCGCAGCGTCCAGAGCAAACAGTTTCTGGTGCGGAGTACACAGGTAAAGGGTGTCACGGATTTTGATTGGCGTAACTTCGTCAGTGAACTCGCCCGGATCGTGTGCTGTTTTCACATCACCGGTCTGGAAGGTCCATGCTTCTTTCAGCTGGCCAACGTTTTTGTCGTTGATCTGGCTCAGTGGGGAGTAGCGAGTACCGCCCTGAGTACGGCCATAGGCTGGCCAGTCTGCATCCGGAACGCCTGGGGTAGACTGTACTGGCGCATTGTCGGCAGCAGGAATGGTACCGTTGATTTCCTGAGGATCGTTAAATACTGAGTAAACCAGTACCACTACGGTGAACACCAGAGAAGTTGCCAGCGCAGCA
>CAWUIY010000478.1:0-2395 GCA_963922555.1 uncultured Serratia sp. | reverse complement strand
ACACTGGATATACACGTCGTTGTAACGCTGCTGTATATCGACTTATCTGCTCATTGAGCAGACGATAAAAATCAAAATACCAACTAAAAGACCGCAGCCTGCACCAATCAAGGCTCCAGAGCCACCATGACCCGATGCCGCACCCAGTATCGCGCCGCCCGCAGCACCAATCACGGTAGCCGCAGCTGCAGTATTCACCGCGTTATTATTTGCACGTTGGGCATCGCCGTTAATATTGCCACGAGCGTAGCTTTGGCAAGTTGAATCATCCGCCATGAACTGTTCATAAGATTTGCCGGTTCCCGGCATTGCCCTGACATCTGGCCCACTTGGCGGGCTGACGCAACCAGACAGCATTACAGCACCTAACACAACGGCCACAGGCGCGTAGGCAAAAATTTTCATGTTAACGTAACCTCTAATTGCCGAATTTCTCGTAATGAGTCTTATCGTGGCGCTAATTTTTGCCAGCCTGTTGGACAGCGTGGCACTTGTGGGTAATAGCCCACTGGATTATGACAGTAATAACTGGCACTCGGAGCCTGCTTCTCGACGTAGACTTGAGGTGCCGGTGGGGTGACGTAAACGACTGGCGGCGGAGCATAATATGGTGCAGGCCCCCAGTAATATGGGTCCGGCCCCCAATAAGGGCCAACGCCAACAAAGACATTGCCACCCCAACCCCAATGGCCGCCGTGTCCATGATAGCCTCCTCCGTGATAACCACCGCCGTGGAATCCGCCGCCAGGGCCGCCGCCGTGAAAACCACCGCCGCCGCCATGAGGGAAAGGAGCCGCCTGGGACAGGGAGCTAGCGCCTAGTCCTACTAATAACGTTGCACAGATGCCGAATAGAGCGAGCTTTTTCATCACAAACCTTCAAATACAGATGAGAAAATTGATTACTACTAATATACGCCTGCTGAGGCAAAGTGTTATCAGGAAAGGACGTAAAACATTCGTAAAGTTGAGGTGTAAATAATGGAGAGATTGTTTGAATTGGTGTCACTTTATAAATAAATGCCTGCACGAAATAAGCGACAGGCATTTTTTAATACTATTAGTGCCTTGCACTATATACAAAGATTAAACGAGGGCGATTAAGATAAAATATAGCGCATTATTTATTGACTCTCCGCGCCGGTGACTCTCCAGACTGAATTACCCGCATCATCGACAATCAGTAGAGCGCCCTGCTTGTCCATTGCCAGGCCGACGGGTAATCCACGGACCTGTTTCTGATCGTCAGTCAGGAAGCCGGTGACCACGGGTTTTGGCTGACCGACCGGCTTACCGTTCTTGAATGCCACATAGACCACCTGATAACCGTTCAACGGCTTGCGGTTCCAACTCCCGTGCTCGCTAATAAACGCGCCGCCGCGATATTCTTGCGGCAGATTGGTACCGGTGTAGAACCACAAACCCAGTGGCGCGACATGGGAGCTAAGCGCATAGTCTGGTTTAATGGCTTTCTCAACCAAATCAGGACGCTGCGGTCTTACACGTTGATCAACATGCTGACCGTAATAGCTGTATGGCCAGCCATAAAAGGCGTGTTCTTGCACCGAGGTCATATAGTCTGGAACCAGATCGGCACCAATTTCGTCTCGCTCATTGACCACCGCCCAGAGTTTACCCGTTTGCGGCTCCCATTGCAGACCCGTTGGATTACGTAGACCGCTGGCATAAATGCGGCTTGCACCAGTGGCGACATCGACTTCAAGGATATCCGCACGGCGATATTCAGCGCCGATACCGTTTTCAGTGATGTTACTGTTTGAACCTACACCAACATAGAGCTTGCTACCATCGGGACTCGCTAACAGTGATTTAGTCCAGTGGTGATTGATTGGCCCACCGGGTAAATCGGCAATTTCCGTGCCCGGATCGGTAATCTTCGTTTCACCGGCCTGATAGTGATAGCGCCATAAACCATCGGCATTAGCGACATAAAGCTGATCGCCGATAAGCTGGACGCCAAACGGCGAATGCAGATTTTCCAGAAATACATGCTTCTCCCAGGTTTTACCATCACCGTTTGCATTTCTCAGTAAGGTAATACGGTTACCGCCCGGCCCGCCTTTGCCCGAAGCTTTCTGCACCATGCCCATGATAATTTCTTTTGGCTTGCTGGTTACACCCGGCGGACTATTCGCTTCGACGACCAACACATCGCCATTGGGCAGCACGGTAATTTGCCGTGGATGCATAAAGCCATCGGCGAGTTTTGTGATCTTCAATCCTTCGGCCACTTTGGGCGTCTCCCCCTCTTTCCAGGCCGTGCCGCTGGGGACCTGCATCGGCGGCAGCAAAAAGTTTTTCGCTGCAGGAAGGACCGGATTGCTACCCGTTTGCTGCTCTGGCGAGATTTTCGCTGCCTCGTCACAGCCGGTCAA
>CAWUIY010000477.1:0-2409 GCA_963922555.1 uncultured Serratia sp. | reverse complement strand
CCTCCGGTATCAACAGCGTGCGCGATCTGGTGGGTAAAAATGTCGCGGTCAGCGATCAGGCCAGCCCGCTGCGCAATTTTTTTGCTATTCAATTAGCCAAACAAGGCATCGACCCGGACAAGCAGGTGAACTGGGTGCAATATCCCGATGCACTGTTTGGTGAGGCCTTGCAAAAAGGCGAGGTTCAGGCAATTGCCAGCGATGACCCGCAAGGCTGGTTAATTAAACACCGTTATGATCTGGTTGAAATCGACAACAATATGACGGGTGAATACAAGAACATGACCTGCTGCGTGCTCGGCCTGCGCGGCTCGCTACTGCGGGATAATCCTGCCGTGGCGCGCGCCATCACGCAGGCGATTGTCGATGCCCAGCAGTGGACGGCCGATAACCCTGCCGAAACGGCCAAGATTTTCGCGCCATTTGTGCCTGGCAATATCCCGATCGATGATATTACCGCGATGCTCAAGGAGCATACCCATAACCACCACTCGACCGGCGAACAGCTGCGCGGTGAGGTTGCTACCTATGTGAATGAGTTGAAACTGATTAACGTTATTCGTCCTGATACCAACGCGCAGCAGTTTGCCGATCACTACGTCCCTGACCTGTTACCGGCCTCGTCGGATCACATGAATATGAAAATGGGCTAAGAAGGAGTCGCCATGTCCAGTCAAACTCTCGACAGCCTTAATCCCGCCGTTGCCCAACAAAAACAGGCGTTTACCCCGGCGCTGGCGATCGCCATTCTCGCGTGGTGGGCTGTAGTGGCGTTAATGGTTTTATGGCCAGACAAGCAGGTGGGATTCTCGCCGCCGCGCTATGTCGGTGAAACGCATCGTCTGTTTGCGATTTTTGCAGCGGCGCTTACCGTCGGCGTGCTGCTGGGACGCGTTTTGCAATGGCGCGTGCTGTTCTCACCTCTGGAACGCTCGGCACGCTGGCTGATTGCACTGGCAATACTGATTGCCATTTGGGAAACCGTGACCTCAAAACTGGCCCTGCTGCCCGCCCCCTTTTTCGAGCCGCCGCGTGCTTTGGTTGAGGCCTACGCCACCGACTGGTATCGCCTTGGTGATAGCGTGCTGAACTCACTCAGACTGCTGGCGTTAGGCTTTTTGTTTGGGAGCCTGAGTGGGTTTGTCACGGGTGTTGCCATCGGCTGGTCGCGTGGGCTGGGGTATTGGGTGCATCCGATCCTGCGTTTTTTAGGCCCGGTACCTTCAACGGCCCTGCTGCCGCTGTCGTTATATTTCTTTCCTTCGAGTTTCTCGGCGGCCATCTTTCTGATTGCGCTGGCGACGTGGTTCCCGGTCACCGTCTTGACCTGGTCTGGAGTGTCGAGCGTTGATTCGCGCTATTACGACGTTGCTCGCACGCTGGGGGCCAGCAATCTGTTTCTGATCTTGCGCGTTGCCGTTCCCGCGTCATTACCGCACGTATTTGTGGGACTGTTTATGGGGCTGGGCGCATCATTTTCGGTGCTTGTTGCTGCTGAAATGATGGGCGTGAAGTCGGGGCTGGGATGGTATTTGCAATGGGCGCAGGGATGGGCGGCCTATGCCAATATGTATGGCGCACTGATCGTGATGGCACTGCTGTTTTCATCATTAATCACCCTGCTGTTTGCCGTCCTCGATCGCGTATTGGCATGGCAACAAAACGCAGTAAAATGGTAAAAGGCTAACGGTTAACCCCGTGTTGATCTGGCCGGTAATGGTTAAGACGGGGTTTTGCCTGATACAAAGGGAATCAAAGTAAAATCCAGTGACCGTTTTTAGTCGCACCGATACGCTTAATTTTCTGTTTATCCTGCAAAACTTTTAAGTTTCGTTCTATTGTTCGTACGCTAAGATTCAACTCGGCAGCTAATTCAGCGCTGTTAGAGGTCGGCTTTTCAGTCAATAGAGTCATCAACTGTTGCGCCGTGCGTGTTAACCCTCCTAGATTTTGTACCGACATTTGTACCGACATTTGTACCGACATTTTGTCGCCAACTGAATTTTGTGCCTCTATACCCTCCTTCAGAGCGAGCTGGATTTTGTCGAGCATAAAGCTGATAAACGCCGTGCAATCACTCTTACGGTCGCATTCCCCGAGCACGCGGTAGTATTCTTGCTGTTCATTAAAAATCAACGTTTCTACGGGCAACCAAGCCAATTCTGTACGCCATTCGCTGAGAATCAATGTCTGCCATAAACGCCCCATTCGCCCATTGCCGTCAGCAAAGGGGTGGATAAATTCAAATTCATAGTGGAAGACTGAACTGGCAATCAGAGGATGCAAATCGGTATGCTGCAACGAGTCTAACAGCTCATCGATTAATCGACCAAGCTGTGCGACTGGTGGGGCCATATGAATCAACTGTTTACTGCGATAAATCCCAACGTCACCTTTACGCAGACTGCC
>CAWUIY010000476.1:0-2440 GCA_963922555.1 uncultured Serratia sp. | reverse complement strand
TTTATGCATGACCCGTGGTATCGCAGCCTGTTTGCCTTGAGCCTTACAAATAAAAAGCAATCTGGTTTGATAACCATTTTCATAGCCGCCAGCGGCAGAAGGATTATTTACACAAAACGTCAGCATGTATTCTCCCTAAAGTTCCACGGTATTCTTACACCAACGCAGAAGCGAGTAGTCATCAAATTTGCTTTTTTTAAAAAAATAAGCCCATGATTTATATTGATTTAATAATATTCTTAATCAGCTGGCTCATTATTTTTGCTTTATGAAAAATCTGTATCCGCACAATTATGACGCAGATCACATTTCTCTGCCGCCAACAAAATGGATGTTTTATATTCACTTGCTTGCTTATTGTTCTTTTTTTACAAGAGGAGTCATGAACGTGGTGATAACACGATTTTTTATTCACGTTTAATACGCTAAGTGAGTTTTAGATGAAGCTATTTTTTTTGAAATATCATCAAAAATGTAGAGCATAAATTAGAATATGTTGTTTGCGGGCTGAAATATCTCGATAATTGCTTATTCAATGCTGTTTTTTTATATTATTGAAGTGCGTCACTACTTGGCTGATTATATTTTTGATTATTTGACATGGCTAATGAAATTTAATTTCCAGCATTATATTTAATGGTTTTTTATTTTCGTTTGATGGTAATTTCAATCATATCTCTCTTCACTCTTATTTCCGGAAAAGGACGACTAATGAAACTTGCATTATGTACAGATGTTTTATCACGTCTCTCATTCACTGAAATGTTGGACCGGGTAAAAGAATATGGAATGAGTGGTGTAGAAATCACCGCCGGTGGCTGGTCATCCTGTCCGCATGTCAACACCCGTGAACTGCTGAAAAGTACTGAGAAACGCACCGATTTTCTGCACGAATTAGAAAAACGCGATATTGAAATCGTCGCGTTAAACTGCTCGGGAAACCCACTGGCGCCGGGAGAACTAGGCGAAGAACATACTTTTAGCAGCTATCAGACGCTTGAGCTGGCTGGCAAGCTGGGGGTGAAAAAAATCGTGATGATGAGCGGTTTGCCGGGTGGTGGGCCGCAAGACACCATTCCCAACTGGATCACCTCAACCGTTTCGTGGCCAGACTATATGCCCGGCGTGATTGATTATCAGTGGAACCAGGTGGCTATCCCGTGGTGGAA
Organism: uncultured Serratia sp.; assembly: GCA_963922555.1. Lineage (GTDB taxonomy): Bacteria > Pseudomonadota > Gammaproteobacteria > Enterobacterales > Enterobacteriaceae > Rouxiella. The sequence goes on along the minus strand of CAWUIY010000476.1, from coordinate 1,271 downwards.
AAAATTTGTGCAGCATGCGAAGCAGCTGGGGATCGAAAAAATTGCCATTGAAGAGTTTCCTAACCAACTGGTTTATAACCCTTCCACATTGCTGCGATTACGTGAGGCGGTAGATCCGATTATTGGCATTAATCTCGACCCTTCACATCTGATAGCAATAGGGGCGGACCCGATTGCTGCAGTGCGTAAACTTGAAGGGGCTGTTTTTCACGTGCATGGCAAAGATGCTCGTATCGAGCGTGGCTTGGCAGATATCGACGGGCTGCTTGAAAGTCGACCCGTTACCGACACTAAAAATCGCACCTGGAATTATGTCGCGGTCGGTTGCGGTAAAGACTTGCTCTGGTGGAAGGAGTTTTTCTCCGTGCTCAAAATGACAGGATACGATGACTATATTTCGCTGGAAATGGAAGATCTTACGATGAGCGTCGAGGCAGGGCTGCAAACATCGATTGATGCGCTGAATGCAACCATGAGTCGATAACGCTAAAACTATACAAGAGTTCTCAACCGACCACTGCACCAAATAATGCGCCGACGCCCGATGAAACACCCATCGCCAGCGCGCTCCAGAACGTTACCCGAATAACAGCAGGCAGCAACGGCGCACCTCCGGCTTTTGCTGCAACCCCGCCAAGTAGTGACAAAGAAAGCAGGGCGGCGATCGCAATCGCCAGCAGCGCCCATTGCCCAACAACCACTACGGTGACAATCAGAGGCAAGAATGCGCCAAGGGCAAAGCTCAGCGCCGAAGCGAGTGCTGCTTGCAAAGGGCGTGCTGTGGTGATTTCTGAAATACCTAGCTCATCCCGCGCATGTGCACCCAGTGCGTCATGCGCCATGAGTTGTCTGGCAACCTCTTTCGCTAAAGGCAACTCAAGCCCCCGGCTGGAATAGATCATCGCCAGCTCGTGCAGTTCGCCGTGAAAGTCCGACGAAAGTTCATCGCGCTCTTCAGATAAAGCGGCTTTTTCAGTGTCTGACTGCGAGGAAACGGAAACATATTCGCCGGTAGCCATCGACATGGCTCCGGCAACAAGACCGGCTACGCCGGTGAGTAAAACGTTGTGCTGGGCAGCGTGGGCCGAGACAACACCCATTAACAGGCTGGCAATAGAAACAATCCCGTCATTGGCTCCGAGCACTGCTGCTCTTAACCAGCCGATTTTTTCAATACTGTGTGGTTCTCTGTGCATTCGTTTTTCATCCCTATTGAGCAAAAATGCCGATATCATCAGGCTTGTAGTGAGGTCCGACCACACAAAGTGTCA
>CAWUIY010000475.1:0-2441 GCA_963922555.1 uncultured Serratia sp. | reverse complement strand
AAATCTCATCCCCATCACCATAACGAACTACCCCATCTATTTCCCGATTATTAGCGAAGATCTCCACCCCATCACTGACCATCGTTTCCGGTGTCGAACCACAAAAGTAAGCACAACACGATGTCAGAAGATAAAAGTCCCCTTTTTCCAGCAACAGGGGGGCCGTGTTCTCGGTCCATAGCCAGAAATGACCTTCTAGCACAGTACCAAACTTTATGTGTTTGTGTGGCGGGAATCTCATCGCCCAAGTGCCTTTAGCTTGCATGCGGGCGGTAAGCAAGCCTGTAACTTGCATTAACGAAAGAACATCAGATAAAGGATCCATAATGATTTGTACGAATGAATAAGAAATATGAGGTTTTGATAGTAAATGAATCTGTTTTCTTGAGCCACAATCTTTAAAAACGTGAGCGAGGAATTGAAATGCAATATGCGCAATTGGGTAAAACAGGCGTTTATGTTTCACGAATCTGCCTGGGAACCATGACGTTTGGTGGGTCTGATAATGCCGCAGGAAATGCCATTGGCAGGCTGATGGCTAAGGAAGCGGACGTCATTGTTGGTGAAGCACTGGATGCAGGCATAAATTTTATCGATACCGCAGATATTTATGGCGCGGGTGGATCCGAAAGCGTGTTAGGTGACGTTCTTTCTACGCGCCGCGAACAGTTTTTTCTGGCAACAAAAGCGCATGCGAGAATGGCCGCAGGTGCGAATGATGCAGGTCAGTCACGCTATCATTTAATGAAAGCGCTGGAAGACAGTCTGAAACGCTTAAAAACAGATCATATTGATTTATATCAGGTTCATAACTTTGATACTGCAACTCCTCTGGAGGACGTTCTGCAGACAATGGATGATATGGTACGTCAGGGTAAGGTTAGATATATCGGTTGTTCTAATTATGCCGGCTGGCAACTTGCCAAAGCGATTGGCATTTCCAGAGAAAAACAACTTGAGAAATATGTAAGCGTCCAGTCGTTTTATTCATTAGCCTGTCGAGATATTGAACATGAACTGCTTCCGGCAATTCAGGACAGTGGGAGCGGACTTCTATGCTGGAGCCCACTCGCTGGTGGGCTGTTAACCGGTAAGTTTGACCGAAATGGCAATCACGAAGATTCGGCCAGGCGATCAAAAATAGAGTTTCCTCCGGTTGATAAAAATTGTGCCTGGGATATCGTTGATGAGCTTAGGAAAATTGCTGAAAATCACGGCACCACTCCTGCCTGCATAGCACTTGCCTGGTTGCTCAACTCACCCCAGGTAACAAGCGTCATTGCTGGAGTGCGCAATGTTGAGCAATTAAAGGATAATCTGGGGGCGTTATCTGTCGCGCTGACTGATAAAGAGAAAGCAACCCTTGATGAGATCAGTGATCCCGGCGCTCGTTATCCCGGATGGATCCAGTCTTATAACGCGAAAAGCCGTTATCCAGCAGGTTTTCCATATTCAGGCCCAAATTGGGTTCTCGGAGATCCACCTGTTAAATAAAGACAGGGGGAGAAGTGAGATATCAGTTATATATTATGAGAAACAGTAGAGTCCGATGTTTTATCGGACTCTTGCCGTTTATTTTACAGACTAAGGCCTGCTCTACGTTCAAATTCGAGAGGGGGTTTATCTTATGGTTTTAATAGGTGATGGCAGGTGACTCGAATCAACAGGCACTGATAATTGTACCTAAAGTTAAACTATTGAGCACACAGCACCCAATAGCGTAGTTCGCAGCTTTACAAATTTATCTTTTACCGCGGTGACGGTGCCAATCCATAAACATTATTGCCAAAATAAAAACACCGATGTAAGCAAATCCCGTTACAAAACACCACAAACTCATCCAACTGCACCAATGTTAAATTATTGTGACTTAATTATGACATTAATATTGTCTTAGATCCAAGCTTCGATTGATCAGGTAACCTCAAAGATGGAAGCCACAGGATCCTAAAAAGTTCGTAAAATCATAATATTGCAATAAATTTTCACTGCTTTCGTCTTGGTAAGGCGTGTTTCTTCTTTTAGACATTTAGTCCGAAATATCGATGATTTTAATGTTCTGTTCATCAGAAGCCTTAACGCTGCTTTTCTTTTCTCGACGATTTTTAATCCATGTATCGACCTGATGGGTAAATTCAGCCGGTGATTTTCGGCCGACTTTTCTCGCGAGATCGAGCACAGTTTGTTGGGCGAGGGCGTCTTCCATACGTTTCTGCGCTGTCATCATGGCTGCGTGTATTGAACAGTATCCGTCCAAGGCCCATTCAGGCGGCGTCCCGTCAAACAGGGCGCAACGGCTGCGAATTTCCCGACAGTCAAAAATAAGTTTTCGTCCATCAATGGCATTCACTATATCCAGCAGGCTTATTTCGTCGGCAGGCCTTGCTAGCTTGAATCCACCTTTCACCCCCTCTGTGGCTACCACTAATTTGCTTTTGGCA
>CAWUIY010000474.1:0-2471 GCA_963922555.1 uncultured Serratia sp. | reverse complement strand
AATTTAAGGGTATCCACAAAATAACTCTGCTGTTTTTCCTGGCCAATGACATCGTGCCAGGTGAGCGGGGCCGCCATAAGCGCTCTCCATTTATCCATAATTTTAATCCGCGTAGCTTACCTTCTCAGGCTCGATAGGGATACTGTCTCTGTCCTTTACTGCTCAACAATTCGCGTCTGAAACGGCACATCCTCAGATCTTCCTCAGACATAATCAGCAGAAATCATGGTTTCTCAGATTTTATTCAGATTTAAATCAGCTAACCATCATGGCGTTGCCCGTGTGAGTTCTTTATCTTTGCTGGGTCTACGCAGTTTGAAGTTATTCCATTGGTGTTAGCGCTATTATCGCGCGTCCCGGCTACCCCAAAACGGCCGGGATTTTTTTTGCCTGAATGCTGGATGATTTTACTTCCCGGCACCCTAAAAAAGTAAAACCCCGCCATTTGGCAGGGTCTTTTAGCATCAGGGCATCTGTTAACCGATTAGCTGGCTTCGGTTTTCGGCTTGCGGCGTTTACCCACGTTTTTCGCGTCGCGGTGGCGTACTTTCACCTTAACTTTGGACTTCTCGCTTTCTTGCTTCTGCTTCTCTTTGCGTTTGGCCAACACCTTCTTGGAAGGTTTGCCGGTAGTCTTTGCGCTAGGAGCCTTGGTGGCAGGACGCAGTTCATCAATAACGCGAGATTTCAGCGGCTGATCGAGATAGCGCTCGATTTTACCCAGCAGCAGATGGTCATGCGCTTCTACCAGAGAAATCGCAGTACCTTTGCGTCCTGCACGGCCGGTACGGCCAATGCGGTGCAGATAGGTGTCAGCGGTCAATGGGATATCGAAGTTGAAAACGTGGCTGATATCGTTGATATCCAGACCGCGTGCGGCGATGTCGGTCGCAACCAACACGTTAACGCGATCTTCTACCATGCGTTTAACCGCTTCAGTGCGCTTAACTTGCACCATTTCGCCTTCGAGGTAGCAGGAGTTGATGCCTGCTTCACGCAACCAGCCTACCAGCTCGTGCACACGCTCGCGCTTACGCACAAAGACCACGGACTTGGTCACGTCTTCTTGTTTCAGCAAATGGCACAGCAGCGCGGTTTTATGCTTTAAGTCATCCGCGCGGTAATACCATTGCAAGATTTTCTTGCGCTCGCGGCGTGACGGGTCGGCTTCGATTTCAACCGGTTCGGTCAGAATACGCTCGGCAAACTCGCGAATCGCTTCACCTTCAAGCGTTGCAGAGAACAGCAACGTCTGTTTGCGCCAGCGCGCTTCGGCAGAAATAGTTTCGATATCTTGCGCGAAGCCCATGTCGAGCATGCGGTCGGCTTCGTCGAGGATCAGGGTTTCAATCGCACGGCAGTCGAAGTTTTCTTCTTTAATATACTGAAGCAAACGGCCGGTAGTGGCGACGACGATATCCTGATTCTCGCTGAAGACTTCAGCGTGGTTCATATAAGCCACACCGCCGGTAATGGTGGCGATGTCTAAATCAGTGTGTGCCGCCAGTTCACGGGCCTGGTCAGCGACCTGCATTGCCAGCTCGCGAGTTGGAGTCAGGATCAAGACACGCGGTGGACCAGACTTTTTACGCGGAAAGTCCAGCAAGTGTTGCAAAGCAGGCAACAAAAATGCTGCGGTCTTGCCGGTGCCGGTAGGCGCCGAACCCAACACATCGCGTCCGTCCATCGCGGGCGGAATGGCCTCTGCCTGAATAGCAGTCGGGCGGCTATAGCCTTTATCGGTCAGTGCTTCGATTAAGCGTTCATCGAGTTCGAGTTCGGAAAAATTCGTTACAGTCATGGTCTACCTCTACTTGGGGCGCCGATTATAGACGTGTTGGCCGCGATCTTCACCTATTTAAGCGTAAAGGCTCGCTTTTACTCCGCAAGGCTTTGTCTTATGCTTACGCCATTATGACATTAGCACCCTGATTCATGGGTGAATATCACAGGAAAGCGTAGTGACAGAAGCCGCCGCCAACAAGCCTTTGCGCCGTAATGGCTTTACTTTTAAACAATTTTTCGTCGCCCACGATCGCTGTGCGATGAAAGTCGGAACAGACGGCGTGTTGCTCGGCGCGTGGGCGCCGGTAATTCAGGCGTCGCGTATTCTGGATATCGGCAGCGGAACCGGGTTAGTGGCCTTGATGCTGGCCCAGCGCACGTCAAACCAGGTTTCTGTTGATGCCGTAGAGCTGGAAAGTGAAGCGGCTGCGCAGGCAGAAGAAAACTTTGCCGAGTCTCCCTGGCAGACGCGTCTGCAGGTATTTGCCGAAGACATTAATCTGTTTGCTCAGCGCAGATCCCGGCAATACGATTTGATCGTCAGTAATCCGCCTTACTTTGAATCTGCGGTGGCCTGTCGTGATGAAGCTCGCAACGCGGCGCGTTACACCGAGACATTAACTCACGACGCGCTTCTACGCTGTGCCGGGCAGCTTATCGCTCCGGCTGGCGTTTTCTGCGTGGTT
>CAWUIY010000473.1:0-2478 GCA_963922555.1 uncultured Serratia sp. | reverse complement strand
CTGGGTTTTGCAATTGCAGCCCTGTTGATCTCCCTGCTGATGAAACAGGAATGGAGCACTACGGCAGTAACCGATAAACCCACGGTGAACAATCTGGCGTCCTATTTCTCTCAGGAACAGTTCCTACGCAACCTCGACGTCAAAAACACGTTTACTCCAGCAGGCGATCAGGCTTCGATTTCCGATGACGCCTATAACGAGTTTGTGATGCAACTCGCGTCTTACGACACCCGCCGCGATTTTTGGCTGGCTAATCCTTATTACATCCAACGCAAAACTGGCGATAGCGGAGCCGACGCGGTACTCCTCGACAAGCTGATTAGCGCGATTCAGTTCACTCCGCGCGACGACAAGAAAATCCCTAACGATAGCGTAAAGCTCACGGCTGAAACGGCCGCAGACGCTAACCAGCTGCTGCGCCAGTACGTTAACTTTGCCAGTTCCCGTGCAGCGCAGCATCTTTATGACGAGATCCAAGGGGCATGGGCCGCGCGAACGCAGTCGATGAAAGCGCAGGTCAAGCGCCAGGAAGAAGTGGCGACCGCAATTTATAACCGCCAACTGAATAACACCGAGCAGGCGTTGAAGATTGCCCAGCAAAAAAACATCGATCACGGCATGACCGATGCGACGCCGGACAGTCTGGCTGATGCCGATATGTTCCTGCTGGGAACGCCGATGCTGCAAGCCAGGCTTCAGCTGCTGCAGGCCTCCGGCCCGAGTTTTGATATCGATTACGATCAGAATAAAGCGATGTTGGCTACGCTTAATGTTGGGCCGGTATTGAACGCTAAATTCCAGACCTATCGCTACCTGCGCACGCCGGAAGAGCCGGTAAAACGTGACAGTCCGCGTCGGGTATTGTTGATGGTGATGTGGGGAATTGTCGGCGGATTAATCGGTGCAGGTGTTGCACTGGCCCGTCGTCGCATCGTGTTAGAAAATTAAAAAAATAAAAAAAGATAGCGATGAAAAATCGGGCGCCATCGTCGCGCTCGCTCCGCAGTAAAGCGCTGCGCCTATCAAGAAGAGAGTGCCTCTGTGAAAGTATTAACCATTTTCGGTACCAGGCCGGAAGCAATAAAAATGGCACCCCTGGTACATGCTTTGGCTCAGGATGATGCCTTTGATTCAAGAGTCTGCGTTACGGCCCAGCATCGTCAAATGCTGGATCAGGTCTTAAATTTATTCGCCATCAAGCCTGATTACGATCTCAATATCATGCAGCCCGGCCAAGGGCTAACCGAGATAACCAGCCGTATATTGCTGGGATTAAAACCGGTGCTTGAAGAATTCAAGCCGGATGTCGTGCTGGTTCATGGCGATACTACGACGGCACTCTCCGCCAGCCTGGCAGCCTTTTACCAGCAGATCCCGATTGGTCACGTGGAAGCGGGCCTGCGCACCGGTGACTTGCTTTCGCCGTGGCCAGAAGAGGGGAACCGGCGTCTGACCGGGCATCTGGCGACATGGCATTTTGCGCCAACGCCACTCTCACAAAATAATTTGCTGAGAGAAGGCATCGATCAAAGCCGCATCACAGTCACCGGAAATACGGTGATCGATGCGCTGTTGTGGGTGCGAAATTTGCTTCAGCAGTCACCGGACCTGAACGCGCAGATCGCCAGTCGCTATGATTTTATTCGTCCAGAAAAGAAATTGATTCTGGTTACCGGCCATCGTCGCGAAAGTTTTGGCCATGGCTTTGAGCGTATCTGTAGCGCGCTGGCCGAAATTGCCAGACAGCATGCTGATGTACAAATCCTTTATCCCGTGCATCTCAATCCGTTAGTGCGCGAACCGGTGAATCGAATCTTGCAGGGCATCGATAATGTTATTCTGATCGATCCGCAGGACTATCTGCCCTTCGTCTATCTGATGGACAAAGCCTATCTGATTCTGACCGACTCAGGCGGGATACAGGAAGAAGCTCCGTCGCTGGGTAAGCCGGTACTATTGATGCGCGATACCACAGAAAGGCCAGAGGCTGTTGATGCGGGTACGGTTAAACTGGTAGGGACAGACACGGCGGCGATTGTCAGTGAGGTTTCGCGCCTGCTAAACGATGACGATGCCTATCAGACGATGACCCACGCCCACAATCCTTATGGTGACGGGCTTGCCTGTAGCCGCATTTTGGATGCGTTAAAGAATACTTGAGTGACATCATGACTGTAATAACAGGCGCTAGCCAAGAGCAACACACCTCGTTTGCGACTATTTCCATTATCGGGTTGGGCTACATCGGCCTGCCAACGGCGGCGGCTTTTGCTTCGCGCCACAAGAAAGTCATTGGCGTAGATATTAACCAACATGCTGTGGATGTTATCAATCGCGGCGGCGTACACATCGTTGAGCCAGAGCTGGATGCGCTGGTGCAAAAAGCGGTCGAAGAGGGATACTTGCGGGCGGTCATTGCGCCGCAACCGGCGGACGCTTTTCTGATTGCCGTGCCCACGCCTTTCAAAGACGGCCACC
>CAWUIY010000472.1:0-2510 GCA_963922555.1 uncultured Serratia sp. | reverse complement strand
CTCGAACCACAGGTTAGTGCCACTAAAGAGGCACTGGATGCGATCGCCGAAGCCGACCTGATCGTCATTGGACCGGGCAGTTTCTTTACCAGCCTGATGCCGCTTCTGTTGCTCAAGGACCTGACCACCGAGTTGCGTCGCAGCCGGGCGCACATTGTCTATGTCAGCAATTTAGGTAAAGAGTTAAGCCCAGCGGCCGCGTCGCTGAGTTTGCAAGACAAGCTAAATATGATTGAAAAGCAGATTGGCCGACCGGCAATCACTGCCGCCATTGTGGGGCCAGGCACTCATCTTGGCGAGGCCAGCAGCCGATTAATCATCCAACGCCCGCTCGAAGCGCTGGATGTGCCGTATCGACACGACAGAGAATTGCTGAGAATGGCGCTGGAAGAAGCACTACAGCGGATGGGTTAACAGCATAAAGGGTTAACAAGACGGCGTTTCAACCAAGCCAGAACTCGCCTGAACAGTGAGATTGCTTTAAGGCGTCGCTGGAAGATCACAACGACGTCGTAAACGTATTCAGAAAGTGCTTATGATTTATCGACGCTGTCTTTCTTTAACAGCGGATGATTGTTCCACGGACTGTCGGCGGCAGGCTTCGCGCTGCTGACTTTCTTACCCGCCGCAGGTTTACCGGCCACAGAGGCAGAAGGCCCCGAGCGTCTTTTGCTTTTGCTACTCATATCCGGCTTCAGCAACCCCTCGACAAAATCCAGATACAGCGTCTCGACTTCCTTGCGCGCCCATGGCGTGCGACGAAGAAACTTGAGGCTCGACTTGATGCTCGGATCACTCTTGAAGCAGTTAATATTCACCTGCCCCGCCAGCGCAAGCCAGCCAAAATTCTCCACCAACTCGGTGAGCAGTTTTTCCAGCGTAACGCCGTGAAGGGGATCTTTCGGTTTAATGTCGGTCATATGAGGCAGTCACTGATTAAGTCGGGGCGCGAAGTCTATCACTTATCTCTCTTTCTACCCATATCTTTCACGGCACACCCAAAACGCGGGTCAACAGCCGCTTTTTTTCTCTGAGCCTAGCCTTAGAGAATACCTTATAGATTTCGCGGTGTAGCAAGGCGGCAACCGAGCTAATCCCCAGGAGCTTACACAAGTAAGTGACTGGGGTTAGTGAGGGCAGCCAACGACGGTACACCGTGAAAGATATAGGTATTCAGGAAAGGGCGATAAACTGGTCTCTCAAAGCATGTAACTCATCTCGCGTATTGGCCGCGGCCTCAAACTCAAGATTCTGCGCATGCTGATACATCTGAGCTTCCAGCTCTTTAATACGCTGCTCCAGCGCCTTAGGCGTAAGCGCCTTGACGGTCGAAGCCGCCTGAGCGTCGCGCAGTTCCTTGTTCTTTTTGAACTTCGGCTGTCCCAACTGCAGGATATCGCCGATCTTCTTGTTCAGGCCCTGCGGCGTAATGCCCTGCTCAATATTATACGCCTCCTGCTTGGCGCGACGGCGCTCGGTTTCCTCAATCGCCTTCGCCATTGATTTAGTGATTTTGTCACCATAAAGAATCGCCTTGCCGTTGAGGTTACGCGCCGCACGACCAATGGTCTGGATAAGCGAACGTTCCGAACGCAGGAAACCTTCTTTATCTGCGTCGAGGATCGCCACCAGCGATACTTCTGGCATGTCGAGACCTTCTCGCAGCAGGTTAATGCCAACCAGCACATCAAACTCGCCCAGTCGCAGGTCGCGAATGATTTCGACACGTTCAACGGTATCAATATCTGAGTGCAAGTAACGCACCTTTTCGCCATGCTCAGTGAGATATTCGGTCAGATCTTCGGCCATACGTTTGGTCAACGTGGTGACCAGCACGCGCTCGTTGATTGCCACGCGTTTACGGATCTCTGATAACAGATCATCAACCTGAGTGGTCACCGGGCGCACTTCGATCAGCGGATCCAGCAGGCCAGTTGGACGCACGACCTGTTCCACGATATCACCACCGGACTTCTCCAACTCGTAAGTGCCTGGCGTCGCGGACACGTAAATACTCTGCGGGGCGGAGGCTTCAAATTCTTCAAAACGCATCGGACGGTTGTCCAGCGCTGACGGCAGGCGGAAACCATATTCTACCAGCGTCTCTTTGCGCGAACGGTCGCCTTTGTACATGCCGCCAATTTGCGGAATGGTCACGTGGGACTCGTCGACGATCAGCAGACCATCGGCAGGCAGATAGTCAAACAATGTCGGAGGTGGCTCGCCTTCACCACGGCCAGAAAGATAGCGCGAGTAGTTTTCGATTCCCGAGCAATAGCCCAGCTCGTTCATCATCTCGAGATCAAACTGGGTACGCTGACTGATGCGTTGCTCTTCAAGCAGCTTATTGTTGGACAGCAAATTTTTGCGGCGATCGGCCAGCTCGACTTTGATTTCTTCCATCGCCTGCACGATGCGCTCACGCGGCGTAACGTAGTGCGTTTTTGGATAAATAGTAAAGCGCGGCACCTCGGTGGAAATCTGGCCGGTTAACGGGTCAAACAACGACA
>CAWUIY010000471.1:0-2518 GCA_963922555.1 uncultured Serratia sp. | reverse complement strand
ATTGGCCGAGTACAACGCAAAGCACATCTGTTGGTCGAGATGTAACATAGATGGCGAGGCGTTGTGAGTATCAGGTTTTGTCTTCATGCAAACAATATAGATAGCGCGCGATATTATAGCAAGCATATTTACAATGGGTGCTTTTGATACACGACGTGCTATAACAATCTTAGGCGTATTTATAAGGAGAAAAGCGATGAGTAGCGTAGTCGACAAAGCAAGACGTTATGCCACTAAAGCGCATGCTAGCATCGATCAGCGGCGTAAATACACCAATGACCCATATATCGTGCATCCACAGGCGGTGGCCGATATTGTCGGCAGCGTGCCTCACAACGAGGCCATGCTTGCCGCTGCCTGGCTGCATGACACTGTTGAAGACACCTCTACGACGCTGGAGGACATAAACCGTCATTTTGGACCGGAAGTCGCAGAACTGGTGGGTATGTTGACCAATGTCAGCGCCAGTTGCGAGGGCGATCGCATCGAGAAGAAGAATCTGGATCGTCATCACAGCGCCCAAGCCTCCGCCGCCGCAAAAACCATTAAGCTTGCCGACCTGATCGACAACCTGCGCTCGTTAGTGACCCATGACCCAGATTTCGCTAAAACTTATCTTATTGAGAAACGCCTATTACTTGCCGTATTAAAGGAAGGCGACAACACTTTGTGGCGACAGGCCGAACATATTATTAATGACAGCCTGCAACGCCTCCACCAGCCGCCACATAATGTTCCTGCCAGTTGGTTCCAGGGAACGGAACAGGCCTATTTAGCGGCCAAGTAGGCTTCTGCTTCTTCAATTAAATCGTCTATTCATTGCCCTGATATTGTACAAATGCCCCGCAATGGGGGTGCACCGAGTAGTGCAATTATTTCCGGGAAAAATTAATACTCTTTAAAATCAATTAAATAAAAAATGGCACGCCACTTGCTTAGATGAATTCAATCTTGTGTACTAGATGGAATTCAACTCATGGCCTCAGTATCAACTCCTTACATCGGTTTTCAGCTACGTGACTGGCAACACCATTATCAAAGCGCGCCAGATAGCCTGCGCAGTTCACTGGGCATCGTTCTCGGCAGCTTAGATGCCAGCGACAATGCGTGGCTTTATCGCGCTACCACAGCACAACTTGAAGAGCAGATAGCCCAACTCGAAACTTTGCGCGATCAGGCCGGTGGATCGCTTGCCTCATTACCGCTGTTTGGCGTGCCATTTGCAGTTAAAGATAATATTGATGTCGCAGGATGGCCGACCACCGCCGCCTGCCCTGCTTTCGAATATATCGCGCAGGACGACGCGGCCGTGGTCGCAAACCTCAAAGCCAAAGGCGCGGTAGTAATTGGCAAAACCAATCTTGATCAGTTTGCTACCGGACTGGTCGGCACCCGCTCTCCTCACGGCGCGGTTAAAAATACCTTCAATCCTGAATACGTTAGCGGCGGTTCAAGCTCTGGCTCAGCCTCGGTGCTGGCTCGAGGACTCGTCGCCTTCTCTCTCGGCACCGATACCGCCGGTTCTGGCCGTGTGCCCGCCGGATTCAACAACATCGTCGGCCTCAAACCCACCAAAGGCTGGCTCTCGAATCGCGGCGTGGTTCCCGCCTGTCGCCTGAACGACGCAGTTTCCATTTTTGCGCTGACGGTGGCGGATGCCTATCAGGTGGCCACTCTGGCCGGGGGTTATGATCCGCAAGACGCCTATTCGCGCACCAATCCGCATACCGCGCCAGCAGCTATGTCCTCGCAGCCGCGCTTCGCCGTGCCGGATACCCTGGAATTCTTCGGCGATAGCGAATCGGAAAAAGCTTTCCAGCAGGCGCTCGACAAACTGGTCAGCAACGGCGTAAGCCTGGTAAAAATCGATTTCTCGCCATTTAAAGCGCTGGCTGAGCAGCTTTACTACGGTGCCTGGGTTGCCGAGCGCACCGTGGCCGTCGGAAAAATCTTTGCAGAAACACCCGAGGTGATGGATCCGGTGGTGCGCGGCATTGTCGCCAACGGCCTGAAATACACCGCCGTTGACGCGTGGAAAGCCGAATACCTGCGCGCCGAGCTGTCTCGCAAAATTAATCTTGCGCTGCAAGGCTTCGACGCGCTGGTCGTCCCAACCTCACCGACCCTCCGCACGCTGAAAGAAATGGAACAGGAGCCGGTGCTGTTTAATTCGCAGTTCGGCACCTATACCAACTTCACGAATCTGGCCGACCTGAGCGCACTTGCGCTTCCGTCCAGCATCCGCGAAGACGGCCTGCCATCTGGTATTACCCTGATTGCACCAGCCTGGCACGACGGCGCACTGGCCAACTTTGGCCGCCAGTGGCAGCGCAGCCTGTCATTGCCGCTGGGCGCGACCGACAAACCCCTTAATGTCGATAACGCGATGACTGGACCTGTTGCAGCTAGCGGCGATCACGTCCGCGTGGCCGTAGTGGGCGCGCACCTCACCGGCATGCCTTTGAATTTTCAGCTTACCACCCGCAATGCTGTGCGCATCGAGCAGACCCGCACCGCC
>CAWUIY010000470.1:0-2521 GCA_963922555.1 uncultured Serratia sp. | reverse complement strand
TTCCAGCCACCCTGTTTTACCTTCAGGCTTTCGCGGATCTCATTCAGCTCGTTTTTCGCCTGCTCGCTAGTATCACGCAGCTTTTCCAGTACGCGACGGGCTTTCTCGTCGTTACCGCGAGCCGCCAACCAGCGCGGGCTGTCTGGCAGGAAGAACACGCCAATCAGCAACAACAGGGCGGGGATGGTGATCACGCCCAGCATCCAGCGCCATGCGCCGCTGTAGCTGAAAGCGGTGTCAGACAGATAAGCACCCAAAATACCGATGGTGATCATCAGCTGATACATTGAAATCATGCTGCCACGAATTTTTTCTGGCGCAATCTCGGAAAGATACAGTGGCGCGGTGTAAGACGCGACGCCTACCGCCAGACCCAGTAGCACACGAGCGATAACCAGCACTTCAGTGTCTGGTGCCAGCGCTGAACCCAAAGAGCCGACCACAAACAGGACTGCGCCGATCATCAGGCTGTATTTACGGCCAATGCGGAAATTCATCCAGCCACTACCAATCGCACCGACGGCGGCACCAAACATCATAGAGCTGACGACCCACTCTTGTTGATTGCTGGTAATTTGGAAATCATGACTGATAAAGGGAAGGGCGCCTGCAATTACGCCAATGTCCAGACCGAATAGCAGCCCAGCCAATGCAGCGAGAAAACAGACAAAAAAAGTCACACTCTTACTCGAGCGCTTCTCTGCCTTATATGACGTTGAGATACTCATCCTGCCTCCGAAAATAACAATATTGCTTAGTCTGTAATGTTATTTGCCCTTGCATACGTAAAAAGTGCGCCAGATCACATAGTTGTAATCGCTTACACTTCTTTCCATGCTGGTTACTTTGCTCAGGCTTGATTTATTAAGACATTGTTTTGAATGGCGCGTTAGCGGCTTAGAGTTTTAGTATATCCATTGCCTTAAAGCAATCAATTCCTCTCCATTTGTTATTTGCTATTAATGTAATAGCCTAATTCGTAAAAGGTTATAATCTGTAACCGTTTTCATTTTAGGCATTTTCTGCCTGTTTTTAATGCAGTTCGTCACAAATTACAGGCATAAAAAACCCCACCACAAGGGCAGGGTTCAAAGCTGGCATCATCGATAAAAACTATGCCAGGCTGTCTTACTGACTGATTAGAAACCGGCAGCTTCACGCAGCTGAGCGGCTTTGTCGGTTTTTTCCCATGGGAAATGTTCACGACCGAAGTGACCGTATGCCGCCGTCTCTTTATAGATTGGGTGCAGCAGGTCAAGCATCTGAATCAGACCGTATGGACGCAGGTCGAAGAACTCGCGAACCAGCAGAGTCAGTTGCTCGTTTGAAACTTTACCGGTACCGAAGGTTTCAACCATGATTGAAGTCGGTTCAGCCACGCCGATAGCGTAGGAAACCTGAATCTCACAACGGTCAGCCAGACCCGCAGCAACGATGTTTTTAGCAACATAACGTGCAGCATAGGCAGCAGAACGGTCAACCTTGGAGGGATCTTTACCAGAGAACGCACCGCCACCGTGACGAGCCATGCCGCCGTAGGTATCAACGATGATTTTACGACCAGTCAGACCGCAGTCGCCCATTGGGCCACCGATAACGAAACGGCCAGTCGGGTTGATGTGGTACTTGGTAGAAGCGTTCAGCCATTCGGTAGGCAGAACGGGTTTGATGATCTCTTCCATCACCGCTTCTTGCAGATCTTTCAGGCCGATTTCTTCAGAGTGCTGAGTAGACAGAACGACCGCATCAATGCCGACGATTTTACCTTCGTCGTATTGGAAGGTGATCTGGCTTTTTGCATCTGGACGCAGCCAAGGCAGTGAACCTGATTTACGCACTGCGGCCTGTTGCTGCACCAGACGGTGAGCGTAAGTCACTGGAGCAGGCATCAATACGTCGGTTTCGTTGGTTGCATAACCGAACATCAGGCCCTGGTCGCCAGCACCCTGTTCCAGCGGATCGGTACGGTCAACGCCCTGGTTGATGTCTGGAGACTGCTTGCCAATGGCGCTCAATACGGCGCAAGAGTTGGCATCAAAGCCCATTTCAGAGTTGACGTAGCCGATTTCGCGGATGGTGTTACGGGTGATTTCTTCGATATCAACCCAGGCGCTGGTGGTCACTTCGCCGCCAACCAGAACCATGCCGGTCTTGACGTAAGTTTCACACGCGACACGTGCCTTTGGATCTTGTTCTAAAATCGCGTCGAGAACGGCATCAGAGATTTGGTCAGCGATTTTGTCTGGATGTCCTTCTGAAACAGATTCGGACGTAAAGAGGTGTTTAGCCATTATCTTCTTTACCTTTCATACGACGGTTAGAGACTGCTGCCAAACTAGGCAACATGAAAATAGGTCAGATTTATAGCCCTTCCTGAAGCCGTTTGACGGTTGCAAAAAGTAGACGGATTAACATCTGGATGGCTATTTTAGGCTAGCTTTTAATGCGATTGCCAGCCCTTTTTTATTAGGGGCATATTCATATCGTGCCCTAATTGCGTGATATTCACTGTTGGAAACAG
>CAWUIY010000469.1:0-2533 GCA_963922555.1 uncultured Serratia sp. | reverse complement strand
TACTGCCTGAGAGCCTGCGGCACGACGCACGTAGTCGTTGCCTAGAAACTCGCGAGTACCGGAGAGATCTGCTGGGGAGTTACTGTGGGCCAAAACAGCATCAATCTCTTTTTGTCCATCTTCCATGCCCGCAATTAGTGCAGCTTTGGTTTCATTGGGCAGAGTTGCTATGTCGAAAGTCTTTCCAGCTTCAATGCCAATTTTTGCAAACCGTTTACGAAGTTCAACCTCACTTGGATGAGTTGGATTGAACTGCAGTGCAAAGGAAAGAATATTAAAAAATTCGGGTGATGTTCTTTCCTCTGCCGGGGTCAAAGGGGCGATGAATGCAACTTCCGGCGTGGTTTTTTCTGGTTGGCTACCCGTAAATTGAGACAGTGTTTCTACTCGATACCCTGCCTGAATTTCTTTAACATGGTCGAGATCATCAGCATTTTTCAACTGAGTACGGTATACCGCAAAAGTCATTTGTGTTTCGGCATGTATGACTTTACTCATCCCCTCAGGTACTAATCCCTTCCAACCAGGGCCGACAATGAGGTATTTTCCGCCGCTATTACCTGTGGTTCTGCTGCCTAAAAACTGGATTGTCTGAATATATCCATCGAATAACTGGACCGAATAATAGCGATCCTGTTCAACTTGCGGCAGTGTTATTACGACAGGTTCAACCCGTAAATCTAGCCATGCAAAGGAATAGGGCGTATCGGAGTTTGGTGTCTGAATAGCACGGTCTTTTGAGGTAAATACGCGAGGAATATTTTTGATCTGATTGAAGGGTGCCTTATATTCTGGGCCGTTCTTATTCAATGTGTATGCACTTAATATCCGATAGTTCTCCACAATCGGAAAGCCGTATACGTAAGCATCTTTTGCGATAGCGCGGGTATCTGTCACGTCAATTTCCTTAGCATATGAAAGGGCTGTAAAACTAGCTGCCACACCAAGCCACCAAATTTCTGCAGTTTTCGTTAGCTTCATGCTTCTTCAAGCTCCCAGGTCTGGCTTAAGCTGTATTGCTGGCAGGAATATGGTAATTATACGTCTCGTTCTAAGAGTGGTAACGGTATTAAAAGGGCATTTAATGATAGAAAGCGGACATTTTGAGAAAATTGTTTACACAGCCTCAGGTGTGGAAAAACTAGATTATCAACCTGCTGGTACCTACTCACTGGATATTGAGATTTTCTCGGTATCAAGTTTGAGAAAACGGTTCAGCCAGGAGCAAATGCTGCTTCCGCATCAATATGATTTTGGCATGCTGCTGTTTGTCACCGAAGGCGAGTGTACTCAGTGGATTGATTTCGTACCTGTTAACTGCAAAATCGGTGCGCTGTTAACGCTATCACCCGGACAGGCTCATCGATTCGGGGGGGAAGAGAACTGGGATGGCTGGATCATGCTATTCCGGCCAGAGTTTATATCGACCCCCACGTTGACCAGACCACAGACGTTCAACTTTAGTGTTAAAGCGCTAACGCAGGAAATACCCAATTATCTGCTTTTGAGTGAGCATGAACAGCGCATAGTGGCGAGTGCTATTGACCAGATGAAGGAAGATTCAAAATTTAACGTTGCCGGAAGTGAGGTTAATGCACTACTCCATCACCAGTTCTTTGCACTGTTAATGCGTCTATCCCTCTTATATGGACGAAATACCAAAGATTCAGGAAAGGCCTCAAATCAGATACAGCGCTTCAGAGCGTTTAAAAACCTGGTTGAAGAAAAGTATGCCCATTGGCATCAAGTGACGCAATATGCTGAACAACTTGGATGTTCAGAGAAAAGTGTAAATCGTGCCGCTTTTCAGATGACCGGGGAGACTGCGAAGAATATTATTACCACTCGGATAAATCTTGAAGCTAAGAGGCTATTAGTGAGTTCAAACCTGTCCGTTGCTCTGATTGCTGAGCAATTAGGGTTTGATGAACCTACCAACTTTGTGAAGTTCTTCAAGCGCCAGGTAAATTGCACGCCGGGGGACTTTAGAAAGGAGCAAAGGTAATGCCCGCTTTGCGTCCTGAGGGCTACTTGTTTTTATATAGGGAATTATTTTCTCCCTATTTGCATCAGCGACTAATTTTTACGCGACCTGTAATGGGATAAAAAGCCCACATTAGCCAGTGATGCTGCATTAAGGCATTGAGGGATTAAAAATATGATAAGCAGAAGCGATAGCAGGTTAACCAATTATAAAAGCATTCCTCCACGGGGAGTTTTAGTATCAGTTGGCTTTTTCATTACGGACTGACAGCTTTTCTCCTTACTGCCTGGTTTAGTTAACGGCTAAACTACATTGTCTAATTAGAGCGGGTAAATATAGGAGAAGATAAAATCTAGGTTGTAAAAAAACTTGCTTTTAAAATTGCGGTCTCCATTTTAAATCACGGCCCCAGTTATCTGACTTATTTTTCTTTTCAAAGAAAGATAAAGGGGGCAAAATTTCTAGCTGTGTTAAAGGGGGTTAAAAATTCTTAGAAGTTGTGTTTGAATTCATTTCAAAGGCTATCCCCAAAATTTAACTTGTTCGGTT
>CAWUIY010000468.1:0-2541 GCA_963922555.1 uncultured Serratia sp. | reverse complement strand
CGCATCACTCAGTTCCTGGCTAAAACGTCCGTCGACAAATACCAGACGGTATGCGTCGATTGGCAGCGCCAACTCTTTAAGAGTCTCAGCGGAAAGAGTTTGCTCTTCCGGTGAAAAGAACTGATTGCCTAATAAAGGAGCAACCGGGGTATATTTCCAGTCTTCCATTTTTGCATGCGGAAAACCAAGGCGCAGAACCTGCTGCCAGTGGTTGTGCGCATGGGAAGACTGCTCGCCGCCCAGGCTCTCAAACAGACGGTAAAACTGCTGCATAGCATGCGAGCTACCGGCTGCGGGTGCATTACTCTTCGTCGGTAAGCCAGCCATAGCCCTGCTCCTCTAACTGTTTAACCAAACTGAAATCGCCGGATTTTACGATGCGGCCCTGAGACAGCACATGGACGAAATCAGGTTTGATATAGTCGAGAATACGCTGGTAGTGGGTCACGATAATAAACGCACGTTTGCCATCGCGCAGGGCGTTAACGCCATTAGCAACAGTTTTCAGGGCATCGATGTCCAGACCGGAGTCGGTTTCATCCAGAATGCACAGACTTGGCTCAAGGGCTGCCATCTGCAGGATATCGTTACGCTTTTTCTCACCGCCGGAGAAACCTACGTTAACTGAACGGGTCAGCAGGTCGGCAGGCATTTTCAACAGTTCGATTTTTTCGTCCATGAAATCGGCGAAATCGAAACGATCCATTGGCGGCTGTTCGCGATATTTGCGCACTGCGTTAACCGCAGTTTGCAGGAAGAAGTTGTTGGTGACGCCTGGGATCTCAACCGGGTATTGAAACGCCATGAATACGCCTTCACCGGCGCGATCTTCTGGATCCAGTTCCAGCAAGTCTTTACCGTTGAACTCGACAGATCCATCAGTCACTTCATAATCTTCACGGCCCGCAAGGGTAGCGGAAAGCGTACTTTTACCAGAACCGTTAGGTCCCATAATCGCATGCACTTCCCCAGGCTTGATCTCGAGATCAAGCCCTTTAAGAATTTCCTTTTCTTCTACTCGGACCTTTAAATTCTTAATGCTTAACATGTGTATCCTTGATTGTGCGTCTGTGCGCTCGTGTTTCTGCTAATTCTGTTGTTCTTAAAGTACAGCTTTATAAAACCTGTTAGTAAGACCAGGTTTTTAGCCCACGCTGTGTTCAAGGCTAATAGCCAGCAACTTCTGCGCTTCAACAGCAAATTCAAGCGGCAGTTCTGAAAAGACGTCTTTACAGAAACCGTTTACGATCATTGAAATAGCATCGTCTTCACTGATACCGCGTTGCAGACAGTAGAACAGCTGATCTTCACCGATTTTCGAGGTAGTCGCTTCGTGCTCCAGTTGGGCACTGTTGTTACGCACTTCGATATACGGGAAAGTATGCGCACCGCAGTCGGCACCGATCAGCATCGAGTCACATTGGGTAAAGTTACGCGCGTTTTCGGCAGAAGGCAGGATCTTGACCAGACCGCGATAGCTGTTTTGGCTGCGTCCCGCAGAGATACCTTTGGCAATGATGGTCGACTTGGTATTTTTACCGATGTGGATCATCTTGGTACCGGTATCTGCCTGCTGTTGACCACTGGTGAGCGCAACGGAGAAGAATTCGCCGACGGAGTTATCGCCTTTCAGGATAACGCTCGGGTATTTCCAGGTAATCGCAGAGCCGGTTTCTGACTGAGTCCACGACATTTTCGAACCAGAGCCTTCACAAATTGCACGCTTGGTAACGAAGTTCAAAATACCGCCGCTGCTGTCTTCACTGCCTGAGAACCAGTTTTGCACAGTTGAGTATTTTACTTCCGCATCTTTAAGAATGATAACTTCTACAACCGCAGCGTGCAGCTGATAGGTATCGCGGACAGGAGCAGAACAGCCTTCGATATAGCTGACATAACTGCCTTCATCGGCAATCAGGATAGTGCGTTCGAACTGGCCGGTTTTTGCCGCATTAATACGGAAATAAGTCGACAGCTCCATAGGGCAGCGCACGCCTTTCGGGATATACACGAAAGTACCGTCCGAGGCTACGGCTGCGTTCAATGCCGCAAAGAAGTTGTCTTCCGGCGGAACCACTGTGCCCAGATACTGTTGGACCAGTTCTGGATAATCGTGAATAGCTTCCCCAAAGGAGCAGAAAATCACGCCCGACTCGGCCAACTTGTCACGATAAGTGGTAGAAACCGACACGGAATCAAAAATAGCGTCAACCGCCACTTCTTTGCCTTCGCGAACGGGAATGCCCAGCTGGTCAAAGGCTTTTTCAACTTCGCTGGTCAGGTAGTTTTTATCGAGAGCAGGTACGGCCAGCGCGTCGGCTGTCGACTGCTGGGTCGCGCCCGGCTGAGATCCGCAGGCATCGTCACAACTGCCGCATGAAGGGGCAGAGTAATAGCTGTAATCCTGGTAATCCAGAGGCGTGTACTTGCCTTTCAGCCAGTGTGGTTCTTCCATTTTGAGCCAAGCACGGAAAGCCTTCAGACGGAACTCCAGCATCCACTCCGGCTCGCCTTTCTTCTTGGAGATGAAGGCGATGGTGT
>CAWUIY010000467.1:0-2558 GCA_963922555.1 uncultured Serratia sp. | reverse complement strand
TGAGCCATTGTTTCGCACTTCCATCAGGGTGGACATATTCGAAGCCGTACAGGTTGCCGTCTTCTGCTGGCATGAGAGTCATCTCTGCTTTCAAACCATTCCTTCCGATTTCAGATAGTTTTTGTGACGTGACAAATTCACCATTAATTTTAGCCATGGAGTTTTCAATCATTTCGTATCGGAAGTTTCCGCACTGCAAGGTGACAGACTGCGCATTCACCACAGAGGCAAATAAAAGACCAGATATGAGTATGATGTTTTTCATGATGGAACCTTTTGTAAAAACGAAGACGAATAAACATCCGTAGCCCCAGCGGCTTCACAAACCAGATCCATGTACCAGGCTTGGCCGCGTGTATCGCCGGTGTAGTTGATGAACCGAACAATGTAAGTTCCGTCCGTTGAAACGCTTGCGGGTTGCTGCGTTGCCGGGGCTTCCACCAGATTGCCATTCGCATCTCGTACCAGCTTGCCATTCGCGTCACGTATAGGGCTGGTGGCCACAAGATTGCCGTTAACATCTTTTTCAGTGAATCGACCGCTGAAAATATCCTGATTAGATAACTGTGCACGGTAAACCGAGGCCTGATCCAGTTGAATGAGGCCATGGAGCTGGATAGTCGAGTTAATCAGGCACCTCACGTTCACGCCAGCGCCGATGGTTTGCTGTGGCATGCCGATAAGGCCAGTATTAGCGTTCAGCACGACAGCCTGATGTTTGGCCACCTTGTTTTGAATGATATCGACCTTGCCGTAGCTGAATTGCCAGGTTGCTTCGCACAATTCTGCCAGGTCGGTCAGGTAGTCCCGAACGTAACCGAAGAAAGTGGCACCACGGGGGTAAACCGTTGTCGGGAAGACCGGCATAACGCCTGATGAAATGCCATAGGGCTTGAGCTGCTCCATCAGCAGATTATAGACATCGCGTTGCGTATAGCCCTTGTTGAGCGTGGCATTGATAACAGCGTTATGGAAAGCATCCTCTCCGTCACATGCCTGAATTTTCAACCATGAGTCTGTAGCATTGTCTTTACCAGTGACAGTAAAGCGTATTTGGCCGCTAAAAATCACACCAAAGTTCTGCCCGTCGGTCTGGCCCACCTCCTCCGGCGTCAGCTCACGAGCAACGCCAACGTCACTGGCTTTTACGTCTGCCGCAATACCGTCATACCCAGCAATCAGGATAATTCTGCTGAACTCTTTTCCCTGAATGCGTGACTGGGTGTGTTTGGACAGGTTATAGATTTTTATGAACGCGGTTGCCGGCCAGCGATTATCGTTACGCTCAATATCGAAGGTTACCTTGAACTCGCTTAAGCTAATCCCGATCCCGTTCTCATCCAAGATTTGCAGCTCAAAATGCCGCATCCAGTTCTGACTCATCGCTTCATGCCCTCTAATGCTTTATCCATCAATTGGCGGGCAATGACGTGAATTGAAGGCGCCACACCAAGCTGTGAATTGGCGCGTTCCTTTTCCTGAATCTCCCGAATGGCGTCTATCTGGTGCTTACTCAGCAATATTGGTTTCACTGTTGATTGGCGCATGCCCTCAACCCCTTTATGTTTTTATATACAGTGGTTATTGTAATTGCAAATATCGCAACAGTAATGATTTTTATTGCAAAAATTGGGATAAATGATTTTATGGTGAGGATCGAATTTGCTGATTGTCAGTGAGGGGCTACATCACGCATTAAAGGCTCCACTTTAGGCAATGATGAGCATTTTACAGGCATAACATATAGCTCCTGCCATACATAGCCAGAACACGTCAATCCTATTTCACAAGCCTTAACATGCAGGGAAATACCAAATCACTGCTTCTAAGCAAATAAGTGATGAAAGTACTGATTATTTATCAGGATGGGAGAAACAAAAAACCTAGTATAGGATTAATCTCAAACCAGCCATTATTCAGCTTGAATGGATAATCTATTCCTCAGCTATAAAAAATGGCCAAAGTATCATTAGGAGATTAGCTGTGATCAGAATAGGAAGGCTTCTTCCAGGCGGAGTGGCTATTGGATCAGGACAACATAATCCTCTCAAAGGGATAGCGGAATTACCGACGGAAGATGGTGCTACTGAGGAGGTAGTCGTATTTGCTAAAAAGCTATGTTCAAGGAGCATTTCAACTGAAATCACATGCGCTGTTCTCGGAAGATGTCTTTCACTTCCAATACCTGAACCAGTGATTCTTTTCGATAGTTCTAATGCGATCTATTTTGGGAGTGTTGAAGTCGCCTACCCAAGCTTTTCACAATACATCAATGATTCCTCTGATGTTGGTGTCAGTGAAGAATTAGCTTCCTGGCCATTACTCCGCCAAGCTGCTTTTTTTGATGAATGGATTGCCATGGATGACAGGCATAACGGCAACTTGCTATTCAACGGTGAAGCTTTTTATCTTATTGACCATGAGTCAGCAATTCCTTCTGGACTTGCCCCCGAACAGGTTGGGCTCGATTATTACTCTAACCAGCTTCTACAGATTGCAGATTTTCTGATTGATAGAACAAATGAGGTAGCGGTCCAGCAGGCTGCTAACGAAGGTAG
>CAWUIY010000466.1:0-2580 GCA_963922555.1 uncultured Serratia sp. | reverse complement strand
GCATTGGTATTACTCCGGTCATAATTTTCAAAACAGACTACCCTTTACCCCAGAAACTGGCAACGGAACTCGATCCGCGTCATGCTGAAGCGAGACAACACAAGACACGTCTGCAAACCTGTGCTACAAACAAAGCCGAAAGAAACTTTCCAACAAGTTGCGGCTAGGTTTTTTAGGTGTTAACAGGATAACCTTGGTGATAATGGCAAATTACAGCTTAAATCACTCCACCTGCCGCTTGCAGCATTGCTGGTCAGTTCATATGCTAAAAGAGCGCGAAGTAAAAAATCGCCGAACAGGGATTTCAAAGCCCTGTGATTTTGGGCAGCGATAATAAGAGGATAATAGCTAATGGTTCTCGGCAAGCCACAAACAGACCCTACACTCGAATGGTTCCTGTCTCATTGTCATATACATAAGTATCCATCTAAAAGTACGCTGATTCACCAGGGTGAAAAGGCTGAAACGCTCTACTACATCGTGAAAGGTTCGGTTGCCGTGCTGATCAAAGATGAAGAAGGCAAAGAGATGATACTTTCCTACCTTAACCAAGGTGACTTCATCGGCGAGCTGGGACTCTTCGAAGAAGGTCAGGAACGTAGTGCGTGGGTTAGGGCGAAAACTGCCTGTGAAGTGGCCGAAATTTCCTACAAGAAATTCCGCCAGCTTATCCAGGTTAATCCAGATATTCTGATGCGCCTGTCCGCTCAGATGGCAAGCCGACTGCAGATAACTTCCGAGAAAGTGGGTAACCTCGCCTTCCTGGACGTGACCGGTCGCATTGCACAAACCCTGCTGAATCTGGCGAAACAACCAGATGCCATGACTCACCCGGATGGTATGCAGATTAAGATTACCCGTCAGGAAATCGGTCAGATAGTCGGCTGCTCACGCGAGACTGTGGGTCGAATTCTAAAAATGCTTGAAGATCAGAGTCTGATTTCAGCACACGGTAAGACGATTGTCGTTTACGGCACTCGCTAGTCGTCTTAAAAACGGCGCGGCAGATAACTGTCGCGCCGTTTTTTTCGCAGTCCGTTTATTATGACGCTTTGGCGAAGAATCTTTTATCATCCTGAAGTTAACTACGCGCTGAGACAAACGCTGGTTCTCTGCCTGCCCATTGCCATCGCCATGTTGTTTGATCAGCTACGAATGGGAATGCTTTTCGCGTTAGTGCCTGCCTGCTGCAATATTTCCGGTCTCGATACCCCACATAAACGCTTCTTCAAACGCCTGGTGGTGGGTGGTTCGCTGTTTGCCATTAGCAGTATTTTGCTCCAGCTGATGCTGATCAACTGGCATTGGCCCTTGCCGGTAATTATGTTCGGCTTAACGATGCTGGTGGGTGTCACCGGTGCCATCGGGCCGCTGCATGCCCGGTTGCTGCCCGGCGCGCTGGTAGCGGCGATTTTCACCCTCAGCATGGCGGGCGCAGTACCCATCTGGCAGGCGCCGCTATTGTTTGTGGTAGGAACCGCGTGGTACGGGCTGTTTAACTGGTTCTGGTTCCGGCTCTCCGCCGAACAACCCATGCGCGAAACGCTAAGCCAGCTTTATCACGAACTGGCTGACTATTTCGAGGCCAAGTATAGCCTGCTGACGCAGCACACCGATCCTGAAACCGCACTGCCGCCGTTGTTGAATCGTCAACAAAAGGTCATTGACCTGATCGCCACAATGTATCAGCAAATTCATATGCTGCCGACCGGTGACCGGCAGCACCACAAACGGCTGCTGCGCAGCTTTCAGGTCGCGCTGGATTTGCAGGAACACATTACCGTCAGCCTGCATCTGCCCTCGGAGGTACAAAAGCTGGTGGAGCAGAGCCACGCCGAGGCGGTGATCCGCCGAAACGCTCAGATCATTGCCGCCCGACTGCGGGTGATTGCCGATGACATCCTTTATCACCGGCGTTCTGAACGTTTCACCATGGCAAATGAGCTGGCAGCGCTGGAGAAGATCGCTTCACGTTATCGCGATAATCCAGTCGGTCAGTTCTGCTATCACCATTTCAGCCGCATTGCGCGACTGTTGCGCACCCAGCGCCCGCTTTATCGCCGCGATTTGATGCAAACGCAAAATCGCCTGCCGTTCTGGCCCGCGCTGAAAAGTTATCTGTCGTTAAAGTCGGCGGCCCTGCGCAATGCTGCGCGTCTAGGGCTGATTCTGGCTCTGGGCAGCAGTCTGGGGATGTTCTTCAATCTGCCGAAACCTTATTGGATTTTGCTCACCACGCTGCTGGTCAGCCAGAACGGTTATAACGCGACGCGGGTACGAATTCAGCACCGTGCCCTGGGCACTCTGGCTGGATTGATAGCCGCCGCAGGCCTGCTACAGCTGGATATCCCGCAAAATATCACGCTGTTCTTTATGCTGATTATTACGTTGGTTTCTTACACCGTGCTGCGCAAAAATTATGGGCTGGGAATGATTGGCCTGACCGTGACCGCCGTTTACACCCTGCAACTGCTGGCCCTGAACGGTGCACATTTCCTGCTGCCGCGACTATTAGATACGCTGATTGGCTGTGCGTTGGCGTTTGGCGGCACTATCTGGCTGTGGCCACAGTGGCAGAGC
>CAWUIY010000465.1:0-2585 GCA_963922555.1 uncultured Serratia sp. | reverse complement strand
GTAAAAGCGCTGGCTAACAAAGGCGAACTTCAGTTAACTAGCGTTTATCAAAGCGAAGAGACGCTGAACGCATTGGAAAAATTGCCTAATTACAAAATTGAAACCATCCCAACTGGCACAGAGTATTACCTTAAGCTTAATCATCAGCGTGCTCCCACTGATGATATTAATATCCGTAAGGCAATTGCAGCAGCGGTGGATTACGACACCATCAATACTCAGCTTCATCCTGGGACACCTGCCAGCGGGCCACTTCCCGCCATATTTAAGGGCGCGCACTTGGATTCGCTTCAGCCACAGAAAATGGACCTTAAAAAGGCCGCTGCGTATGTCGCAAAATCGAAATATGCCGGGCAGAAGAATATCCCTTTGGTATTAGGCTATGTATCGGGCACCGAATTTGAAGAAGAGGTGGCGCTATTACTACAGTCATCGCTTGAAACGATTGGTTTTAAGGTCACACTGGAGCCGGATCCGTGGAGCCGTGTTACTGAAATTGCAGCCAAACCCGCTACGACGCCTAACGTGAATCAGATTTTCTTTGGCCCGACTTACCCTTCACCAGATTCGGTATTTTACAATCAGTATTCTTCGACGTCGGCGGGCGGCTGGGCCTCAATGTCGTGGATAAATGATAAAAACGTCGACGGGATGATTAGTGATGCACGTAGTGAGCTGAATGAAAGCAAACGTAATGCGATTTATCAGAAATTACAGCAATATCTGGTGGACGATCAGTCTGATGTTTACGTGCAGAGTACCCAGTATCATATTGCTATAGATAAGTGTATAAGCCCGGTTGAGTATGTACCGATGCAAAGTTTTTATTATGATTTCTCGCGCTATCATTGGACATGTGAATAGTCGGCTAGTACCAGCAGGCAGAGTTCACCCATCTGCCTGCTACACTGCATTGTCCCCACCGGCATCGGCGTTGTTCGCAACGTCAGGTAATTTATGGCTGGCATGCTTGCTCACCTTTGAACCTCTATCAAATATCAGATCATTTTGGTGCGACGCCTCAATGCGGGGCACTGCCGTGGTGATTTTTTTAGGTTTTTAGCCGCTGTCTGATTCTCAAAGGAGAGGGGAAACCTTTTACCTAAAACATAATATTTTTTATGTTTTATTCAGGCGTCATCTGGGGTTGCGCATGAAAAGCGACACAACCCAAAAATAGGTTATGAGACTGTGGCATAGCCTTTGCTTATATAACATCACTATATAAGTCGAGATGAGGCAATATGAAAAAATGATTATTTCGAAATCAGGGCTTTCTGTTTGGCAGGTGGTAATTATCGGGATCGCTTATATGACCCAGTTGACGGTGTACGATACCTTTGGAATAGTTTCAGGAGTAACGGGAGGGCGTGTACCCATGGCCTACTTATTGGCTCTGGTTGCTGTTCTGCTCACCGCATTAAGTTACGGTCGTCTGGTAAAAATATATCCTGAGGCAGGTTCAGCTTATTCTTATGCCAAAAGCTCTTGCGGTAGTCAGGCCGGTTTCCTTGTCGGTTGGTCTTCGTTACTCGACTATATTCTTTTACCTATGATTAACTCCCTGCTGTCTGGGATATATTTAAGAACCCTATTCCCGCAGATCCCACCCTGGGTTTTCATCGTTGCCTTTACTCTCTTGGTCACCTTTATTAACTGCCGCAATATAAAGCTGCTGGCCAATATCAACGTGCTCTGCGTTGGATTACCGGTGATCCTGATGGGGGTGTTTATTTATTTGGTTATTCATGGAGTAGGCCACAAATTCGGCTATAGCCATGTTTGGACGATGGCACCTCTATTTAACGGCAATACCAGTATCCTTCCACTGATCAGCGGTGCGGCAATTTTATGTTTCTCATTCCTTGGCTTCGATGCCGTCACGACGCTGTCGGGTGAAACCAGGAACGCAAAAGTCGCGATACCGCGGGCAATATTCATTACGGCACTGAGCGGAGGCGTGATTTTCTTTGTTGCTGCCTGGTTTACGCAGCTCTATTTCCCTGACAACTCACATTTCAAAAATCCGACAGAAGCCATGCCTGAGATTGTGCTCTATGTCGGTGGTTATTTCTTCCAGTCGGTTTTCCTGGTGGCGATGCTAGTCAATACCTTCGCCTCAGCGCTGGCTTCCCATGCGAGTGCTGCGCGACTATTGAATATTATGGGGCGCGATAAAATATTCCATCAGGGATTCTTTGGTTATAAAGATCCAAAAACGCAAAGCCCGCTGTATTGCATTCTATTTGTTGGTGGAATTTCAATGAGCGCGGTATTTTTTAATCTTGATACGGCGGTCTCTCTTATTAGTTTTGGCGCACTGGTTGCCTTTAGCTCAGTAAATATCTCGGTATTAATGCAATTTGCCGTGGTGAATAAACAGGTTAATTCAGCTCGTCAAATTCTTGATAACGTCATTATGCCATTGCTTGGCCTGATGACTGTCGGCGTAATGTGGTTCAATTTAGATAAAGATGCAATGGTACTGGGTTTAACGTGGGCAGCCCTTGGCATAGCCTATTTAATTTATTGCAAACTGACCAATAGGGTGGTGGTGCTTTCCGAGGTGTAATCATTATTAGATA
>CAWUIY010000464.1:0-2585 GCA_963922555.1 uncultured Serratia sp. | reverse complement strand
GTTGGTCAATGGGCTGTCGCCGTACCAGTCGCCTGATGCTGGCGTCGCCAAGCCTGTCTGTGAAATACGTACTCGTACTTTTAATTGGTGTAATGAAGACAGTAAGCGTTCTGGCATCATGGCATTGGTATCATCCACGGTAACGGACAGCGGGAATCGGCTCAGTGGCAGTTTTTTAACTGCAACCGGCACCGGGCTACTGCCATCTGTGACCGAAATAAATACTGTACCCTGCTGTGGAAGCTGCTGCTGCGCGCGCGGCGACAGCGTGACGGCAACACCCAGTTTTACCTTGTCCATTCCTGATTTAGCTTTAGCCTGCTCAATGCTGGCTTTGACCATTTCAGTGCGCTTGTCATCGGCTGGCAGGATCTTCAACATCACCTGCCACGCCCCTATCGCTTGCGGATAGTGACCCTGTTCATATTCATTATAAGCCAGCAAACTCAATACTTGCAGATTACCTTGATTATGCTCGAGCATGTCACGCAACATATTGCCACCGTTGATATTATCCTGTGGATCGGTGGAGCGCGTCAGTACGTCAGCATAACCCAGTTTAATGTCCATATCATTTGGAGAAAGTGCGTAAGCGCGAGCAAATGCCTGCGTTGCGGTGCTGGCATTATTCAGCGCCATGCCTACGCGGCCTAACATTAACCAGTCTTTGGCGTTATCAGGGTTATCCTGTAGATCCGTGCGCAAGCCCAGACCCAGATCCTGGATATCCATCATATTAAGCGGCTTGGCGTTGGCATCGGCCACGCGAGCGCGTAAATCTGGCATGCGGTTCATCACCTGATGCCAGGCGCTAACCTGTCCGAAACCACCAGCATAGAGATAGAAACCAAAGGTCACGACCACCAGCAACACAACGCCCGGAGCCAGCGTCCAGCGCGGGATCGGTTTCCCTGCCTTACTCGCCTGCCCTGGAATATCGCTAAGCAGGTTTTCCTGCAATTCCTGCACGAAAATAGGACGCTCAGGCGCGGCGACCACGCCCTGCTGTTCGTCTTCATCAAGCTCGGTCAGACGATGATGATAGAAAGCCTTGTTGAGATCGTCACGGGTATTTGCCAGATCGTCACGATCGCCGCGAATAACAGGAACAATAAACAGCGCGATGCCCACCAGCACCAGCGCAATAATCACCAGCCAAAAAACAATCATGATTCTTTCCTGTCATTTTCGCCCAGCAGCTGCGCCAGACGCTGCTGTTCCTGCGAAGACATCTGCTCACCCGTCTTGCGGCGACGGGCGCGTAATATAATGACCAATGCACCTACGATCACGAACAGCGCCGGCCCCACCCACAGGATCAGTGTTGAAGGCGTAACCGGCGGTTCATAGGTGACAAAGTTGCCGTAACGCGCCACCATGTAATCAATGATCTGCTTGCTCGACTGCCCTTCGTTCAGCAGTTCGAGAGTCTTTTTGCGCATGTCCGCAGCAATGATCGAATCGGAAGCCGCAATGTTGGTGTTCTGACATTTTGGGCAACGCAGCTGCTCGGTCAGTTGACGATATTGCTGCTCCTGCTCAGGCGATTTGAACTGATAAGCGTCAATTGCCGCAAACACGCTGAAACTTAACATCAGTCCGAAGATTAACGACAGAATTCTCATGCGTTGCCTCCGTACTTGTTATAAAGCGGGCGCACTTCTTTCTGCCAAACCTGCTCATTCATGTCACCGGCGTGGCGATAACGCACAATGCCGTTGCCGTCGATCAGGAAAGTTTCTGGCGCGCCATACACCCCGAGATCAAGTCCCAACATGCCGTCGCCGTCGTAGAGGCTCAGCGCATAAGGGTTACCCAGCGTATTCAGCCAGTTGACCGCTTTGTTGCGATCGTCTTTGTAGTTCATACCGATGACGTGCACACCGCGCGCCGCCAGCGTATTGAGATAATCATGCTCGGCGCGGCAGGTTGGGCACCAGGTCGCCCAGACGTTCAGCAAAATCGGCTTTCCGGTGTGGAAGATTGACTGATCGTAAGTCTTGCCAGGCTCGAACAGCGATTCCAGCTTGAATACCGGCACGGGTTTACCCACCAGCGCCGACTCCAGCAACGTCGGATCGTCGCCGTGCGCGTTGCGGGTTAACTGCACCAGAAACGCGGCGGCTAGCGCCAGAAACAGAAACAGCGGAATAAATAAAATTTTACGGTTCATACTTCCTCCGCCGCCTCTTTGCCCTGACGTTTCAATTTCTTGGTCATGCGGTAGCGCGGATCAAGAATACACAGGATGCCGCCCACGGCCATAAAGATGCCGCCCAGCCAGATCCAGCGTACAAACGGCTTATAATACAGGCGCACGGCCCATGAACCATCGTCAAGTTCTTCACCAAGCGCAGCATAAAGATCGCGCGCCAGATTTCCGTCGATCGCCGCTTCGGTCATCATGCTGTGCGCCACGCTGTAATAGCGTTTTTCTGCATGCAGCACGGTGACAAACTTGCCGTTGCGAGTGACGTCGATGTTCGCTTCGCCGCCGGTGTAGTTCGGGCCAGTGATGTCGGTCAGGTCACGGAACTCAAAGTGATAACCCTGGATATCCACGGTATCGCCCGCTTTCATACGCA
>CAWUIY010000463.1:0-2631 GCA_963922555.1 uncultured Serratia sp. | reverse complement strand
TAAATCAAACAACGTAATAATTCTGCGCCGCATTTTGCCATTGGTTCCTGTGGCGCTGGTTGCCGGTAGCCTACGCGCCTGCTTATTCCCACCGTTTTGGGGCCCCGGTGGCGGCGGGGGGGGGGGTGGCGGCGGTGGCTGGCACGGTGGTGGCGGCGGCGGCGGTTTCGGCGGCGGCCCGCACTAATAGCGTCTTTATTTAAGTTTTAAATATTGTTAGTTATAAAACATTATTTGGCTTAAGTTAAATTGCTATTCAATCTTAAACTAAGGGGCTTCGGTCCCTTTTTTGTTTCCAGCGCGTTTTTTATTAAAATAAAGGTAATTCAGTCTGAAACTTTCACTTGTCGTTGTTAATAATAACGAGAGTATGTGAAATTTAAATTAAATTTATTATCAAAAAAACCAGGATCCGCGATTCCGTTTTGCCAAGAAATTTAATCTATCAGACTAATCCTGAAGATCCCACCGCTTTAACGCTATCTTTTCATTCCCATCAAATACTTTTCGAAAGACATATTTTTGTCATATTTTCTGCGGCAGCCTTCCGACCCGATTACCAAAATTTCAACAAAAAAAAGGCCGCTTACGCGGCCTTTTTATCACACTGATTTACTCTTTCGGAGTGGCGTTTTCCACTCTGCTTTTCAACTTCTGTCCTGGACGGAAGGTCACCACACGGCGCGCCGTAATAGGAATGTCCTCGCCAGTTTTCGGGTTACGCCCCGGACGTTGGTTTTTGTCACGCAGATCAAAATTGCCAAAGCCAGACAATTTAACTTGTTCACCGTTCTCCAAAGCACGACGTACTTCTTCAAAGAATAGCTCAACCAGGTCTTTGGCATCCCGTTTGCTCAGCCCGAGCTTTTCAAACAGGTGTTCTGACATTTCAGCTTTAGTAAGCGCCATAGGTTCAATCCCTCAAGGATGCTTGGAATCGCTGTTTTAGAGCCTCTACACATCTTGCAACAGTAGCGGCGATCTCCTCTTCTTCCAGTGTACGAGCGGTATCCTGCAATACCAGACTAATAGCCAGGCTTTTAAAACCTTCCGCTACGCCCTTGCCACGGTACACGTCAAATAAGTTTACGCCAACTACCTGATTTGCGCCAACTTTCTTACACTCTACCAAAATATCGTCTGCGGCGACGTTTTCAGGCACAACTACAGCGATATCGCGACGGTTCGCCGGGAAGCGAGAAATCTCGCGCGCGTCAGGCAGGACGCGGTCTGCGAGCTTGTTCCACTCCATTTCGAACACCACAGTTCGACCGTTCAGGTCCAACTTACGCTCTAGTTCAGGATGCACTACTCCAATGAAACCAATGCGTTCGCCGTGTAAATAAATTGCAGCACTCTGCCCCGGATGCAACGCCGGGTTCGCTTCGGCCTTGAACTGAATCTGGTCCAATTTGCCGGTAAGTTCTAGAATCGCTTCAAGATCGCCCTTCAAATCGTAGTAGTCAACGGCATTGCGCGCCAGATCCCAGTGTTCTTCATTGCGATGACCCGAAATCACACCTGACAGCATGACATCCTGACGGATACCCAAATATGCTTCGGAATCAGGAACAAAACGCAGGCCGCTTTCGAATAAACGCACGCGACTTTGCTGACGATTCTGGTTGTAAACTACTGATGTTAGCAGGCCGGTCCACAGTGACAGACGCATTGCCGACATCTCTACCGAAATAGGGCTTGGCAGAAGCAGGGCTTCTTCACCCGGATGGAGCAATTGCTGAATCTTTGGATCAACAAAACTATAGGTGATTGCTTCCTGGAAACCGCGATCAACCAGCAGATTTTTCACACGTTTCAGAGAAAGATCCGCTTCGCGGTGCTTGGTCATTTCCAGATTGGCTTTCACCGGCACGTCTGGAATGTTGTTGTAGCCGTAAACGCGCGCGACTTCTTCCACCAGATCTTCTTCGATTTCCATATCGAAACGCCAGCTTGGGGCGATCGCAACCCAGCTATCGGTCTGTACTTCTACTTTACAGCCCAGACGTTGCAGAATATCGGTGACCTGAGCATGTGCTACATGATGGCCGATCAAACGATCCAGCTTTTCACGGCGCAGGGTAATTTTAGCCGCTTTTGGCAGCGTAGATTCATTGCTTGCATCGATAACCGGTCCTGCCTGACCACCGCAGATTTCCAGCAGCAGCGCGGTAGCGCGCTCCATAGCCTTATATTGCAGCTGTGGGTCAACGCCGCGCTCGTAGCGGTGAGAAGCGTCGGTATGGAGACCCTGACGGCGTGCACGGCCAGTAATTGACAGCGGATTAAAGAAAGCACACTCCAGCAATACGTCCTGAGTCTGTTCGTTAACGCCAGAATGCTCACCGCCGAAAATTCCGCCCATTGCCAACGCTTTCTTATGGTCGGCAATCACCAGCACGTCATCGTTCAGCTTGGCCGTCGTACCGTCAAGCAGGGTCAGCGTTTCGTCTTTCTGCGCCAGACGCACGACGATGCCACCTTCAATGCGGTTTAGATCGAATGCGTGCATTGGCTGGCCAAGTTCTAACAGCACGTAGTTGGTGACATCAACCACCGGGTCGATTGAACGAATACCGCAACGACGCAGCTTTTCAGTCATCCACAGCGGGGTTGCCGCGGCAACATTGA
>CAWUIY010000462.1:0-2634 GCA_963922555.1 uncultured Serratia sp. | reverse complement strand
AACCGGTAAAGCGGTCGATAATTAGGCGCTCTTCTCGACAACCACTTCACTTATCTGCTGTAGCGGTGTCACGTTGGTAAAATTAGCGACGTCGGCGGCAAGTTCGTCGGCATAGGTGCCGATTCCGGTCATCAGGGCTTCTACCGATTCGCAATACACGTGGCACATCGCGATAAATGCAGGGTTACTGCCAGGCGCAACGCCGTTAAACCCCTTGTCAATGGTGTAGTAAAGGCAGACGTCGCCCAGACGCTCTTTAAGCAGAGGCATATGGGAATCGCGATAATAGTCATAATCGAAATGCGCTTCCGGACTGTATGGGTACATGACACTGAGCTTAATCATCGGGTTCTCCTGGTTAATAATAAATAATTCGCTACTTTATCCTTTGGACATTTACCACGTACCACAATTCTTGCTCACCGCGCCGTAAAAAGCACGAACGGTCATATCCTCTGGCATAAATCATGGATAAAACACAATTAAATCATATATTAAGCACAAATAAAAAAGCCAACCCATTATTTAGAAAAGAGCAGATTTATATTCCTTCTTAGGGTAAAAATTCAAAGAAATAATCACGATATGAATTCTTGCAAGAATGATCAATGCCGAGAGTTAGCGATGAAAATCCCACAGAGATTAATTTAAGTTAAGTCTATATTTTGAACAATTTTAAAAGACGTATCTGACGACACATTGGATCCCTGAGATAAAAAACCTGTACAACCTCTGAATTCTTGTATAAGTTTATATGCATCAGAGTGATTGTTACTTAACTAATTATTGTTCGAGGGCATGATATGCAAGGAGACCGGCAATGCATTACAACTACTGTTACGGCTCACCCTTTCGACAATATGGCCTCGATTTTTGGATGATGAAATTACGGGTCACAGAGTGGTTAAGCTGAGAAGTTAAATTGTGTACCGGGAATGAACTCTGCTTAGGCTGTAAAGTCCGCTAATTCATTCAGGGTTTTAAATATGCAAAGAAATGAAGACGAAAAACTGAACGACAGCCTGTTGGGCGAGGCGGTATTGGCCGTGTTGAAATCAGGTGGCGATGTAACAATAGCCGGTGTTATTGAGCAGCTGAAATTCATGGCGGCACGCGCTAAAAACGACGTGATAAAACGCGCCTGTGAACGAACCTTAGGCGAGGTCAATCAAAGTTTGACCTCATCACAGGCAACGAGAAGTTACAATGTTCGAGACAGGAACAACGTACTCCATCATTTTACAGCTGAAGGGCAGCAAGATGGCAAAAAGAACCACTGATTCAGACACAACCGAACATCTGGCACACGCAGATCTGCTGAGTTCAAACGGACTAAGATCGGCTGAACGCCGCGCGCGGGAAAACCGGGTTATGGACAGTATTCGCCATATCGACAGCAGGTTCGATAGCGAACGTGAGGTGATCGGTGCCATTGCCAAAAATATTATTGCTACTCAGGGTTATCTGACTAACAAAGATATTATTTTGCGTCTGATCTCCCAACTGGAAATTACCCGTGATGTCGTGCAGCAGGATATTCTACGCAACGCGTTGGAACTGGTATTAGGCGTAACGCCTGATGACGAAGATTTCTAATTTTCCTCAACTCAATAGCGATAACCTAATTTACCGCTAATAGCGATTCGTTAGTGACATAATTGCGTGCTGACAATAGCCTTCTCTCCAAAATAAATAAATCTGAGAGGGTGGGTTATTGCCAGTGCAAAAAGCAAACTATCTGACTTATTATTCACCAACAAAGGAAGTCACAACCATTAATTATAAACATTGAGAATTAGCTTAGATATCAATGAGTCATTGGATTTTATAGGATAAATCTCCCCATTATTGTTATTAAAACCCCTCTCTTTGATATAGCCGCTATTATCTTGATAACCCCCTGGTGATATTTTTCGTCCTGCTGGAAATAATCTATACTATTCATACCTATGGAAGTTTATTTAGCTTATAAACCTCTCCAGCTAAGTTAGTGGAAAGAGTTTAGACAAGGGAATACTATGCTTAAACTAAGAAAGAAACGTGTTAAACCGATGCATATCAATGACATTACTATCATTGATGATGCCAAGCTCAAAAAAGCGATTACCGCAGCGGCGCTGGGTAACGCAATGGAGTGGTTCGACTTTGGCGTCTACGGCTTTGTTGCTGTCGCCCTGGGTCAGGTATTTTTCCCTGGTGCTAATCCGGGCCTGCAGATGATTGCCGCACTGGCAACGTTCTCTGTTCCCTTCCTGGTTCGTCCTCTTGGTGGTGTGTTCTTTGGCAGATTGGGTGACAAATTTGGTCGTCAGAAAGTCCTGTCTATTACCATCATTATTATGTCGATCAGTACCGTCTCCATCGGGCTAATCCCCTCCTACGCCTCAATAGGGATGTGGGCGCCGATATTGCTGTTGGTGGCCAAGCTGGCGCAGGGCTTCTCGGTAGGTGGCGAATATACCGGTGCGGCAATTTTCGTGGCAGAGTACTCCCCTGACAGAAAACGTGGCTTCCTGGGCAGCTGGCTGGACTTCGGCTCGATAGCCGGTTTTATCCTTGGCGCGGGCGTCGTTATCCTGATCACCAGCATTGTTGGCGATGAAAACTTCCTTAGCTGGGGCTGGCGTCTGCCGT
>CAWUIY010000461.1:0-2665 GCA_963922555.1 uncultured Serratia sp. | reverse complement strand
GCAGTGGGCTTTCTACATCAACGTTCCCGTTGGTCTGGCAATGATTGGGCTAACATTTCGAGTCGCCGAAGAGTCCAGTAATCCCCATGCCGGTCGTCTGGATAACCTTGGCTTTGTGACCTTTAGCAGTAGCCTGCTTTTACTGACTCTCGCGTTGATTGCGGGTAATCACCTGGGATGGGGCAGTTTTACTATCCTCGCTGAGTTGGCAGCGTCCGTAGTGTTGTTTGTTGCGTTTATTATTCTTGAACTTCGCATCGAACATCCGATGCTCGATTTACGTCTTTTGAATAATAAAACCTATATTGGTGCCAGCGTGGCCGGTGTGGCCTATGCGTGTACCTTGTTGACCATGCTGGCTTATCTGCCATTGTATTTTCAGACTGCGCTGGGCCTGGATCCTCAGTCTGCCGGGCTGATGATGCTGCCGGTGGCAGTGCCACTGTTTTTGGTGCCAAGAATTGTGGTCACGCTGCTTGCTCCTCGCTACAGCGGGCGCACGTTATTAACAGCCGGATTAATGACGGTCAGCATTGGCCTGTGTTTTCTGGCACTGACGGCAACCCAGTTAAGCTATCTTGCCATGCTGGCAGGATTGATATTGTTGGGCTGTGGTGCCGGGATTTTAAATGGTGAAACGGCGAAAGCCGCTATGAGTGTTGTCCCTCCTGAGCGGGCTGGAATGGCCTCCGGCGCTTCGGCGACCCTTCGTTTCAGCGGCATTGTTATCGGTTTCGCCGCTCTTGGCGTCATTCTTTACAGCCAGATTTTCCATTTCCTGGCCAGTGATTTACCGCATGTTGACCTCGATGAGGTGCGCAGTATGGCGAGAAATATTGCTGCTGGAAATCTTACTTCCTTTAACTCAGACGCAACCTTGCACAAGACAGCGGTAGCCAGTTTTGCCGCGGGTTATCAGCGATTATTTAGCACGGCCGCCGCCGTGAGTGCATTTCTTGCCTGGGTAACCTGGCGGCTGGTCAGCGCTGCTGACACCGCGCCTTATCCTCGATCTCCTGATTAAGCAGAGTGGGCCGTGCTCCTGAAACATGGCCCACTCGTTTGTCTGCCATTTGATAACGTTTTTGCTAAGCTTATCAAGCCGCTGATTTAGCCACCTCATTTATGCAAAAGTCTTATCCATTTATGGGGCTATTGCCTCCTTGGACATCGGTTTACCTTGTTAAAACAATGTCAGAGAAGAGGTGAATCATGCTAGATCGCAATAAAACTCTCACGCGTGACGTGACTGAACATGCTCAGTATTTTGAATATACCAAAGCAGCAGATCCGATTGGCTCCGGGACGATCAGTCAGGTACCTTATCACTCGTTTTCTCCTGCGCTTTATGCCAAGGGAGAAAGCCGCGTAGTGCCGCTGGACCTGTCCGCGAAACTGGGCTGCGAATGGGCAGCGACCGGCCCCGGCCTGCTGGCAAACTTTGTTCGCCTTAACCAGGGAGACTCCTTAAAACTTAAACCCTTAGCAACATCCCAGATTTTCTATACCATCAAAGGTAAAGGTCAGGTTTCCCAATCGCCAGATAGCTTCGAGTTTGAAAAGGGGGCTTTCTTTGCCTTACCCGGCGGCGTCGAGGCTGAATTGATCGCTGAGGAGGACGCCGCCTTTTACTACATTACGGATGAGCCTTTACTGCACTATCTGGGGGTCACTCAGACCTCTCCACGTTTCAAACCCACACTTTATCCGGCTGCCGACGCCCTTGCCGCGCTTGAAAAAGCCGCCAGTGAAAAGGATGCAGCCTCCAGAAGCCGGATTTCTGTGTTGCTCGGTAATGCCAACTTTCCAAAAACCCAGACTGTAACCCACGTTTTATGGGCCATGTTTGGTCTTCTGCCCGCGGGTGCTGTGCAAAAACCTCATAGACATCAGTCCATTGCACTGGATTTTATTGTCGAAGCTCCCAAGGGTTGTTATACGTTGGTCGGCAGATCGTTAAATGAAAAAGGCGAGATTCAGGATCCCGTGCGGGTTGACTGGGTATCTGGGATGGCGTTCGTCACGCCGCCAGGATTTTGGCACGCGCATTTTAATGAAAGTGATAAACCCGCCCGTTTGATTCCCATCCAGGATGCGGGTCTGCAAACCTGGTTACGGGCGTTGGACATTCGTTTTTCGCGTATTTAAAAAGGGGTAGCAGGAAATTCAACAGCGGTTTTTTCGACAAGGAAGTCGATAAAGACCCTGACCTTGCTGGATACAATTTTCTTTCTCGGATAAACGGCCCATACCGCAGGATCTTTGGCCAACTTGCTGAACAGAATATCGGGAAACAAAGCAAGAAGCTGCCCGCTTTCGCAGCTATCTGCTACCAGCCATGCAGGAAGGAAAGCAGTGCCGGCATGATTTCTGCAAAGCTCCAGCATCGCCAGATTATCGTTCAGGCTAATATTACTGCCTGAAAGGGAAAGAGCCTCAAATTTATGGTTTTTATCACTTCGGAAACACCACGATTTTTCCGCCATATGACGATGAACGATCGTCGGTTTATGCGACAACTCTGCTAACGTTTCCGGAACTTTATTTTGAGCTGCATAGGTTGGCGAACAGCAGACAATGTGCCAATCGTCGGTTAATTTGCGCGCCATTAGCGATGAGTCGGCCAACACGCCGGTTCGAATGGCCAAATCCAGGTTTGTCGCTA
>CAWUIY010000460.1:0-2683 GCA_963922555.1 uncultured Serratia sp. | reverse complement strand
GCCGAGATGTTTATTGGTGGAGCCAGTACAACTAAAATAAATGAGGACGAAACCCTATCCAACCTAATTCTAACGGGAGATTACAAATATTTCTTAAATAAATTGTCTATACGTGAAGATTGCATTTCATTAAAAAACGTCATTTTATACTGGAACAGCCCAGGAAATTTCAAAAATCAGTATATAAGAAAATTTGGCCCCGAGAATAGTCATTGGAACAGCCCTCAAATACCCAATGAGCGTGTACAATATCATATTAAACTCACAGGGGATATTGTTAATAATTGCAAATTTCCACAATATTTATCCCTGGATGTCTCAATGATTTTCAAGGGACATGAAAATGATAGAAAAAGCATCTTTGCTAAAACGGTTACTCTACCCTCACCAGAAATATGCTCTGCCGAACTAACGCCTGATATTATTGCATTTGGCAGCGTATCGCCAGGCCGTAGCTATCCACAAAGAATTAAATACCAGGGCAACGGCAGTGTCGAAATCACCTCGTCTTCAATGAAAAACGGCCATTTGCTGATGAATGATTCTGAAGACATGAATGTCAATGCACCTTCAGAGTTTGTCTCCGCTAATAACTCATGGCAAACCGACCCGCGTCGTGGCGATATTCCTTTAACTTTATACGTCGGCAAATCAGCCAAGGCAGGAAAATACCAGTCAAACCTGACTGCCACACTCTCTTGCCCTTGACCTTTCATCGCCCATTCTCCCATACAAAAAAGGGGTTGACGTATCCCCGTCAGAATTCGATGCTCTAAGACTCTTGCAGCACTTTTTCGGGGAACAAATATGTCGTTAACCTCCCTTTCGCATCTCGGCGAACTCTCTGCCGCAGAATGGGATGCGTTGGTCCCTGCCGGACAACCCTTTCTGCGTCACGCCTTTCTCACCGCACTGGAAGACAGCGGATCATTAGGGCCACAATCTGGCTGGAAAGGCCAGCACCTGCTGTGGCAGGAGGATGGGAAAACCCTGGCCGCCATCGCCGGTTACCGCAAATCGAATTCATCCGGTGAATATGTGTTTGATCACGGCTGGGCCGATGCCTGCTATCGAGCACGGATCCCCTATTATCCAAAATGGCTCGGCGCGGCACCTTTTAGTCCGGTCGGCGGCAGACGTTTGCTCGGCTCGCCCGAAGCGGCACAAAAATTACTGCAACACATCCCCGATTTCCTCGAGCAGCGCGACCTTTCCAGCGCGCATATTAACTTTACTGACTCGCGCGATAATCAGCTGATTGGCGAAGCGTCAGGCTGGCTGCATCGGCTGGGCTGTCAGTATCACTGGCACAATCGTGGCTATCGCGATTTTCAGGATTTTCTCGATACGCTGACCTCGCGCAAACGCAAGCAGATGCGCAAGGAGCGCGAGCAGGTGGTTGCACAGGGCATAGAATTCCAATGGCTTGAGGGGGCAGAAATCACCGAAGCGCAGTGGGATTTTATCTACGCCTGCTACGCCAACACCTATTATATTCGTGGCCGCGATCCTTATCTGACGCGCGACTTTTTCAGCCTGCTGGCCGAGCGCATGCCGGAAGTGATTCAGGTAGTGATGGCAGAACAGCAGGGCAAACCGGTGGCGATGGCGCTGAGTCTGGTCAGCGGCGACACCTTTTATGGCCGCTACTGGGGTTGTCTGGCTGAGTTTGACCGCCTGCATTTTGAAACCTGTTTCTATCAAGGCATGGATTACGCGATCGCCAAAGGGCTGGCGCGTTTTGACGCCGGGGCGCAGGGAGAACACAAACTGATCCGCGGATTCGAGCCGGTTTTGACTCATTCCTGGCACTATTTATGCCATCCTGGACTGCGCAGCGCGGTTGAAGAGTATTTAATGCAAGAGCGGGAAGGCGTACGCGCCTGGGCTGACGAAGCCCGCGACGCGCTGCCTTATCGTCAGGAACAGCCCTGACTTTTGCTGATTAATGCATACCGACAAAACCACCGGTCTGATGCTGCCACAGTCGGGCATACAGGCCGTTTTGCGCCAACAGCTCGCCGTGGCTGCCAATCTCGACGATTTTCCCCTGCTCCAGCACCACCAGACGATCCATCTTGGCGATAGTCGACAGGCGATGCGCAATGGCGATCACCGTTTTATGGGTCATCAGCGTTTCCAGGCTCTCCTGAATGGCCGCCTCGACCTCCGAATCCAGGGCCGACGTCGCCTCATCCATAATCAGGATTGGGGCATTTTTCAGCAGCACGCGAGCAATGGCGATACGCTGACGCTGGCCGCCCGAAAGTTTCACCCCGCGCTCGCCAACGTGCGCATCAAGGCCCGTTCGCCCCTGCGAATCGGAAAGCAGCGGTATAAACTCGTCGGCACGCGCCTGGCGAATCGCGTTAGTCAGCTCTTCTTCCGTCGCGTTAGGGCGACCATAAAGCAGGTTATCGCGAATGGAACGGTGCAGCAGCGAAGTGTCCTGCGTAATCATGCCGATCTGCGCGCGCAGGCTCTCCTGTGTGACCTGCGAGATATCCTGATCG
This sequence comes from uncultured Serratia sp., assembly GCA_963922555.1. Lineage (GTDB taxonomy): Bacteria > Pseudomonadota > Gammaproteobacteria > Enterobacterales > Enterobacteriaceae > Rouxiella. The sequence goes on along the minus strand of CAWUIY010000460.1, from coordinate 170 downwards.
TCAATCAGGATGCGGCCACCGTCGAGGTCATACAGCCTCAGCAGCAGGTTGACCATGGTCGACTTACCCGCGCCAGAAGGGCCGATCAGACCTATCTTTTCTCCCGGACGAATAGTCAAATCCAGTCCGTTAATCACCGCCCGTCCTTTGCCATAGTTAAAGTCGACGTG
>CAWUIY010000459.1:0-2708 GCA_963922555.1 uncultured Serratia sp. | reverse complement strand
CCACTGCCAGCCGAAGTGTTGCGTAATGAATCCACCCACTACCGGCCCGAGGGTAATGGCAATACCAATGACCGATCCCCAAAAGGCAAAGGCTTTCGCCCGCTGTGCTCCGCGAAAAGTGTGGGAAAGCGTAGCAAGCGCCGCGCTGAGCTGTAAGGCGGCGCAAATTCCCTGCAAACCACGAAAAATATTCAGCCACAGCACCTGATGCGATAAGCCACACAGCAACGAAGCCAGAGTAAAAATCGCCAGCCCCGTCAGTAAGATACGCTTTCTGCCAAACTTGTCTGCTAACGCACCGGCCGGCATCAACAGCGCCGCGAAGGTCAAGGTGTAGGCACTGACAACCCACTCGATATCGGCAAATTCTGCATGCAACGTTGCCGCAATGGAAGACAGCGATACCGCGATAATATTGGAGTCGAGGCTTATCATAAATGAGGGAACTGACACGCAAAGCAGGATCAGAAACTGTCGCGTTCCGCGGCTCGGCAATGCAATAGCTGGCGTTGTCATAAAATAGCCCTCAAACATAACTGTTTTGGTTACATTTTTAAGTAAAAAAATCAGCGTACTTTGGCAAGCAAATCAGCCAGAGTCGTCCGGCTCAGTGAAGCAATGACCGCATCGTTGGCCGCATCAAAAATCGGATCCAGCGAGCCTTGCATACTGCGTGCAACCGGGCACCTTTCATTATTTTGTTCACGTAAGGAAAAAAGCCCCTGCTCGCTTTCTATCGCCTGATAAATCTGCGCTAACGTAATGTCCTCAACGGCATGGGCCAATTCTACGCCACCGTTTCTTCCCTGGCGCAGCGAAACCAGGCCCTGCTGCTCCATCAGTTTCAGGAGTTTACGCACGACCACCGGGTTGGTTTTTAGACTGCTGGCAATCGCCTCAGAATGAGTGCTTTGATCGTCAACGTAAGCGATGAAGCACAGGATCTGAATGGCGCTGGCCATTTTAGTATTCATTGTCATAAACAACACCGTATCAGTTACATTTAATGACTTCAAGATGCAATCTGCATTTATGCCTCGGTCAACTCTTTCCCAGGTTACAAAACTCAGGCATAAAAAAACTCCGCCGCGAAAGGACAGAGTTTTTTTAATGTCGAAAACTTCATTTTAAAATGAGGTTAACGGCTTATTTTTTCATGCTGCCAACCATGTCTTCTGGACGAACCCACTCATCAAATTGAGCTTCAGTCAGGTAACCCAGTTTTAACGCAGAAGCTTTCAGCGTCAGGCCTTCTTTGTGCGCTTTTTTAGCAATTTCAGCCGCTTTGTCATAGCCAATGTGCGTATTCAACGCAGTTACCAGCATCAGGGATTCATTCAGGAGCTGGGTGATACGGTCACGATTTGGCTCGATACCTACGGCGCAATGCTCATTAAAACCTTGCATCCCATCAGCCAGCAGGCGGATTGATTGCAGATAGTTGTGGATCACCAACGGGCGGAATACGTTTAGTTCGAAGTTGCCAGATGCCCCACCAATGTTGACTGCAACATCGTTGCCCAATACCTGCGCACAGAGCATGGTCATCGCTTCACACTGTGTCGGGTTTACTTTACCTGGCATGATGGAGCTGCCTGGTTCGTTTTCCGGGATAGAAATCTCGCCGATGCCGCTACGCGGACCTGAAGACAACCAGCGCACGTCATTGGCAATTTTCATCAGTGAAGCTGCCAGGCCTTTCAAGGCACCGTGACCGTGAACCAACGCATCGCAGGTTGCCAATGCTTCAAACTTGTTTGGCGCAGTAACAAACGGCTGGCCGGTCAGTGCAGCAATTTCTTTCGCCACGCGCACGGCGTATTCCGGGTGGGTATTGAGGCCAGTGCCTACCGCAGTACCGCCCAGCGCCAGTTCAGCAATGTGAGGAATGCTCGCTTCAATGTGCACCAGACTGTGCGCCAGCATGGCTGCCCAGCCAGAGATTTCCTGACCCAGAGTCAGAGGGGTCGCGTCCTGCAAGTGAGTACGACCAATCTTGACGATGTCTTTAAACGCTTCGGCCTTATCGGTCAGCGTCTTGTGCAGCACTTTCAATTCAGGGATCAGGTGCTCGCGAACAGAAACCACCGCTGCAACGTGCATTGCCGTTGGGAATACGTCGTTGGAGCTCTGGCTCTTGTTTACGTCATCGTTAGGGTGAATCAAACGACCTTCGCCACGCTCACCGCCGAGGATCTCGCTACCACGGTTTGCCAGCACTTCGTTCATATTCATGTTGGTCTGGGTACCGGAACCGGTTTGCCAGATAGAAAGCGGGAATTCAGTGGTATGTTTGTCAGCCAGGACTTCATCCGCAGCAGCGATGATAGCGTTGCCACGGTCGGCCGGGAGCAGGCCTAAATCGATATTGACGCGAGCGGCCGCGCGTTTGGTCTGTGCGAGGGCGTGGATAAGCGCGGTGGGCATTTTTTCATTGGAAATACGAAAATGCTCTAGTGAACGCTCGGTCTGTGCTCCCCAAAGCTTATCAGCCGGTACTTCGATCGGCCCCATTGAGTCTTTTTCAATGCGATGAGCTGCCATTACTGTCTCCTTACGCGGTTTCTTAAATAAAATTATAAGTTGCAGGGTACCGACGACGCTCCCAATGCTGTGCCGACGGATGGGCAATTATAACCATAAGGTTAATCAGTTGTTGTAGGAATTTCCGGATTTGCCTCTTACCGCACTTTTTATTCATTACCCGT
>CAWUIY010000458.1:0-2744 GCA_963922555.1 uncultured Serratia sp. | reverse complement strand
TCACCTTCGACGGAACCCAGAGCCTGTTTCGGCAACGCCATCACGGCCGCACGCAGACCTTCAACATCCAGCGCATCACAGACATAGCCGTTAATGCCAGAGGCAATAAATTCTGATCCGCCGCAGGTTGGCGTAGTGATCACCGGTAATCCGCATGCCATGGCTTCAAGGACGACGTTCGGGAACGGGTCGTACAGCGTTGGTAGAAGCAGGCCATCAGCCATCTGATAGAACGGCAGAGTAGAGGTTTGCATGCCAAAGAAATGCACGCGGTTAGCGCAACCCAGGCTGGTGCTCAAGGCTTGATAGCGTTTCTCGTCTTTATCTTGCCCCACGACCAGTAAATGGCGATCGGTAGGGGCGATAGACTTGATTGCCGCGTCCAGGCCTTTTCGCTCAAAGCCTGAGCCGACATAAATCAGGCACGTGGCATCTGTAGGTACTTGATGCTTCACGCGTAGCGCATGGCGTTCCGCTTCACTCGGCGGCAAATAGCGCTGGCTATCAATTGCGTTATAGATGACGTGGATCTTGTCTTCCGGCACGCCGAACTCAGTAATAATTTCTTTTTTTACCATCTCAGCATTGCAAATAACCGCTTTCAGCTCCGGGGCAGCGTACATTTGCTGCTCGGCCTGCATGACGTAATGATGATAGCGATCGCCTAACAGCTGCTTGCTTTTCCAACCGGGCAACACTCGGGAGCGCTCTTCAAGCCAGCGGCGATGCACGCCATCTCCGGCGCGAAAAATATCGCAGCCAGGAATACGTTCATGGCTTTGTACCAGGTCAAAATCTTCTTTTTGCCACAGCTTGCGTGCTGCATTGGCGAAACCGCGTTCACGGCTGATGCGGCCGAGCTTCCACGGGTCGCAGATGTGCACTTTCCACCCGGCTTTAACCTCACCTTGCCACTGGCGAGTGATAACGTTCAGTTCAAGATCCTGATTTTCCAACGCTTCAAGGGCTCGAGAAATAAATCGCTCTGCGCCGCCGTCTGGTCGGTATTTTTGGCGCACTAGCGCCAGTCGGAAATGCTTCATGGGAGTAACCTTTCTGCCGCATCGATGACTGCCTGAGCGGGAATTGCATCAAGATAGCGTTCGGTAGTATGTGTGTTAATCGCATCGGGATCGGGCAGAGGACCGTAGTCTCCCGCCCAAATCACTTCGCCTTTGGCCTGCCAGGGTTTCCAAAAGGTGAGTTTGGAAGGGCCAAAAAGTGCAACTAGCGGCGTTTGTAGAGCAGCGGCCATGTGCATCGGTACAGAGTCTACGCCGATAAAAAGCGCTGCGCGGTCAATCAGTGCCGCAAGCTGGCGCAGGGTCAGTTTTCCCGCCAACGAGATAATATTTAAGCCTGGGCAAAGCGCTAGAATTTTTTCCACCATCTCCAGCTCGCGCTTGTCTGGCCCAGCGGTCACAATAATGGGGAAACCTTTTGCCGAAAGCGCCCGGAAAGTCTCGGCCATTTTCTCTTCGGTCCAGCATTTGAAAAACCAGCGTGATGTCGGCTGAATAACAATAAAAGGCAGTTTTACCCCATGTTCGTGTAACAGGTCAGTTATTGCCCGTTCGTCTTCTGGGGCATAGTTCATCGTGGCCTGGTTTTCTATCGACGCCAAATTCAGAGGGGCAAGAATAGCGAGATTCTGCTCGACGGTGTGTAGCTTGCTGTGACCTTCTGTGCTAACCAGTTGGCTATGGCAGAAAGGCCAGGTCCTGCCACGGCGTTTTGGAAAAGCAAAACCTATACGGTTTGGCGCGCCGCTAAGTCGAGTGACTATCGCACTGCGCCATTGGTCGGCCAGGTTGATGACCAGATCATATTTACGTTTCATCAGTCGGCGAACAAGAGCAATTTCATGGCTCATATGAGCACGCACGCCCTGTTTTTTCCACTGACGGTCAATAGTGAAAATATGGGTGAGTGAGGGATTACAGGCTAGCATGTCGCGCGTTTCGTGGTACATCAGCATATCGATTTCGGCATCCGGATATTGTTTGCGCAACGAAGAAATAACCGGTGTTGTCAGCAACATATCGCCATGATGACGTAACTTAATAATAAGGATGCGCCGCGGTTGGGCGGGCATTTTGGCTGCTAAAACCTGAGTCATCATTAATCACTATTCTTTTAATATGGGTTTGATTTTAAAGGAGCCTGATGAATGTGGCTACTCTTCCAGACCGTTCTTGCTATAGGTCGAAAAATATCAAAGAATAGACAACAAATTCTCAAGATCGTTGTCGAATTTCCTGTTCATTAGGTTTTTTATTAGGCGTTTTTATGAGTTGACCCGCCTTTATCATCTCATTTGATAACTAGCTCAAATCTTGAACAGATTCACTGGAATGACGTGGCCTGAAACCTGCCACCTTTTCCAAGTTTACAAATGATCTGTTAAAGATAGGCGGTAATGCCGGTCTATGTTGCTCTTTATGAAACAGCAATCGATACGCGGTAGGTGAGAAAATTTATCGCTTTCTTGATCAGCAGGTTAGCTGTTTAAGCAAGCGCTTGGCAGGACTTACATTAGCTGAGAATTATCAGCAGAGAGTTAATAAAGATGGCTAATAAACGTTGGAAAATCACTCTTTCTAACAATATTTTGAAATGGTACAACCCGTTATTTGGTCAGCTAAAGCCAAAAGATACCTTCGATCCAAAGCGTATTTATACCAGTATCGTTATTTACTCGACGACGGCGCTGGGAGATTTGATGTTCAATACTCCCGCAATTC
>CAWUIY010000457.1:0-2757 GCA_963922555.1 uncultured Serratia sp. | reverse complement strand
TTTAACTCACTGATTAACTCTGCCAATTGCGTTAATACATCGCACTCGTAAATATACCCCAACCTCTCTAGCGCAATTAATTTTACAAGCAAACACGTAACCTTATTTAAGAAATAACCTAGTAGGGTCAATGAAAGAAGGGTAATAAAGACTAATGCTTATAATTGAATACATTGAGTTAATCTGAATTATGAACGTATTAAAAATCATCGGCCATTATTAACCCGCACCTTAAGTTTATCCTCATCGCCTTTTCTCGCAAATTTTTCCCGCCTATAAAACAGGTGCAACAAACTGTGGAAAACAATCAACGTTAAATTTATTTAGCCGATTAATAATACGTGGATTAATAATTTTATGACCGAGTTTGCATCATTTTGGGAGAGAGAGTTTTAAGGCGCAGATTATATAACAAGAAATAATACCCCCTCTCAATGATGAAATATAATGTTCATTTGCAAAAGGTGATGAAATATATAGCGGGCGCGCTGCCGGTATTGAGTACGCACATTAAGGACGTGGCGAAAGTCGCCAGTAGTTGGTTGAAACGCAGCAGCTAACGCTTTTAATCAATTTCACGCCGCTGCTGCATCGTTGTTTAACCTGTAAAAATTTAACCTATAAACATTTACCTAATAAACAATTACCTAATAAAGTCATCAACCCGTAAACCCTGTGGAGGAGACTCGGACGCTAAAGATCTCCTCCGTGACTGGCAATGACCTGCCTGTACCAGTCAAAACTTTTTTTCTTCGAACGTTTTTGCGTGCCGGAATTATCGTCGTGTTTGTCGACATAAATAAAGCCGTAGCGTTTACTGTATTGCCCGGTGGTATAAGACACGCAGTCGATACAGCCCCACGGGGTATAGCCCATTAGCTCTACGCCGTCGTCAATGACCGCGATTTTCATCTGTTCGATATGGGCACGCAGATAATCGATACGATAATCGTCGTTTATTGAGCCGTCTGCCGCTGGCGTATCCACTGCGCCAAAGCCGTTTTCAACGATAAACAGCGGTTTTTGATAGCGCTCGTACAAAGCATTTAAGGTGTAGCGCAAACCCACTGGGTCGATTTGCCAGCCCCAGTCCGAAGCCGCGACGTGCGGATTGCGCTTGCTGCCTTCTACTGACACCAGACCGCCCTGCGCATCTTTTTCGGCCAACTGCACTGCGGTGCTCATGTAATAGCTAAAACCGAGATAATCAGTACAGCCTTCACGCAAGGTTTCTGCATCCTCGGGGTGCATCTCGATTTTATAACCCTTATTTTCCCATTCTCGGAGAATATAAGACGGATAATAGCCGCGCATCTGCACGTCACCAAACAAATAGCGTTGGCGCATTTGTTGCTGGGCAAACATTACATCGTCGGGGTCGCATGACCAGGGATAAATAGGCACCATTGCCAGCATACAGCCAATCTGGAAGTTCGGGTTGATCGCATGCCCCAATTTCACCACTTTGGCGCTGGCAACAAACTGGTGATGCAACACCTGATACATCGCCTGTTCAGGATTCGGCTGTTCGAGAAAAAGCACGCCAGAGCAGGAATAACCGTAAAGCGGTATTTTCCAGTTACGCTGATTATTAATCTCGTTAAAGGTCATCCAGTATTTCACTTTTGACTTATAACGTTCCATCACCACTTGGCTGAAATGCACAAAAAAATCGACCACTTTACGATTCAGCCAGCCACCGTATTCTTTGACCAGGTGATGAGGCATCTCGAAATGCGACAAGGTAATCACTGGCTGAATATTATACTTAAGCAGTTCATCAAACAGGTCATCATAAAACTGTAATCCTGCCTCGTTCGGCTGTTGCTCGTCACCGTGAGGGAAAATACGTGACCAGGCGATTGAGGTACGAAAACACTTAAAGCCCATTTCCGCAAACAGCGCGATATCCTGTTTATAGTGAGAATAAAAATCTACAGCTTCGTGATTGGGATAACGCTGCCCTTGCTGAACGCCGTCGGTTATTTCGCGGGCCACGCCGTGGGCCCCGGCGGTCAAGACATCGACAATGCTTGGCCCCTTTCCACCTTTGTCCCAGCCACCTTCAACCTGATGCGCCGCCACTGCGCCGCCCCACAGAAAATCTGCGGGTAATTGTCTGCCAGACATAGCCTTTCCTTTTCGAAGTGAATTGCGTTAATCAATAGCGCCGGTTTTAATACTCGACCTGCGGGTCAAGATTTTGTCCATTGGTTTGAATAACTCGCTGATACCAATAGAAGCTTTTCTTTTTAAAACGCGCTAAATCTTTAAGCTCTTTTTCGTCGCGATTGACATAAATAAAGCCATAGCGCTTGCCGATGCCCTGATGAGTGCTGACCAGATCAATCGCTGACCATGGGCAATAGCCAAACATTTCTACACCATCAGTAATCGCAAGCTGGAGCTGTTCAAGATGCTGCCACAGATAGTCAATACGATAATCGTCATAGACTTTGTTGCCTGCTTCCAGCCGATCAAAAGCGCCAAGGCCGTTTTCAGTGACAATGAGCGGCAGGCGATAACGTTCATAAATTTCGCGTGCAGTGATTCGAAAACCAATAGGATCGATATACCAGTTAAACTGATTTTTCTTCAGATAGGGATTGTTCATGCCGGCATAGACGCTGGTATCGATACCCGCCATCTGTTGGTCCACAGCTTTCGAAGGCTCGCCCTGTTCGCGCCAGTGAGCAGAACTCTTGGCACCAACCGTCGCTGAAGCATAATAGTTAAATGCGATAAAATCGGGTTTCC
>CAWUIY010000456.1:0-2764 GCA_963922555.1 uncultured Serratia sp. | reverse complement strand
GATTCAATGCCTTTATATCGAGAGATGCGCCAAACCCGCGCGGCTCTCCCAGGAGAACGTGATGCCATTTGAACTGCAAAATAATGAAAACGCCCTGAATGCAGCCAATTTGCTGAAAGTGGTTAAAGAGTTTGGCTGCCCGGTTTGGGCTTATGATGCTCAGGTGATCGAGCAGCGCATTGCTCAACTGCGCCAGTTTGACGTGATTCGTTTTGCTCAAAAGGCCAGCTCTAATATTCATATTTTGCGCCTGATGCGTGAGCAGGGCGTCAAGGTCGATTCCGTTTCTTTGGGAGAAATCGAGCGCGCACTGGCTGCCGGTTTCAAACCAGGCTATCAGCCGGGTGAGCACAGCGAGATTGTCTTTACCGCTGACCTGCTGGATCAGCCGACGCTGGATCGCGTGACCGAACTGTCGATCCCGGTTAACGCCGGTTCCATCGATATGCTGGAGCAGATTGGCCAACAGAAGCCGGGCCATCCAGTTTGGCTGCGCGTTAACCCTGGTTTTGGCCACGGCCACAGCCAGAAAACTAACACCGGCGGTGAAAACAGCAAGCACGGCATCTGGTTTGGCGATTTGCCACAGGCGCTGGAAAAAATTCGCGCCGGGCAGCTCAAGCTGGTCGGTATTCATATGCATATTGGCTCTGGCGTTGACTATCAGCACCTCGAGCAGGTTTGCGATACCATGGTGCGCCAGGTCATTGAATTAGGTCATGATATTGAAGCGATTTCTGCCGGCGGCGGTTTGTCGATCCCTTACCAGTTCGGCGGTGAGTCGATTGATACCGATCACTATTACGGCCTGTGGAATCGTGCGCGTGAGCAGATCGCTGCTCATCTCGGTCATCCGGTCAGTCTGGAGATTGAACCGGGCCGCTTCCTGGTTGCAGAATCTGGCGTGCTGGTTGCGCAAATCCGCGCGGCTAAAGCCATGGGCAGTCGTCATTATGTACTGGTGGACGCCGGTTTCAACGATTTGATGCGCCCTTCAATGTACGGCAGCTATCATCACATTTCAGTGTTGCCTGCCGACGGCCGCGACTTGAGCGAGCAGCCGTTGCGTGAGTCTGTCATTGCAGGACCGCTGTGTGAGTCGGGCGATGTCTTTACCCAGCAAGCTGGCGGCGGTGTTGAAACTCGCCATTTGCCGGAGGCGCACATCGGTGACTATCTGGTGTTCCACGACACGGGGGCTTACGGCGCTTCGATGTCCTCCAACTACAACAGCCGCCCGCTGATCCCGGAAGTGCTGTTTGAAAAGGGTACGGCGCGTCTTATTCGCCGCCGTCAGACGATTGAAGAACTGCTGGCGTTAGAGCTTATCTAAATATTCTTGCTAACTAGTTGAAAGAAGCCGTGACGTTATCAACGCCACGGCTTTTTTATTGCGGTCAGACGGGCACATTTTTCGCAAACATCTCCTGCCTGAGTAACACAATCTCCTCTGCCAGATCGCGGCACAGCATCGCAGTCATCAGGTGATCCTGGGCGTGAACCATTATCAGCGTCATCGGGATCTTGCCGCTGCCTTCATCTAGTCCGATCAACTGTGTCTGAATCTTGTGAGCCTCGCGAGCGGCGTTTTGCGAGGCCTGCAATTGCTGCTCAGCCTCCTGCCAGTCCTGCTTTCGGGCGCTTTGAATCGCCATCATGGCGCAGGATCGCGCCTCTCCGGCGTTGATCAACAGTTCCATGATTGTCTGTTCAAGGTCAAAAGTCATCGATTAATCCATATTGGCATACCAAAATTGGCGTAATTCATCATATTGGAATTCCAATATCTGCTTCTGAGAATGGGATCACAGAAATAAAGCTCAGTTACGTTATTTTTTGGCATACCAATGGACGTAAAAACACAATAACACAACCATGCAATACGCAGAGGTGCCGTCATGTCTTATAAAGACCGTTTTATTGATTCGCTGGGGGGCTTTGCCAACACCTTTAATAGCCTGAGATATATTATGGCGATTAAGGCCTCATTTATCACACTGATGCCGGTGATTATTGTCGGCGCATTTTCAGTGCTTATTTCCAATATGGTGATGGACCCGAAAAACGGTCTGGCTCATTTCGAAGCGTTCTCGTTTCTCGCTACGCTGAAGCCGATCATGACCAGTATTAATTACGCTACGCTGAGTTTTCTGACTATTGGCGCGGTATTTCTGATTGGCATTGAACTGGGGAAAATAAACGGATCGCGGTCTTTGTTCCCCGGCCTGCTGGCCGTCATCTGTTTTATTTCTGTGACTCCGACCACGCTGGATATGATGGTTAACGGGCAGTTACAGGAAGTCAAAGACGTATTGGCCAAACAGTTCTCGGATACTAAAAGTCTGTTTCTGGGAATGTTTATTGCCATCCTCGCGGTAGAAATATATTCCAAACTTGAATCCTTTGATCGCTTGCGGATTAAAATGCCGGAAAGTGTCCCACCTAATGTGTCTGCCTCTTTCTCGGCGCTGATCCCGGCGATTATTACCGTCGTGCTGGTCGCCACCTTCGGATTTGTATTCCATCGCCTGACCGGCATTTATCTTTACGATGCGGTCTATCAGGTTATCCAGCGGCCGCTTGAATCGGTCATGCAAAGCCTGCCGGGGATCCTGCTGCTGATGTTTGTTGCACAGTTGTTTTGGGTGATCGGTATTCACGGTAACCAGATGATTAAACCCATCCGCGAGCCGCTGCTGCTGGGGGCGATCATGGTTAACATGACCGCTTTTGAACAGGGTAAAGACGTGCCGAATATCATCAC
>CAWUIY010000455.1:0-2801 GCA_963922555.1 uncultured Serratia sp. | reverse complement strand
CGATTGGCCAGCTGGCAATCACACCCGCCTGCGAAATACCTTGTTGATAGCCCGCGTCAGTCAGGTTAGGAAGCGTGGCCTGAATATACTCCGAGCTGGCATAACGGTAGCTGAACTGCACCATTCTATCGGCGTCAGCGCGATATTCTAGTACCGCATCGCCCAGGGCTACAGAATCAAGACGTGCGTCATACTGAATCCCGCCGCGTATCGCCCATGCATCATTGATTTTGTAATAGGTATCACCGGCCCAGACTACGCTGCCAGTTTTATCGCTGTTATATAGGGTGTCATCACTGCCCGTGCGAGGCGGAGTGAAGTAATAGATCTGACCCGCAGAGATGTTGAAGCGTTCAACCAGATTCTCGTCATAAATACGCGTGGTTACACCGGACGCCACCTGGTTAGCGGAGGCAATACGGTCAAGGCCACTGTAGCTCTGATCGCGGAACAAGCCGGTGTAGTCGGTCTGTAGCAGCGTTGAGTCATACTGTTGAATATCATTCTGATTGCGATACGGAATGTACAAGTATTGCAAACGCGGTTCTAAAGTCTGGGTATAACCAGAGTTCCAGTCCATGGTGCGGTCAAACACCATTTTCGCGTCACTCTTGAATTCCGGCATTACACGGTTAACCGAGCTCTTTAGAGGCGTGTCGGGGTTATCTTTGTAATAGTCGCCAGGAATGCTTTGCTGGTAATGGGTAGCCATTACCTTGACTTCGTTATCCCAGCTACCCCAGCCATTGCTCAGCGGCAGGTCAATCTCTGGCGCGATGTGCCAGCGAGTCGCTGAAGGGTATTCAGGGTTAATGTTATCGAATCTTACGATCTGACCATAGGTGTGGAAGTTAAACGGCCCGAGATCGTTTTTGTAGTAGTTCAAGTCTAACTGCGGCAGGGCGCGATAGACGTTATTGGTGGACGCCTCAGAGAAAATCTGGAACTGCTTGGTTGAAAGCGTCGCGTCCCAGTTTTCAGCTGCATACCCTACGCTGAATTTTTGCGTAGCATAGCCGTCAGTCGTTGAGCCGTACTTGGAGTCAAAGTCGTTGAAATAGTACGGGTCGCTGACCTTGGTATAGTCAACGTTGAAGCGCCAGTTCTGGTCGTAAACGCCGTCATGTCGCCAGAAGAACATCCAGCGTTTAGTCTTGTCAAAATCTGGGTGTTCGTCGTTGGCCAGCTTGTCGTTATTCAGGAAGTCTAATTCCATCACACCTGCACCGGCAACGGTCAGGTAACGGAATTCGTTCTGCAACTGGAGGCCACGCTTACTCATGTAATGAGGAGTAATGGTAGCATCGTAGTTTGGAGCAATGTTCCAGTAATACGGCAGCGCAAAATCAACACCATTTTTGGTGCTGTATTTTAGATTCGGGATCAGGAAGCCTGAACGACGAGTGTTGCCAATTGGCAACTGCATATATGGGCTATAGAACACCGGAACCGGACCAATATGGAAACGCGCGTTCCAGATTTCGGCCAGCTGTTCCTGACGGTCCTCGATAATCGTGGTCCCTACGACACTCCAGCTATTATCGCCTGGCAGACAGGAGGTGAAGGTACCGTTGTTCAGAATGGTATAGCGGTTGTTGTCACGCTGCTTCATCAAGTCAGCGGTACCGCGGCCTTGACGGCCAACCATCTGATAGTCACCTTTCTGCATGTCAGTGTCTTTGGTATTCAGATTAGAGAAGGCTTTAGGGCCTTTCAGTTTAATCTGATTATCAAAATACAGCACATTGCCCGTTGCAGTGGCGGTCCGAAGCGGCGTAGCTTCGTTCGGGTGCGAAACTTGATTAAGTTGGACCTGGTCAGCGGTTAATGAGCTGTTACCCTGTTCAACGGTAACGTCACCGCTATACACGGCATCGTTTGGATAGGTACCTTGGGCATGATCTGCCTGGATTTTCACTGGAAGCTGATTGGTGTCCCCTGTGACTAAAGGTTTGTCATAGGTCGGCACGCCGAGCATGCATTGTTCAGCGAGATCGGCCAGTGCGCCCTGGCTATATAGTGCTGTCCAAATCATTGTGGCCAGCAGGGTGGGGAAGCTTTTTTTCATACGTAAAATGTGTGTTCCGTCATCAGAGGCGTCATTCCGGCAAACGGTCAGAGACTATCTTACTCATCATCGTTGCGCTAGTGATAAATCCACAGTGTTACGCTGTAGCCGTTAGGCACAACGGTAAATGCCGGTTATGATAAAGCAAATCTTACGCGACGGCATTGTGAATTGAGGAGTATATGCAGTATTGGGGAAAGCTGCTCGGACTTATACTGGGCTTGATGTCCGGTATTGGCTTCTGGGGAATCGTATTGGGGCTGTTGGTCGGGCATATGGTAGACAAGGCGCGCAGTGTTAAGCGCCGCGGTTTCTTCTCCGATCAGCAGACAAGACAAACCGTTTTTTTCCGCACCACCTTTGAGGTGATGGGGCATTTAACCAAATCAAAAGGACGAGTAACCGAGGCCGATATTCAGATAGCCAGCCTGTTTATGGACCGTATGCAGCTTCACGGCGATCAGCGAGAATCTGCGCAGCAGGCGTTTCGTACAGGTAAAGGTGGCAATTATCCACTGCGTGAAAAAATGCGTGAAATGCGCACGGTATGTTTTGGACGTTTTGATCTGATTCGTACCTTCCTGGAAATTCAAATCCAGGCGGCATTTGCCGACGGTTCGCTGCATCCAAACGAACGTCAGGTGTTGTACGTTATTGCCGAAGAATTAGGGATTTCACGCCAGCAGTTTGATCAGTTCCTGAGCATGATGGAAGGCGGACAGCAGTTTGGCGG
>CAWUIY010000454.1:0-2803 GCA_963922555.1 uncultured Serratia sp. | reverse complement strand
CACCCACCGTGGTGCCGTGGGTGAAATAGTTAACCTCTTTAGGATCGATGCCGTAACGCGCAGTCAGTTGGCGCATGCCTTCCAGCACTTCTTCCCCCGGTTTATCGGGACGCGAAAACACTTTCAGGCTCGACAGCTTGCCGGTCTTGTCATCAAATACTGCCAGGTCGGTAAATGATCCACCGATATCCACCCCAATTCTCAAACCCATAACCACCTCTGAAAATGATGTTGAATGATGTAAAGGCCTGCGGCGTTAATCGACAGGCAAAGCAATTAAGGCGTTTTCTCTGCTCGCTTATCCAGACTGTCGCGAAGCTGGTAATAACTGCCGAGCAGGGGCATAAACCAGGTCTTGCCGCGATATAAAGCGTGTCCGGGCATCGGCGTCGCGCCATAAGGGCTGAGATGCAAGGGTTCGTTGTCGATAAGATGGCGTGCCAGACGATGACCCAGCCAGCTCATCATGGTGACTCCACTTCCATTGCAACCCACGGCGTAGTAGCAGCCGTCGCGGGTTTGTCCGAGATGGGGGAGATAATCGAGGGTCACGGCCACTTTCCCACCCCAGCTATAGCTAATTTTTACGTCACTTAACTGCGGAAAACGCTGGACCATATGCCGATGAAGCACTTCACCAGACTGGCGCAAATTGAGAGGGTAAAAACGCGCACGTCCTCCAAACAGCAAGCGAGTGCCGTCGGGTGAGTAACGAAAATAGTGGGTAACCCGCTGCGTTTCGGCTACACCTCGGCGCTGCGGGATCAGGCTTTGGCGCAAAGAATCTGGGAGCGGTTCAGTCGCAATTTGGTGGCTGGTGACCGGAACGATCCTGCGTCTGAGTTCCGGTATTTCATGCCCGGTATAACCGTTGGTAGCAATGACGACTTTCCTTGCGCGACAGGCGCCACGCAGGGTTTGCAGGCGATATTCGGCAGACACTTTTTCGATGCTCTGAACCGCGGCGTAGCTGCAAATGGTCACACCGGCTCTGATTGCCGCCTCGAGTAGTCCTGCAAAATAGCGCGCTGGATTAAGCTGGCCCGCGCGTTTAATCAAAACGCCACCGGCATAGATATCCGTATCCAGCTCCTGGCGTATTTCCTCCCGGCTCAGAATGCGTGCGTCGGCGTGACTAATTTCATTCAGCAACGGCAGCTTTTTTTTCCAACTTTCCAGCTGCTGAGGGATCCAAGCGGCGCTGATGCGGCCATTCTGTTGATAATCGCAATCAATGCCGTGATGAGTAATGATGCTTTACAGGAACCGATAGCCTTCTGCCGCCTCATGTAGCCGGGCTTTCTGCAAGGAAGAGTCGTCCATGGTGGTCTTTTTTTTACGCACCATCGATTTCCCGACGTTCACTCCGCCTGTGACCTGACCGCCGCTCAGTGTGCTGGCCCCTTCGCCAGGCAAACCGGCATCAAATACGGTGACCTGATAACCGTGACTCGCCAACTCGAGGGCGCAACATAACCCGGTATAACCGGCGCCAATGACGGCGAACTCTGTCTCGGAAGGGACTGCAGTCTGACTTGACTCATGTGGGCGCCACTGCTGCCACCAGTAGGGCGACTCGCTGAAGTCATCGCTAAAAATTGTTTGCCGCTTTGCCATCACTTGCCTCGCAAGGTTAGTCATACACGTCATCAAGGGAGAAAAATAGGTGTTCCACATTGTGGCATGGTGTGCCATTTAAAATACAGTAGCATGACGATTTTTGTACTGGCAAGGGGCAATTGCGGGTTATTTTGTCGTCCAGGCGGTAGCGGAGTCTGGTCTGAGCCAGTATTATCGAGATAAATAAGCAAATTAATAACAGAATGGAATAATGCAAAGTCTGCTAAAGAGCCTCAACGTACTCGAAAAAGTGTCTCAGCATCAGCCAGTCAGCGTAGGCGAACTTGCCCGGATCATGAAGTTGCCGAAATCCACCGTACAGCGCATCCTGTGGACTTTCCATGAAGCGGGTTGGTTACGCCTGAGTGATGGCGACGTGCCTCGTTGGTCAGTGAGTTCGCATGTGTTGACTATTCGTCCGGCAGAATTAGCCAATGGCGGCCTTTCTTCAGCCTCGCGGGGGCCAATGACAGAACTGCGCGACGTAACCAACGAGACGGTTTATGTCTCGGTAGCCGATGGCCTCAATGGCATTGTGGTGATAGATCGCCTGGAAAGCCATCATGCAGTCAGGGCGATAAGCAACGTGGGTGAGGTATCGCCGCTTTACGCAACGGCTAACGGACTGGCGATGATGGCCTGGATGAGCGAAGAACAAATTGAAACCGTGATTAACGCCGGTTTAAAAGCCTGGAATAACGCCACGCTGGTTGATCCCGTCGAGCTACGTGCCGAGCTGAAAGCCATACGCGAGCGTGGATATTCGATCAATCGCGGGTATTATCGCCCCGGAATATTTGCCATTGGCGCACCGATATTTGAGCAGGGAACGCAACCTGTTGGGAGTATTTGTATTTCAATGCCTGATTCGCGCTATCAGCACGCGTCGGAAAAAGCCTGGGGGGAAATGCTCATTCAGGCTGCGCATAAAATTAGCCACACTACGCCGCAATAAATTTACCTTGGGTTGGGGGTTATCGCCCTCAACACCTCCTTTCTAAAGCACGCATGACAAAGTCCCGGTGAAGACAGCGGCGACTCCATTCCTGATGGTCATAAGAATGACCTATGCCTCTTGGTCTTGCAGTATAAAAAATGCTCATATAACATATTTGGCACGATGTTCCACAATGTGGCATGGCTATTTTTTCTTAGGTAGAAAATTTTGTAGATTTTCTAATTT
>CAWUIY010000453.1:0-2807 GCA_963922555.1 uncultured Serratia sp. | reverse complement strand
GTTCAAACTGACTAATTGACGCGCCGTTCTGCGTCCAGTGACCACTGTTGTGGAGCGGGGGTGCCAGCTCGTTAATCAGCAGACCATCTTCAACCACAAAACATTCCATCGCCATCACGCCGACATAACCCAACTCGTTCATGATTGCCGACAGCATAGATTCTGCCTGCTGCTGTTGAGCCGCGTTTGGCGTTGGCAGGGCAACGCTGGTGCGAAGGATCCCTTCCTGATGCAGGTTATGGGTCAGCGGATAAAACACAGTCTTGCCGTCATGGCCACGTGCACCGACCAGCGACACTTCGCCAGAAAAGTTGATGCCTTTTTCAACGATGCACTCGCCATAGCAGTCTTCTGGCAGGGAGGTTTCTTCACCCTGACGGAAACGCCATTGGCCGCGCCCGTCGTAGCCGCCCACGCGACGTTTAACGATGGCCAGTTCACCCAGTCGAGGGTAAATATCTGCCCATTCTGAGGCGTCAGCCAGCAATTGCCATGGCGAAGTCGCCAGGCCTAATTGGTCGAGCAGCTGTTTTTGTGTCAGGCGATCGGCCAGGCGCGGAAAAATATCACGGTTTACAAAACCGGTATGGCTCGCCAGCTCACGCGTTAATGCGGTTTCCGGCCAGCGTTCTACTTCAGCAGTGATTACGCTATTCTGAAACGGCACGGCTTCAGGTTCAGCGTCGATGCCTACTGGAAAAACGGCGATGCCTAAAGGTTCTCCAGCCTGACGCAGCATGCGGCCAAGCTGACCATTTCCAAGTACGCAGACCGGCTTCATGCTTCCTCCCGCGGATCTGGATTATTCAGCACTTCATCAGTTTGTTCTTTACGCCAGGTCGCCAGCGCCTGAGCGATACGAGAGTCATGCAGTGCCAGAATCTGTGCAGCCAGCAGGGCGGCGTTTGCAGCACCCGCTTTGCCAATCGCCAGCGTACCGACCGGAATACCGCGAGGCATCTGGACAATAGAGTACAGACTGTCAACGCCGCTAAGAGCCGCGCTTTGAACGGGGACGCCTAACACAGGAACTAGCGTTTTTGCAGCGATCATGCCCGGCAAATGCGCAGCGCCACCGGCTCCGGCGATAATTACATCCAGGCCATTTTCAGCAGCCTGCTCGGCAAAGCTGAACAATTTGTCCGGCGTGCGGTGAGCGGAGACAACTTCGACATGAAAAGGGATATTCAGCGTTGTGAGGACGTCAGCAGCGAACTGCATGGTAGCCCAGTCACTTTTAGACCCCATGACGATAGCGATTTTTGCCGGGGTAACGTTGGATGTCATGCCTGTAAAGCTCCTGTGATTATGCAAGCGTTGTCAGGTGGCGGTACGTACGAAAAAGTTTACCTGACAGAGAGGGCGCAAATAATAGCACGGCAAAACCGCAAGGAAAACGGTTGCGTGGCTGTAATCAGGTGAGAATCCTGTGATGACTTTGTATAATCAAAGGATAACGAATTTCACAGACTTTACTCGGAAACTATGCCATGAATCAGGATTTGCTGGCCCCTATTAATGACTTTCTGCACTGCGAGACCCCTGGACGCTGGGTCGATGTGGCGTTGGAGAATCAGGATATTTTGCTGATCGACCATGCCAACTGTGAGAAGAAAGCCGCTGCTTCTGCCATGAGCCTGATGACACGCTATCTTGATCGCACCGATCTGCTTTTTTGCGCCGCCCGACTGGCGCGTGAAGAATTACACCATTTTGAGCAAGTGGTGGAAATTATGCAAAAACGTAACATTCCCTATACCGTGCTTACTCCGTCGCGTTACGCCAACGGGTTGTTGAAGCATTCTCGTCACGGTAACGAATTGAATTTGCTGGTCGATAGACTGATTATCGGAGCCTACATCGAAGCGCGTTCCTGCGAGCGTTTTGCCAGGATAGCCCCGTATCTCGATAAAACTCTCTCACGATTTTATACCTCTCTGCTACGTTCAGAGGCGCGTCATTTTGAAGATTATTTGTCGTTAGCCGCGCAGTATGCGGGTGCAGATATCAGCGAGCGTGTCGAAGAGCTGGGGAGGGTGGAGGCGGAACTGATTCTGACGCCAGACGAGCAGTTCCGTTTTCATAGCGGCGTACCGGTTTAGAACGGGAAAGTTACCAACTCGACGCCATCGGCCGTCACTTTCACCATCGAACCTTCTTCATGCCAGGCACCCAACACCGCACGATGACCGAGGGTGTCTCCAAGCGGAACTTCGTGAATTGCCGGTCGATGGGTATGGCCGTGGATCATCCATTCAACGCCGTGGTCATGCATTTCCTTTACCACGGCAGTCTGATTGACGTCCATGATGCTCATATCTTTATGGCTATTAGAGGCTTTGCTCCCGGCGCGCATTTTTGCGGCAATCGCCAGGCGCCATTTGAGCGGAAGCATCAAAAAAAGTTTCTGAATCAGCGGATTATGTACTTTTTTTCGAAACTTTTGATAGCCCACGTCGTCGGTACACAGCGTGTCGCCATGTAAAATCAGCATTCTGCGCCCATAAAGTTCAAGCACTTTGCATTCTGGCAATAATGTCATCAGGCTGTCGCGGGCGAATCGACGTCCCAACAAAAAATCTCGATTACCGTGGATAAAGAAACAGGGCACGCCTCGTTGATGCAACGCATTGAGTGCGCTTGATATTTCTGCATGTAGCGGCTGCGGATCGTCATCGCCAATCCAGGCTTCAAACAGGTCGCCGAGAATGTACAGGGCATCGGCTTTTGGCGCATCTTCACGTAAAAAACGCAGAAAACCGGCAGTAATTGCCGGTTCTTCTGCGCACAGATGTAAATCTGCGATA
>CAWUIY010000452.1:0-2813 GCA_963922555.1 uncultured Serratia sp. | reverse complement strand
ACCCCTGAATTTAAGGAAGAAGCTGTCCGCCAGATCACAGAGCGGGGCTATTCCGTTGCCGACGTTTCAGAACGGCTTGGTGTTTCAGCACACAGTCTTTATAAATGGCTGCGTTCAGTAAAGCCTGATAACAGCGGGCATCAGGCTCAGGATTTACTGGATGCAAGGACGGAGATCCTCAGGCTAAAAGCGTAGCTTAAACGTACTGAGGAAGAACGGGATATCCTGAAAAAGGCAGCGCGGTACTTTGCAAGAGAGCCCGACTAAAGTACCGCTTTATCAATGAATACCGCGCTGTGTGGGGTGCCATGACTATGTGTCGGGTACTGAATGTCGCCCGGGCCGGATTTTATGCGTGGTTGCATAATCCGGTTTCGGCACGCGATAAAGATAATCAGCGTTTGCTGATGCTCATCCGTGATTCATATGCCTTGAGTGGGGGTGTGTATGGTTACCGCCGGGTTCATGGTGATCTGAATGAAATCGGTGAAACTTGCGGTAAAAATTGGGTGAACCGTATTATGCAACTGAACCGAATAAAAGCCGTGCGCGGCTATAAAGTGCCACGCCGCATAAGCCGGGAGACCTTCCGTTGTGGCTCCAAATCGCGTGCAGCGGCAGTTTACCGTCATCCGGGCCAATCAGGTCTGGGTCACCGACATTACCTATATCCACACCTGGAAGGGTTGGCTCTATCTGGCGGTGGTCATCTGAGGTCGATTTTTGAGAGGGTTTTTCCCCCGTTTTTCCCCAGTTATTCCCCATGCCAATCCCACAAACAAAAAAAACAACCCTAATAGGTTGGTTTTAATGAGAATTTCTGGTCGGCATGAGAGGATTCGAACCTCCGACCCCGGACACCCCATGACCGTGCGCTACCAGGCTGCGCTACATGCCGACGCTGTTTAAACAGTCTACTCATCCCGATAACGAAATCAATATGCTACCAGAATGAGTGCTTTATTTTTAAGCAGTTAGTTGGCGACGAAACGTTTCTGGTCGGTCAATACTTGCAGTAATAACCCTAGTTCAGGCTTCTGATCGCGCAGCTCTTCGCCCTGGCTGTCGTAGGCGTGGTAATCACCGTCGTTATCCAGTTTGATGGTCTGAGTTGGCGTAGTAATAACCAAAGTGTGATTGTTGCCGCTGCTGGTAACCCAGTTATTATTACGACGCGCGGCAAACAGGTCTTCGCCCTGCGAGTAATCCGACGGCGTGGTGCTGACATGCAGCAGGCGCTGCATCAGCGTTGCCATCACATCCTCGTGGGAGGTCAGCTTATTGACGTTCTGCGCTGGAGTGCCTGGCCAATGGATTACCAGCGGCACATGCACATGCTGTTCATCCATCGGGTTTTGGGCCGTATTGAGATCAATGCCCTTAGAGCTGGTGATCACCACCACGGTGTTGTTTAACATGCCTTTGTCTTGCAGACTTTTCAGCACCTCGGCAATTTGCGCGTCAACTTCATTGGCGTCTTGCTGGTAACGACGATTCATCACCGCGACGGAAGGTAATCTGCCATCTTTACCCGGTGCTGTCGCCTCAGCGGTTCCGCTGAAACTCAGATAAGAGAACCAAGGGCGAGAGCCGCGAGTATTGAGCCACTGCTGCCATTGCTGAGTGGTCTGCTGATCGCTTTGCCTTACAGCTGGGGGCAGTGAAAAGTCGGAAAGCAGTGCCTGACGATAGAGCGGGCTATTAAAGCCGTTTGAAGCAAACAGGCCGAATTCGTAATTTTGCTGGGCGAGAGCGGTCATCAGTGCCGACGGCTTACGCGAGGTTAATATCCCTTCAAGATAGGTCGGGGAGATACCGTAGAACAGGCCGAAAAGGCCGGTGTCATCCTGATAACCCGAACTGAAATGATGGGTGAAATTGACGTTTGCGCTGGCAAACTGTTGCAGTTGCGGCATGTCTTTAGCCATAGAATTGGCGTTCAAACCATTCACCACAATCATCAACAGGTTCTGATTACTGCCTTTATCGCGGAAATTAATCGAGTTAAGCGGATATTCCACTGAAATAGCGTCAGGATCGCCTTGCTCAATTAGACGTTTCTGATAAGCCTGTGCGTCCAGAAGTCCGTGTTTCTCAAGGAATTTACGCGCTGTCATAGGATATGAAAGCGGTAAGTTGGAGCGTTGCATGGTAATCGGGCGATAGAAATTGGCATCAGCCCAGATATACATCAGGTGCGACGCAAAGAAGCAGCAAATAAACAGCCCCACCAGTGGTTTGGCGAAGCGTTGTCGGCTGAGGCTGCGCAACTTCTGCCAGGCCCAGGTGCCAAACAGCATCTCGACCAGGAAAATAATCGGCACGGCAATAAACATCAGTTGCCAGTCGCGCGCCAAATCAGCCTGCCCAGGGTTGACCACCAGCTCCCACACTACGGGATTAATATGCAGATGGAAGCGGGTAAAGACCTCCGTATCCACCAGCAACAAGGTTAATCCTGCGGTGGCAAGAATGGCCGACAAGAACCGGAGCAATCGCTGGGACATCACCACAAAGGTCAGTGGGAAGACGATCAGCAGATAGACAGCAAAACCGACAAAGCTGAAATGACCCAGCCAACTGACTAGCGCGTAAATCCTGCCTTCAAGGGAGGAGGGCCAGTCAGAAACAAACAGGTAACGGCTACCGAGTCCAAGACTAAGCAGAATATTGAATAGGGCGAACCAGTGCCCCCAGCTAACCATCTGGGATACTTTTTCGCGATAGCGTTGGCTATTTGTCACCATAAAAGGGTTTGGCTGAATAGTAAATTAATGGGCTTTGTCTTCTCTTATAGATGCCTGCAGGGCATC
>CAWUIY010000451.1:0-2835 GCA_963922555.1 uncultured Serratia sp. | reverse complement strand
CTGGGATTCATCGCGGCAATGAGCTGTATGCGAGCCGGGAAATCCACTTTGGCACGCGTGCGCGAAATTGTAATCTCCCCTGACTCCATTGGCTGCCGCAAAGCATCCAGCACTCTCCGTTCAAACTCTGGTAGCTCATCGAGAAACAGTACCCCGTTGTGAGCCAGCGAGATTTCCCCCGGACGGGGAATTGATCCACCGCCCACCAAAGCATGCAGTGAAACGCTGTGATGGGGAGCACGAAAGGGTCGTTGACGGGTAAAGGCGACACGGCGTCCGGTTTGGCCGTCCGGCTGACCGGGTGAATAAACCAGGCTGGCTATCGCTGCGGTTTCCAGCGCTTCCTTCTGGGTTAACGGCGGTAGTATGCCTGGCAATCGGCTGGCAAGCATGGTTTTTCCTGTCCCTGGCGGTCCCAGCAGTAAAAGATTATGTCCTCCGGCAGCGGCGATCTCCAGCGCACGTTTTGACTGCTCCTGCCCCATGATTTCGTTCAGATCCCCCACGCAATATGCGGCTAACTCCGCTTCAGCATCCTCCTCGTTGCGACCCTGTACGCTGACAAGGGTGCCCGCGCCTTGCAAAAAAGCGCAGACCTGAAGCAGGTGATCGGCAAGCCACACGGTATCGCCTTCCAGTAACTCCATTTCTTGTTGATTATCCATCGGTAATATTAATCGCCGTCCTGCTTTCTGCGCCGCCATTGCCGCAGGGATCGCCCCGTTGACGCCGCGTAACGCGCCAGAAAGGCCTAATTCACCAATAAACTCATATTGGCTAAGCTGTTCGGGTGCCAGTTGTTCAGAGGCTGCCAGAATCGCCAGTGCGATGGGCAGATCGTAACGACCGCCTTCTTTCGGCAGGTCGGCGGGGGCCAGATTGACGGTGATACGTTTCGGCGGGAAGGTGAACCCGCAATTGATAAGGGCGCTGCGTACTCTATCGCGCGCCTCTTTGACCGTCGTCTCGGGTAAACCCACCAATGTCAGTGCGGGCAATCCGTTGCTGATATGCACTTCAATCGATACCCGAGGGGCGACCACGCCTAAAGATGCTCGTGTACTGATAACCGACATCGACATGCCGCCTCCCTGGGCTCAAAAATTCATTATGTCGATTAATGGGTTATAGCCCTAACAGCGATGTCGGTTTCTCCAGGACTTGCCGCAAAAAATGCCTGTAATCGGGTTGCTCTTGCAAAGAAGTGAGAAGCCTCTCCAAACGGATGGAAATACCTATTAACAGTTAGCCTTTTTTGGATACAAATTAGGCAGCTATTAATGTTGCTGGTAATTTATACCGCGTGTATTACTTAAACGTGTGTATTTAACAATAAATAAACAAAACATCTTCCCTGTAGCGTTCATCTCCCTGCCTATCAGAATAAGGTAAATCACATGTTTGGTTGGACTCCACGGCAACGTAACGTCGCCATTGCCAGTTTCCTGAGTTGGACACTGGATGCTTTCGATTTTTTCCTTCTTGTCTTTTTGTTGAGCGATATCGCCAGTTCTTATCATGTTGATATTAAAGAAGTCACTCTGGCAATTTTGCTGACTCTGGCGGTGCGGCCAATAGGGGCGTTGCTGTTTGGTCGAGCGGCAGAGAAATATGGCCGCAAGCCGGTACTGATGGTCAATATTTTGTTTTTTTCTTTCTTCGAGCTATGTACTGCCGCCGCACCTTCCCTCACCGTTTTCCTGATCCTGCGTGTGATTTATGGCGTGGCGATGGGCGGGGTGTGGGGCGTGGCGTCTTCACTGGCGATGGAAACCATCCCTGACCGTTCACGCGGCTTGATGTCCGGGATTTTCCAGGCAGGTTATCCCTTTGGATATCTGCTGGCGGGCGTGGTCTATGGGCTGCTGTTCAGTGTCGTAGGCTGGCGCGGAATGTTTGTGATTGGTGCAGTGCCGGTCTTGCTGTTGCCGTTTATCTACTTCAAAGTTCAGGAATCGCCGGTGTGGCTGGCGGCGCGCGAACGCCACGAAAGCACCGCGCTGCTGCCGGTGCTGAAAACGCACTGGAAGCTGTGCGTTTATCTGGTGGTATTGATGGCCGCCTTCAACTTCTTCAGCCACGGGACGCAGGATCTGTACCCGACCTTCCTTAAGGTCCAACACGGCTTTGATGCTCACACCGTCAGTATTATCGCCATTTGCTATAACATCGCCTCAATCATCGGTGGCGTCACTTTCGGCACTTTGTCCGAGCGAATTGGCCGCAAGAAAGCGATTATTATTGCCGCGCTGCTTTCACTGCCAGTGCTGCCGCTATGGGCGTTTGCTGGAGGGTCTTGGACGCTGGGTCTGGGTGCATTCCTGATGCAGTTCATGGTACAAGGCGCATGGGGCGTGATCCCGAGCTATCTCACCGAACTGGTGCCTGCTAACACCCGAGCGGTGCTTCCGGGCTTTGTTTATCAGTTGGGTAATCTAATTGCTTCCGTGAATGCAACTCTGCAAGCCTATATTGCCGAAAGCCATGGTCATAATTATGGATTAGCGATGGCAATGGTCGCCGGAACTGTCGCCATTGTGATCTCGGTCCTGGTGTTCTTCGGACGCGATACAAGAGGTCAGGTCATAAATGCCGCATCAAATGCTAAAGAGGCGAATGTTCGCTCGAGCGCCTGAAAACCCTAAGTTTTTCGTGATTACTCGCAGTGTCATCCTAGATGATAACGTAAGAAAAGTGTTGTCTTTGCTCGTCTAACTGTGATAACTCTGTAGGCAATCGTTCGAAAGAAGAATTTAAGAAACCCAAAATGAAAGCTATTGTCCGTGTGCTAAGCCTAGTCGTTATTCGTGTGGTGGTGATTATTATCCCACCGTG
>CAWUIY010000450.1:0-2839 GCA_963922555.1 uncultured Serratia sp. | reverse complement strand
AGCGCTTGCATGGCATGCAAGAGGTCAGCGGTTCGATCCCGCTTATCTCCACCAATCTTCTTCTCAGAGCAGGTTGGTCGCTAACATCTTCCCAGGATGTCAGCAACAGACAGTAAATTGGAACACCCGTGGGGGTATAGCTCAGCTGGGAGAGCGCTTGCATGGCATGCAAGAGGTCAGCGGTTCGATCCCGCTTATCTCCACCAAATTTTAAGAACCCGCTTCGGCGGGTTTTTGCTTTTCAGCATCCCGTAAATTATCTATTTTGCTGTTTTCCATGCATAAAAAAAGGCGCCGCAGCGCCTTTTTGCTCATTGTCTGTTAAGACGTTATGCCAGAACCAACCCAGCAATAGACGCAGACAGCACGCTAACCAGCGTTGAACCGTATAACAACTTCAGGCCAAAACGTGAAACCACGTTGCCCTGTTGCTCGTTCAGACCTTTGATAGCGCCCGCCACGATACCGATTGACGAGAAGTTGGCAAACGATACCAGGAACACAGACAAGATACCCACGCCGCGTGGAGACAAGTCGTGAGCGACTTTCTGCAGATCCAGCATCGCGACAAACTCGTTGGAAACCAGCTTGGTGGCCATAATGCTGCCAACCTGCAACGCTTCATGGCTTGGTACGCCCATCACCCAGGCAAGCGGGTAGAAGACATAGCCCAGTACGCCCTGGAAACTAATGCCAAATACGGTATTGAATAGCGCATTTAGACAAGAGATCAGGGCGATAAAGCCAATCAGCATCGCTGCAACGATAATCGCCACTTTGAAACCGGCCAGGATATATTCCCCCAGCATTTCAAAGAAGCTCTGGCCCGCGTGGGCGTTGGTCATTTGCAAGTCTTCTTCACCATCAACCTTATAAGGGTTGATCATTGAAAGCACGATGAAGGTGCTGAACATGTTGAGGATCAGCGCAGCAACAACGTATTTTGGCTCCAGCATCGTCATGTAAGCGCCAACAATCGACATAGAAACAGTCGACATCGCCGTTGCGGCCATGGTGTACATACGTTTTTCAGACATTTTGCCCAAAATGTCTTTGTATGCGATGAAGTTTTCAGACTGACCAAGGATCAGCGAGCTGACGGCGTTGAAGGATTCCAGTTTCCCCATGCCGTTGATTTTCGAGAGAACGGTACCGATGATGCGGATGACCACCGGCAAAATACGTACATGCTGCAAAATGCCAATCAGTGCCGAGATGAACACGATTGGGCACAATACATTGAGGAAGAAGAACGCTAATCCCTTTTCGTTCATGCCTCCAAATACAAACCCGGTCCCTTGTGCTGCGAATTTCAAAAGCGTTTCAAACAAGTCTGAGAAACCTTTTACGAAACCCAATCCAATTTCAGAATTGAGGAAGAAATAGGCTAACAAGACTTCAATGACCAATAGCTGGACAATGAAACGTAAACGAATGTTTTTTCGATCACGGCTCACCAGTAAGGCCAGTACTGCCACAACAGCCAAGGCTAAAACAAAGTGCAGTATTCGGGACATGTTTGCTCCAAATTATGAGGCAGGCGATATTTCGACGGTCATTTTATGTAACGCGTACACAAAAGATGTGATATCTATTGCAAATATATGAATTAAGATTAAAAAAAGCAAGATTTCCAGCGACATAACACGATTTGTGAAGATGCGAAGAAAATTACCCATTATTTGATTTATTGTGCTAGCTTTAGTAGAAGCCGTATTACACCCTTCACTTTGTGTGTTTAGGCAGAAGTATTCTAAAAATTCTGCATTAGGAAAGCGAGTTATCATTGACTCTTTTGGCTTCTAATCCTTAAAAGCACTCTGTTTTATCTAAGCCGCTTACTCCCTATCAGAGAAATAACCAAGATCTTTCTAAATGCACTTGATAATCATTCTCGTTTAAGTATGATGTCTAGTAAGCGCAAAAACTGTAAGGGTTAACTGATATGCTGAATAGCCGAGCTGAGTCCTCCAGCCGTACATCCCGGAAGATCAAGCTGTCTTTGATGGGGCCTGCTTTTATCGCCGCCATCGGCTACATCGATCCCGGCAACTTTGCGACCAACATTCAGGCCGGCGCTTCTTATGGCTACGAATTACTGTGGGTGGTGGTGTGGGCCAACGTGATGGCCATGCTTATCCAGTTAATGTCGGCCAAACTGGGGATTGCTACGGGTAAAAATCTGGCTGAACACATTCGCGATCGTTTTCCTCGCCCAGCGGTATGGGCTTATTGGATCCAGGCTGAAATCATCGCTATGGCGACCGATCTGGCCGAATTTATTGGCGCTGCTATCGGTTTCAAACTGCTGCTCGGCGTGTCTTTATTAGAGGGGGCGGTGCTCACCGGTATTGCGACCTTTATTATCCTGGGACTGCAAAAGCGCGGGCAGAAACCCCTTGAGCTGGTGATTGGTGGCCTGCTGCTGTTTGTGGCGATGGCCTATATCGTTGAGCTATTCTTCTCACAGCCGAAAATGATTGAGTTAGGTAAGGGTATGCTGACCCCAAGCCTGCCAGATGCCAACTCGGTATATCTGGCCGCAGGTGTGCTCGGCGCAACAATCATGCCGCACGTGATTTATCTGCACTCTTCCTTGACCCAGCGCTCCAGTAAAATTTCAAAAGAGCAGCGTTATTCCTCGACCAAGCTGGATGTCGCAGTAGCCATGACCATTGCCGGATTTGTTAATCTGGCGATGATGGCGACGGCAGCCGCGGCCTTCCATTTCAGCGGCCACAAAGGCATTAGCGAGCTGGAAGAAGCGTATCTCACGTTGTCACCTTTATTAGGTCATGCAGCGGCGACCATCTTTGGGCTGAGCCTGGTTGCGGCAGGG
>CAWUIY010000449.1:0-2854 GCA_963922555.1 uncultured Serratia sp. | reverse complement strand
CCATATTGCAGGCGATTAAATCCGGCGGAAAGCTGACTCAGGGTCAGCAACGTGTCGTGCCAGGTACCTTTGCCCGCGACGTCCCAGTTTCCGCCCAACGGCGGCAGTGACCCTTTGCCCCAATAGTTAAAGTCCCAGCTGCCTTTATCAGGCCAGAAATTTTGCGATTTACCGTTGAGGTGCAGGTCAAAAGCGCCCCAGTACTGATCCTGTGCTTTGACAATCGCCTGTAACGGCCCGCTCACCCCTGCGGCACTGACTTTGACTCCCGCCAGCGGCCAGCGAGCATCCTGCAAATTCAGGCTCGGCGTCGGCTTGCCCCAGGCGCGTAGCAACGCGCCGCTGTGCAAGGCAATAAGCGGATTCAGGATTGAACCGGTCAGGGTTCCGGGGAAAGAAGCGCTGAGCGATACCTGCGGCAGATTGGCCTGACCGGTCAGCTGGAAGGTAATGTCACTGTCCAGCAGTCCGACTTCGCCCGGCCCCAGGGTTAATACCGCGTTTGCCTTGCCGTTATGTCCCTGAGTCAGAACATTTAATCGGCCGCTAAGCATCGTCTTATTGAGGTTATTGCTCCAGTTGTTGATCAACAGATTAAGTCCGCCTGACAATGGCTGAGCGGCATAAGGCCAGCGCCACTGCCCCTGAGAGATCTCAATCTGTTTATCACCCAGAGTCCACGGCATGCTCACCAGCGGCAATGCATTTCCCTGTTCGACCAGCCTTAATTCACCTTTTTTATCCTGCCAGCTAAGACTGACATCCAACGGATGCGGCACAACGGCGGTACGTAATTGGCCCTGTAATTCACCCTGCAACGGCAGGCTGTCCAATGCGGCGGGAACAGTGATTTTTCCGGAAAGCTGGATCGGATCGCTGCCGCCGGGCGGTGCCAGGCTAAATGAATGTATTGCCAGTTGGCTATGGCTGTCGAGATCGGCGTCAAAACTGAGCGCAGTGCCGTTATAGTGCAGTTTCTGGGTCTGCCCATCATTAACGAGCTGTAATTCCCCGGCATACTGCTGCCACGGCATCACGCTGAGTTTGGCAATATGCAGCTCGCCCAACGGCAGCTGTTTCTGAATATCAGAAAGTGAAAGCGGTTTATCAGAACCCTGACCCGAAGAAAGTTTACTTAAACACGTCGTATCCAGGCTTAAAGCATCCAGTTGCAGATGCCAGCCGCCTGTCTGCTTTACAAGGGCAATATTTTGCGCATTGGCTAACACACACTGACCCACCTGATAACGCGCATCAGGCAGCCGTAATCCTCCGTTCGACCAACGCGGGGTGGAAGATAAAGCCAGCTGCGACCCTGGTGGCAGCCAATGTTTTGCGATCATGGGCAACCACTGCGGAAGCGTATTCCACAGCATCGCCAGCAAGAGTGCCAGGCAGCCAAAAACCGCCAGCAGCGTCAAGATGAGACGTTTAATTCCTTTCCTCATGAAATATCCTGATATTTTCTTAACGCGTGCAAGATAGCACAAAATCCTCCTTTACATTCGCTTACCCTTTGTCTCAACACAGGTGGGGTGATAGCTTTAATAAAGCTTTTTCGTCAAAGGATTATTAACTTGTCGGAGCACAAATCATGAAGATAGCGATCTATGGGACCAAAAATTACGACAAAAAGTATTTTGAACTGGTTAATCAGCGCTATGGCTTTGAGCTGGTATTCTTTGATTTTATGCTAAGTTTGCCGACCGCGAAAACTGCTGCTGGCTGCGATGCGGTATGTATTTTTGTTAATGACGACGGCAGCCGAGAAGTGCTGCAAGAACTGGCCTCTCTGGGGATAAAAAATCTGGCGCTGCGCTGTGCCGGGTTCAATAACGTCGATCTCGAGGCGGCCAGGGAATTGGGTATTCAAGTCGTGCGCGTTCCTGCCTATTCTCCCGAAGCGGTGGCCGAGCACGCTATAGGTTTGATGCTTTGCCTCAACAGACATATTCATCGGGCCTATCAGCGCACCCGTGAGGCGAACTTTTCTTTGGAAGGATTGACGGGTTTTAATATGTATCAGAGGACGGCCGGGATCGTTGGCACCGGAAAAATTGGCCTGGCGGCGCTCAGAATATTAAAAGGTTTCGGGATGCGCCTGCTGGCTTTTGATCCTTACCCAAACCCGCTGGCGCTTGAATTAGGCGCAGAATATGTCGATCTCGCCACGCTGTATGCCGAATCTGATGTTATTTCGCTGCACTGCCCGCTGACAGCAGAAAATCACCACATGCTAAATCAAGATTCGTTTAGTCAAATGAAAGACGGCGTGATGATTATTAATACCAGTCGCGGCGCATTACTGGATGCCAGTGCCGCGATTGACGCCCTGAAACAGCAGAAAATTGGCGCGCTTGGGATGGACGTTTATGAAAATGAACGCGACCTATTCTTCGAAGATAAGTCAAACGAGGTAGTGCTCGACGACGTTTTCCGTCGCCTGTCATCCTGCCACAACGTGCTATTTACCGGGCATCAGGCGTTTCTGACCAGCGAAGCATTGATCAGCATTTCAGAAACCACTCTCGGTAACCTTTCACAAATCGCCAAAGGCGAAACTTGCCCGAATAGCGTGACGGGCTAACTGTATTAAGGGAGAGGAAAACGTTTCCTCAAAGCGATTGGCAAGGACAAACGTTTCCTCGAAACCTTCAGCCTTCAGCCAGGACAAATATTTCCTCGAAGCCATTGGCGTTGTGACAAGGCAGCAAGTGAGCGAATCCCGATGAGCTGACATCAGTCAGTGATTCGGGTAAGTGAACGCAGCTAACACAGTCACGGCGTCAAGGACAAACGTTTCCTCGAAGCCATTGGCGTTGTGACAAGGCAGCAAGTGAGCGAATCCCGATGA
>CAWUIY010000448.1:0-2863 GCA_963922555.1 uncultured Serratia sp. | reverse complement strand
CTTCACGGGTGGCCTGAACCATTTCGGCATTGGAATGTGAGAATTCTTCGAGCTGGCGCGACGCGTCAGGCACCGGGCTGTTGTTTTCACATTTAAATGAGGACAGCTGAGCCAGCAGGTCGTGAAGATTTTGATAATAACGTGGATCGGGAAGAATAGGCGCGTGGACATCCAGCATCTGCGAATACTGCCGCAATTGGCTTTGATAGAGCGTGGAAAGCGTCGAGTCATCGAGCACGCAGTATTGGCGGTAGCTGCGTTCCATCTCAAGCGCAATGCTGGTCATTGACTCGCTGCGGCGGGCGTCAACAATCGTGGTGCGGTTGATTTCCGCCGCCTGTTCACTCAGGTGTTTCAGGCTCGCATAGGCCTGATAAGCCAGAACCAGCAAAGGCAATAGCACCAGCAGAAAGGCCATCAGCACCAGCTGACGCAGAGACCCTGGGAATAAACGCCGCTTTTTCAAGGAAATCATCTCGCTCTCAATCAGTCTGTTGATGCTAACCGAGCCGGATAAGGAATAAAAGAAGAGAACTCTGAGGGGTTGCCCTGCAAACATCCCGAAGGCCGGTCTACAGGGCAGAAGAGGTGGTGCCTCACTCAACGTGTCGTTCGATGCTTGATAAGATTGCCGAAGCAACGATATCGGTTTAGTGAACGATAGGCACCTTTTCTACGGCGTCATTCTGAAGTTATGAGCGCTAATTACGGTAAAACCGCAGAGGCATTAATAACGAGTTGAATGAGCAACCGAATGCAACATAGCAGGAAGCGTGCCAACTTTTGGATTAAAACCATAACCAATTGTTTTAAATCTAATAAATAGTTAAAAAATAAGGGTTGATTTAAATTTAACCGACAATTTTTTGCTTAAAAATCCGTCATTTAGTCGCCAAAAGGAGACGCTTTAGTCATTTAAATACGGAGGTGTTAGATATCAATGATTTAAATGTCTCCATTCGGCGACAGTTGAAATCGTCGCTGTCGCCGAATACAGACAGTATTAGTGCTCGTCGTAACCTTCAGTACCAGGTTTTAGTTCGGTCAACTGACAGGCTGGACTGCTCTTGTTCTTCTCGTCCTGGCAATCGGTAGCATCATCTTTCACGAAAATATGATCGAGGATGGCACGCATCGTCGGTCCGGCAACCACGCCATCACCACCACCATTTTCAAGAATCAGTGCCACCGCAACCGTAGGGTGATCAAACGGCGCAAAAGCTGTATAGAAAATATGGTCACGCAGGCGAACCGGCGTCATTTTGGCGTTGTAATTCTGGTTTTCGCGCAGGCTAAACACCTGAGATGTACCGGATTTTGCCGCAATTTTGTAAGGCGCAGTATGGAACAGCTTATAGCCCGTACCGTTTGGCGCATTGGCCATGCCGAACATCGCGTTTTTAACAATATTCCAGTAAGGTGATTTTGGATCGCCAATTTGCGAGGTCTGCGGCATCTTGAATGGTGTCACTGTTTTGCCGAGTTGCATGGAATCCAGCAGGTGTGGCGTCATGATTTTGCCGTCGTTAATCAAGATTGTCAGCGCTTTGACCATCTGAATTGGCGTCGCGATCCAGTAGCCCTGACCGATACCGACCGAAACGGTATCACCCTGATACCACTCTTTTTTGTGGACCTTCATCTTCCATTCGCGGCTTGGTAAATTCCCGTAATACTGTTCATCGAGATCGATACCCGAAGATTTACCATAACCAAACTTGCTCAACCATTCATGGATACGATCGATACCCATTTCGTAGGCGACCTGATAGAAGAAGGTATCCGCCGATTCTTCGATAGCCTTGGTGACATTCAGATAACCGTGGCCGGTTTTCATCCAGTCGCGGTAATGGCGATCGGTGCCCGGCAGCGTCCAGGTTGGCGCACCAAAGAAAGTGGTCTGTGGCGTGATAACCCCGGCAAACAGCGCCGACATCGCCATATAAGGTTTAACCGTCGAGGCTGGCGGATAGAGACCCTGCGTCACGCGGTTGATCAGCGGAAGATCCGGATTTTTCAGCAACGCACTGTAAGCCTTGCCAGAAATACCGTTAACGAACGGGTTTGGATCATAACTTGGACTGGAAACCATCGCCCGCACTGAACCGTCGCGTGGGTCAACCACAACAACGGCAGCACGCTGGCCTTTTAACAGTTGCTCAATGTACTGCTGCAGGCCAAGGTCCAGGGTCAACTTGATATTTTCACCGGCCTGCGGCGGGGTTTCGGTCAACAGGCGCACCACGTGCCCGTGGTTATCTACCTCAACTTCCTGATAACCCGTACGTCCGTGCAGCTCTTTTTCGTAATATTTTTCAATGCCCTGCTTGCCGATATCGTGATCGGCAGCGTAGTTCTCGGCAAGTCCTTCAGCGGACAGCTCTTTATCATCGCGATCGTTGATCTTGGAAACATAACCAACGACGTGCGCCAGTTCGGCACCGTAAGGATATCTGCGCTGCTGGTAACTACTGATCGACACGCCAGGGAAATTGAACTGATTGACCGAGAAACGAGCAACCTCTTCATCAGTTAGCGCAAGCTTGAGTGGGATCTCGTTAAACTTGCGGCCGTGATACATCGCATCTTTGAAGTTTGCCAGATCGTCAGGCGTCAGATCGACAATCGGTGTCAACGCCTTGAGCGTCGCCTGTAGATCAGGCACTTTGCCGGGGATTAACTGAATCTGATAGAGGGTAATATTTTGCGCCAGAACCACGCCGTTGCGGTCCATGATCAGCCCACGGCTCGGGGCAATCGGCAGCATTTTAATATCGTTCTGATTTGAGCGAGTCTGATAGAAAGAGTGCATACCCACCTGAAGGTGGTACAGGTTGAATCCAAGCACGCCAAATAGCAGTAC
>CAWUIY010000447.1:0-2888 GCA_963922555.1 uncultured Serratia sp. | reverse complement strand
CCCCTGCTCTACCGACTGAGCTATCCGGGCAACGGGGCGCATTAAACCGTATTGGCACTTTGCCGTCAACGCATTTATGCAGTAATTCCTTTAAAAGCTGATTGATTGCTGGCTTTTCAGACAAAAATCACGATTCTTGTACCAATTTATACCTATCGCTCTTAAGAAAGTGCGCCATGCTCACGGCAGCGAGCAATATTCAAGACGTCCTCAGCCAGTCGTTGAGCCACTTCAACATCGTGCAACTGACGTTTTACCAGCAATCGACTCAAACAACCTTCAAGAATAAGCTCCATCTGTTGAGCCACCATCTCGGCGTCGTCAGAACCCATCTCCTGGAGTAAAGAAAGAGTGTAATGATATGACGCCAGCTTTTGCTGTTCGGCAAGCTGGTGGATAGGCGAATCACCATCTGGATAGAAGCTGCATGCCGCAATAAACAGGCAGCCGGGATAGCGTTGCTGCCTGACCTGTTCATTAAGAACTTTATATCGTGCCAACAGCTTCTGCGGCGGCGTCAGGGACTCATCCAACAATAGCTGACGACGCCAGACCTCGATCTGGTCGCCGTGATGGCGTAGGCAGTCATAAAGTAGCGCCTCGGCATCCGGCCAAAAAAGCGTAAGCTCGTTGAGAGGAACATCAACCAACTCAGCGACGGAGGCTAACGACAAGGTTGCCAGACCGCGTTGTTCTAAAAGGTTAAGCGTTTGATCTAATACCTGTTCACGTAGCACTCTTTTTTCCTCCTTTCCCCGACGTTATCAATGGCTTGCAGCCTTAACTTCGCCGGAAAACGTTCAGTTCTTGATGCTGATATCGCCATTATTACCGGTTAGCGATAATCAGCCTGGATACCAGTGTCGTTTAAGGATGAGTATTGTGCAAATGTTCGGTAAATTCTGCGCTGTCCATATAGCCCGTCACTCGAGAGTGCGGGATTTCTTTGCCGTCCGGTCCGAAGAACAAAATCGTTGGCAGTCCCAACACGTTCAAACGTTTGAGTAACGCGGCCTGCTCAGCACTGTTTTGGGTGACATCGGCCTGTAATAACAGCGTGTTAGCCAATGCGGACTGCACTTCTGGAGCCGTAAAGGTGTATTTGCCGAACTCTTTGCAGGCGACACACCAGTCGGCGTAATGATCCAGCATGACGCGCTTGCCATGGGCCTGCTGTAATGCAACATTCAGCTGATCAACATTCTGAATTTTCTGAAAATTTAACCCATGATTAGCCGCCTGGTTAGCCTGCGGAGAACCAAATACCCAGTCTTGCAGCGGGCGGCTAACAATTAGCGCTGCAGCAAAAAATACCCACTGCAAAACCCTGACCAGCCCGCGAGCACTCTTCAGGCTTAGCTGTAATGCCCAGCCGAAAAATGCAATGCCGAGAATGCTCCACAGTCGCAGCCCCCAGGTATCACCCAAAATTCTTTCCAGCAGGAATACCGGCAGCGCCAGAATGACAAATCCAAAGCCTTCTTTAACGTAATGCATCCAGGGGCCACTGCGGGGCAATAGTCGATTGCCAAACATCGTAGCGGCAATCAGCGGGATCCCCATGCCCAACGCATAAAGATATAGCGTACCCGCACCTGCCCACGGATTTCCGCTCTGCGCGATATAAAGCAGAATAGCGCTGAGCGGCGCGGTAGTGCAAGGCGAGCAAATCAGCCCTGCCAAAGCGCCCATCACAAACACGCCAATCAGCGATCCGCCTTTTTGCTCATTGCTCATTAGCGCCAGACGGGTTTGTACGGAAGAGGGGAGCTGCAAGGTGAACAGGCCAAACATCGACAGCGCCAGCGCGATAAACATCACCGACAGTGCAATCAACACCCAGGGGCTTTGCAATGCCGCCTGAAACTGTAATCCGGCGGCCGCCACGACCACACCGAGCAGCGTATAGGTCAGAGCCATGCCCTGAACATAAAGCATGGCCAGCAGGAAGATGCGTTTCAGGCTGTGCGGCCGTTCACGGCCCAAGATAATGCTCGAGATCAGCGGGTACATCGGCAGCACGCAAGGGGTAAAGGCAATCCCAATGCCGATAATCAGTGCCCACAGCGGCGAGAACGGCAGCGGCGTGTTTTGTGGTGTAACCTGAACGCTAACGGGGGCTGCCTGGGCAGTGATTGTATTTGTGGTTGCATCCGCATTGGCGCTCACCGCGGCCAACGGGATTTCACGCGTCTCAGGCGGATAACAGAAACCTGCCGCCGCACAACCCTGATAGGTCACACGCACCCTGGCATTCGCTTTGGCTTCCCGCAGGGGGATCGCGATATTCAGCGCGTTTTTATAGATCTCGGAATCACCGAAAAATTCGTCATGGTGCGCCAGACCTCTTGGCAAAATATAGGCCGCTAATGTGGCGTTATTGGCGACGATCTCGATTTTTTGACGATAAAGATAATAACCGTCACGAATCTGCCAGTTAAGCGTTAAGTCCGAGCCTTTCTGAGCAAAATCAAAGTTAAAAGCCTGGTCGACTGTCACAAAGTGCGGCGTATCGGAACCGCCAAAAAGCGATGCCTGGCTGCGGGTGGGCAACAGTAAAAGACTGCACAACAGCAGCAGCGGGAGGAAATTTTTTAAAACTCGGTAATCCGTCACGGGAGCGTTTTCTCTATATCGGTAAGGCGAAGAAAATTTTAATCGCCTGTTTTTTAACCCGCCATTATACCCGTCATCTTGAGATACGAGAACTTCAGGGGAAGGGGATTAAGATTCTTTACACAGAAAGTAAGGGAAACCAACGGGATAAGCGCCGCGAAAACTGTTAGAGAATGATGCCGCTGCGCTTCAGGCAAGCATTGATGGCCAAAAATAAAGGCACAAGGTTCATTGAACCCCGTGCCTGTATCAGTACTTAGAGCTTGAAATTA
>CAWUIY010000446.1:0-2892 GCA_963922555.1 uncultured Serratia sp. | reverse complement strand
GCCTGCCTGGCAAACCTGGAAAGACTTGGGTTAGTCAGTAATGATGATAGCGTACTAGCAGTTTTATCTAGAATTTTTGTACCATCCTCTGAAATACCTTCGAAATAAATGTTATTAGGAGACAAATCATTCAGAGAAAGCGTGTAAGACGTATTAAAATAGGGATAATAGGCCGCAGTTTGTTGTCCTACATTATAAGTGCTGCGTGCATCCGTGATGTCATCGGATCCCGTGACACAAAATAGAGGCGCGGCATGGCCATTAGCCTGGGTAAGTAGCGATGAAATTGCAAGATAAGCTTTATCGTTAATCTCTTTATGCCCGCCCAAAGAAATAATGGTAATGTCGGGATATGCCAATGTCTGTTCAGCCAGAGTGGTGAAATCAATTTTTGTTAGGTCAGGATCGTAGTGATCAAGTTTAACTTTTCTAATATCATCTTCTTTTGGGTCTCGTATTTTAGACGCCTGCGTTGTTAAATAAATATAGCACCCTCCCCCGCCGTTTTCAAAATACATCTGCAATGGGAAATACCCTATGGCTTTCATTTGTCGATAGTAGCTTTCAGTGGCAAAAAAGTTGCTTTCGTTTAGCTTGTTATGATCTTTTTTACCACCTCCCGGTTGATCGACAATAATAGACGATGTATGTATTCCTCTTACCTCATTAATAAAACCACCCAATTTACTTAGATAATCCAACCAAGAATCGACTTTTATAATCTTGTCAAACTCAGGCATATTTTTATAATTTGTTTTATTATCATCAGAATCAATAAATGGATCAAAAACAAACAGTGGAACACAGGTACTACCGGACGAAATACTCATTGATAAGGCGTTATCTTCTTTTACATATACGCCGGGATAACTAGTAGTAATAGGCATGGTTAATCCTCTTTTAAGAACAGGGTAGCCATTGAGGTTACCCCATTAGGTTATTAAATCTGTTTCTGAGAGAACTCAAGAATAATAAATTCAGCAGGTTTAACCGCCGCCATGCCCACTTTAACAATCATTTTTCCACTGTTAATATCCGTCGGGGACATGGTGGTTCCCAAACCGATTTTAACGAAGTAGGCCTGCTGCGGTGTATCGCCAAACAGTCCGCCTTGTTTCCATAGGTTATGCAGATAAGCATCAATAGAGCCTCGCAACATTTCCCAGGTAGTTGGCGAATTTGGCTCAAACACAACTTTCGCCATGGCTTCTTTAATGTCGCGCTCGGCAATGTTAAACAGGCGGCGCACGGGAATATAGCGCCATGGCAGATCTCCGTCATCGACCATGGTGCGTGCACCCCAGACTGTAAAGCCCTTGCCGGGGAAGTAACGGATAGCGTTAATGCCATTTTTGAGCAGGTTTGCATTTACGGATTCGGTGACGACGAGTTCATTACCTCCGGCATCGCAGAGACCCGTAACGCCTCTGAGTGTGACATTGGCCGGTGCTTTCCAGACACCGCGCTGGGCGTCGGTCAGACAATAGGCACCGGCGATTGCGGCGACCGGAGAAACGACCACGCTCGCCACTTCTGCTTTAAAGGCAGCAACAATTTCGCTGGCTAACTGAGGCAGCACAGCTTGTAGTTCATTAAAAGTGGATATTGTTTCAGAAATCAAGTGAGCAGTGGGTTCGGAACTTGAAACCTCAGCAGCATATTGAATTGATTCATTTTGATTTTCAATATGAATCAGTTGCTTTTGCGGCTCAGCGGTCTCTGGTTGCGCTGTTTTTGCCCCAGTGGCGGGATCTGTGTCTGGCTCTGAAGTGGCTCCCAACTTGGCGTTGGCCTGGAGTTTTTTCAACGTTTCAGCGGCTGCAATCGCATCTTTAGCATGTGCGGTAGTCTTTGCTGCGTCAGATATGATTTTGCCGATTACAGCAATTTCAGCCTGTAAGCGTTGCGCTGCAGAAAGTCGAGCCTCTTTTTCATGTTCTGCGGGTAAGAAGTCTTCTTTCAACTGATCTTCAGATTTCGGCTTCGAGTCGGCGAGTTCCTGTAATAACTTTTTGGCTTCGATCGTTTTCAGATCGTACTGTTGCTGATCAAAAGCAGACTCCCCGGCGACGGGATCACGGTTTTTCGAATCGGCAAGTTCTGCTAACGCCTTTTCAGCGTCAGACATTTTAATCTCCCATTCAAGCTCGGTCATAGCGGGAGTATCGGTTTCCAAATTTGGATTGGCAGACTGATATCCCAGATTACCGTTGGCGCTGTCGTCCAGGGGAGGACTAAATGCTGCAGGAGCACCTATTTCCCAGGTGTAATGCTTAAAACTATCGATTTGTATACTATCCAAATCAGGGACAAAGCTTTGAAGATAGGATGTTTTTAGATATGGATAATAAGCTGCGGTTTGCTTAGCTTCACTAGTAGAATATGATGCTCTATCTTTTTTGTCTCCGCCAACCAGGCAGAATAAAGGTGCAGAATGGCCAGTGGATTGCGACATTAAATCGCCTACCGCACTAAACGCAAGATTATTAGTTGTAGTACTGGCACTCAATACAATCAAAGTAATGTCTGGAAAGGTAGAAATAAAATTAGAAAGAGAATTGAAATCCATATCTGACGCGGTCTCAGCCCCTGAATAAAAATATACATAACAAGCTCCACCGCCGTTTTCGAAGTAGTGCTGCAACTCATAATACCCTAATGATTGATTCAGGGATTTGATGGCCTTCAAAGCGTTTTTGGCAACAACCCCAGGATTCTTTACGGAATAGGCAATGTTTTTGAATAATTTAGATGATGTGATTTTATTTTCAAAATCCTTTTCCTCAATCTTTTCTTTACCATCCGAAGAACCGGCAACGTTAAATTCAAACTTATCACCCTTTAAGCTAGCAGACACAACTGAATTATAAAACTTGAGATACTCCAGCCAAC
>CAWUIY010000445.1:0-2917 GCA_963922555.1 uncultured Serratia sp. | reverse complement strand
CCTGCGGATCCTCGCCGCAGGGGGTAATTTCATCTTTCCTGCCAACTTGAAATTCTCTCAATTTGATTGAATATTAATCATCGCCCGTAATTAATTTGCTGTTGACTCTTTGACCAAAATGCCGCATTTTACATCTATACGTTTAGACGTCTGGACGCTTATCAGATGAATCGATAACCAAAACGAAGTGATGCACGAGGTACGGATCTTATGAGTTTTTTCCACGCCAACCAGCGCGAAGCGTTGAACCAGAACCTGGCCGAATTACAGGGTCAGATTCAGGTTTCTTTTGAGTTTTTCCCGCCGCGTACCAGCGAAATGGAAGACACGTTGTGGAAATCTATTGACCGCCTCAGTAGCCTCAAGCCTAAATTCGTTTCAGTCACCTACGGTGCAAACTCAGGTGAGCGTGATCGCACTCACAGCATCATTAAAGGCATTAAAGAGCGCACCGGCCTTGAGGCTGCGCCGCATCTGACCTGTGTTGATGCGTCACCAGATGAACTTCGCCAAATCGCGCAAGATTACTGGCAAAGTGGAATTCGTCACATTGTTGCGTTGCGCGGTGATTTGCCAGCCAACAGCGGCAAGCCGGATATGTATGCAACCGATCTGGTTCATCTGCTGAAGGGCGTTGGCGATTTTGATATCTCTGTTGCGGCTTACCCGGAGGTTCACCCGGAAGCCAAAAGTGCGCAGTCTGATCTGATCAATTTGAAGCGTAAAATCGATGCCGGTGCCAACCGTGCGATTACTCAGTTCTTTTTTGACGTAGAGAGCTATCTGCGTTTCCGTGACCGTTGTGCGTCGGCCGGGATTGATGTCGAAATTGTGCCGGGTATTCTGCCGGTTTCCAACTTCAGGCAGTTGCAACGTTTTGCTACCATGACCAACGTGCGCGGGCCGCGGTGGATGACCAGCATGTTTGAAGGACTGGATGACGACGCCGAGACCCGCAAAATGGTCGGTGCCAATATCGCGATGGACATGGTAAAAATCCTCAGCCGCGAAGGGGTGAAGGACTTCCATTTCTATACGTTGAACCGCGCCGAGATGAGTTATGCCATCTGTCACACGCTCGGTGTGCGCCCCGGAATACCGGCATCTTTAACGCTGTAGCGGCGTTGGCCGCCTTGCCACAACGCTAAATCTGCGCGGTATTCTTGAGTGATATCTTTAACGCTGTAGCGGCGTTGGCCGCCTTCGTTCACCGGCTAATGCAAAGCATCTGATGAATTCTATAGAGGAATTAAGATCAGGCGGTGGAACTGAAAGAGAGTTGGATGAATGAAAATAACCTTTTCAAGTCATTCATGGAGCGACTATCTTTATTGGCAACTCGCGTACAAGAAAATACTTAAACGGATCAATGAACTGATTAAAAACACACAGAGAACACCCTTTGAAGGAAAAGGGAAGCCAGAACCCTTTAAGCATAATCTTTCAGGTTTCTGGTCTCGAAGGGTCACGGAAGAGCATCGACTGGTTTATGAAATTTCAGATGACAATCTTTTAATTGCAGCTTGCCGATATCATTATTAAAAAACCCAGCCTTGAGAGCTGGGTTTTTTTAACGCTAAAAATGAGTTATCCAAAAGATTTTGAGGGGAAGCCAACGGCGCTACCGTTCAAAAGATGAAGGATAACGAGAACTAGCCCGTGTTGCGCATCCCAGCGGCCACACCTGCGATGGTGACCATCAAAGCCTGCTCGACCCTTGCATCCAGCTCGCCTTGTTCTTCCAGCTGGCGTGAGCGATGTAACAGCTCGGCTTGCAGGACGTTCAGCGGGTCGGTATAGACGTTACGCAGCGCGATTGATTCGGCGATCCACGGCAGGTCTGCCATCAGGTGGTCATCGTTGGAGATAGCCAGCACGACTTTAATATCGTTGCTCAACTGCTCACGCAGTTTCTGACCCAATGGCCACAGGTCTTGGCTAACCAGACGTTGATCGTAATATTCCGCCAGCCACAGATCTGCCTTGGCAAACACCATCTCCAGCATTCCGATGCGCGTTGAAAAGAACGGCCAGTCACGACACATGGACTCGAGCACGTCGCGTTTACCGGCATCAACAACGGCTTGCAGACCGGCACCGGCACCGAGCCATGCTGGCAGCATCAGGCGGTTTTGCGTCCAGGCGAAAATCCACGGTATAGCGCGCAGGCTTTCTACGCCGCCACTGGCTTTACGTTTGGCCGGGCGGGAGCCGAGTGGCAGCTTGGCCAGCTCCTGTTCAGGCGTAGCCGAGCGGAAGTAAGGCACGAAATCTTTATTTTCACGCACGTAGCCACGGTACATGTCGCAGGAAACCTCTGAAAGCTGGTCCATCACCTCAACCCAGGCCTTTTTTGGTTCTGGAGGCGGTAGCAGGTTAGCTTCAAGGATCGCACCGGTATACAGCGCCAGACTGCTGATAGTGACTTCCGGCAAACCGTATTTGAAGCGGATCATTTCGCCTTGCTCAGTTACGCGCAGGCCACCTTTCAGGCTGCCCGGAGGCTGAGAAAGCAGCGCCGCGTGAGCAGGTGCGCCGCCACGACCAATGGAGCCGCCACGGCCGTGGAACAGGGTCAGCAGTACACCGGCTTTTTCGCAGGTTTTGATCAGCGCGTCCTGCGCACGGTATTGCGCCCATGAAGCGGCCATTACGCCAGCGTCCTTCGCGGAGTCGGAATAACCGATCATGACCATCTGCTTGCCCTGAATAAATCCACCTTGATTATCTAGGATGATTTTAGGGAGAATTCTTTTCAACATGTTAGCTATCACTTTGGTTATCACTTTGTACCCAATATTGCATAAGTAAATTGGACGAAATTTGTTGAAAGAGTTTGCTCCTTTCTCTTTGGGAATGAGGGCGAGAAAGGCTGAGTTGGTACAACCACCTATCTTCTGGCAGTCTTGAGATTTAT
>CAWUIY010000444.1:0-2931 GCA_963922555.1 uncultured Serratia sp. | reverse complement strand
CGCCTTCAGGCCGGCTTTTTCAGCCGCAGACTTCGGCAGAACCTGGCTGATGAACGCGCCGCGCTGGGCGTCGACTTTCATCGCTTTAGCCAGCTCGGAGTTCAGTTCGGTACCCATGATACCCAACTCACCGCGCTTAACCTGACCGTATTCGATCATTTGTTTAGCCAGGTTTTGCACCATGTTGCTCGGAATAGCGAAGCCGATACCGATGTTCCCGCCGTCCGGTGCCAGAATCGCGGTGTTCATACCGATCAGTTCGCCGTTGAGGTTAACCAGCGCACCGCCGGAGTTACCGCGGTTAATTGCAGCATCGGTCTGGATAAAGTTTTCGTAGTTTTCGATATTTAAACCGCTACGGCCCAGCGCAGACACGATACCCGAGGTGGCGGTTTCGCCCAGGCCATACGGGTTACCGATTGCCACCGTATAGTCACCCACGCGCAGCTGCTCGGAGTCGGCAAATTTAATCGCCGTCAGGTTTTTGGCATCGATCAGCTGGATAACGGCGATATCAGACTGGGGATCTTTGCCGATCACTTTTGCGGTAAAGCGACGTCCGTCGTTAAGCTGCACGGTAATCTTATTGGCGTTTTCAACCACGTGGTTGTTGGTGACGACATAACCTTTAGCGGCATCAATAATTACGCCGGAGCCCAGAGCCTGGAAGGCCTGTTTGGTCGGAGCCTGCTGCTGACCGTCGTCGTCGCCGTCGTCGCCCTGCCCGCCCTGCTGGCAGACCGGGGAATTCTGGAAGGGAGACCCATCCTGGCAAAGCGGTGAGTTTTCACCAAAGAACTGCTGGAACTGTTGGCCCATGCGAGGCGTTTTCACTGGAGCGCTGCCGTCGATGTTGATACTTACCACCGAAGGCATGACTTTTTCCAGCATCGGTGCCAAGCTTGGCACTTGAGTGGTACTTGAAGAAGCAGTCTCTGCAGCCAATGCCGATGAAACAGGCGCAACAGCCATACCAACACTTAACGCCAGGGCGCTCAAGAATAGAGTAGTTTTTTTCATCAGAAGAAATCTCTTTAAATTATGTGGTGGCGACAAGTTTTGCCACCTTGCCAGGAAGTCGTAAATTGAGATTTTATTAATAACCCGAAGTTCATCTCCGTCGAACTCACAATAGTAAAAAAGTATTGTCGATATTTACAAAAGCATACTTTTTAATCAGTGCTTTGGGTAAATAATTTCACTTAAATTCAACGTTTCAACACCTGATTATTCTGCAGCCATCAGCCTGCGATATTCGTCATAAGCATAAAGATCTGTCATGCCGCTGATATAGTCCTGAATCATTCGTGCGCGATAATAATATTCGCTCACCTGCTTTTCTGGAGAAGAGCAATTTTTCAATTTGGCTATTGCTTCATTGTAGGCCAGACGATGCTTGGAAGAGAGCTTATGAAACAGTCTGGTTTCAATAAGATAGCCGCGATGATCGTCCTTCTCTACCAGATGGGTAAACTCTGCCAACGGCATATCAAGCAGAGGACTATAAATATCCAATAGTCCGCTAATGACTCGATACCCCTGCAATTCCAATTCCTCCACTTCATAGTGGTTGAAAACATGCTTTCGCGCCACGCTTTTATATATTTCGAGCAGCCGATTAGGCTGGCTGTCATCCTCCAGCAGGGCCTGGTTGAAGGTTCCTGAATATATTGACGATAAATTACTTATAAATCGTTTAGCGGCATGGGGGACTAACTGCTTCACCGTTTGCACCCGCAGCTCCATAAAGAAATAATCCACCGGGTTACGGAAGGTTTTGGCGCGATCCATTTTTTGATAGGCGACCTCGACCACGCTTTCGAACAAATCGTTTGGCGCTATCTCTCCCCACTGCTTTTTAAGATGTCGATAAAG
This sequence comes from uncultured Serratia sp., assembly GCA_963922555.1. Taxonomy (GTDB): domain Bacteria; phylum Pseudomonadota; class Gammaproteobacteria; order Enterobacterales; family Enterobacteriaceae; genus Rouxiella. Next base: position 1,056 of record CAWUIY010000444.1, on the reverse strand, counting down.
CTGCTCAACGGTGAAAATATTTTTTTCTACGGCGTCTTCGAGATCGGCAATACAGTAAGAAATGTCATCCGCCGCCTCCATGATGTAGGTCAGCGGGAACCGGCTGAACTCGCCTAACTGCAGCTTTTCGCGCATCAGGCTGATAAATGGCTCTTCCGAGAGATAGAACCCCGGTTTTTTCATCAGGTAATCAAAGGATTCTGGCAGTTCTTCAGACCAATAGGCCGGGCGAGTGTATTTCAGAATGCAGGCAGTCTGGCTGAAGGTAAGGTTGAGCTTCAACAGGGTAAAGACCAATCGAATGGCCTGAGCATTACCGTCGAAATGGCATAGGTCATAGCGGACCTTTTTGCGTAGCTGATCCAGGGCATCGTCATGGGTATCAAGGCGTAAAAAATTCAGGCTACAGTTTTCAAACGCCGTGCTGCCGCTTTTCAGGCTGGCGATATCCATGCGTTTGGCAAACCAGTTGTTAATCGCCGACTCCCCAAAATGACCAAAGGGCGGATTGCCAATGTCATGCATCAGGCAGGCCATTTCTACCACGCTTTCGAAGGGTTCAGTAGATTCACTCAGGCCAAGCTTTTCCAGCCCGCCGTCTTTGCGCAGGCGGTGTAGCACCTCTTTGGCAATGTGCCTTCCGACCTGCTGCACCTCCATGGAATGGGTCAGGCGACTGCGCACTGCCGCGTTTTTCTCCAGTGGAAAGACCTGCGTTTTTTGCTGTAAGCGGCGAATCGCCGCGGAATTAATTATCCTTCCGCGATCGCTCTCAAACTGGCGAATGACGTCATATTCGTCGGCGGCTTCAAGCAGTGGACTAAAGGGACGTTGGAAGTTGAATTTCGTTTTAAAATCGATCCCAGACATGATTCCCTACCTTATCAGTCACTTCATCCGTTGCGGCTGGCCTCGGTTGCGGGCAGCAAACGCATTATTTCTTCTCTTTAGCCATGATAGACTATGCCGCATTGATCGAGGCCGTGTCCAACATGCCCTGCATCGAAATGATGAAGGGAACATTTTTATCTGCTGCGAGTATTCATTATGAAAGTA
>CAWUIY010000443.1:0-2943 GCA_963922555.1 uncultured Serratia sp. | reverse complement strand
GGATATGACCTTTGTCGAAAAAGCGGTGACCGCGCTGGCGCCGGTATTAAAAAAAGGCGATCTGATTATTCTGGAATCAACTTCGCCAGTGGGCGCTACCGAACAAATGGCGAAATGGCTGGCTGATTTGCGTCCAGACCTGCAATTTCCGCAACCGGAAACGGTTTTGGCGGCTGCAAACACGGCTCCGGACGTCAATATCGCTTACTGCCCAGAGCGTGTTCTGCCGGGCAAGGTCATGGTCGAACTGATCAAGAACGATCGTGTGATAGGCGGCATGACCGAGCAATGCTCAAAGCGCGCCAGCGATCTTTACCGTATTTTCCTCGAAGGAGAATGCGTAGTGACCAACAGCCGCACGGCCGAGATGTGTAAGCTGACAGAAAATAGCTTCCGGGATGTCAATATCGCCTTTGCCAACGAGCTGTCGCTGATTTGCGATGCGCAGGATATCAATGTCTGGGAACTGATTCGTCTGGCTAATCGCCATCCTCGGGTCAATATCTTGCAGCCTGGCCCCGGCGTAGGCGGCCACTGTATCGCCGTCGACCCCTGGTTTATCGTGTCGCAGCACCCTGATTTGGCTCGGCTGATTCATACCGCGCGAGTGGTTAACGACAGCAAGCCTTTTTGGGTGGTGGATAAAGTTAAAGCGGCAGTCGCAGATTGTCTGACCGCGACCGGTAAACGCGCCAGCGAGATCAGGATCGCCTGCTTCGGGCTGGCGTTTAAACCTGATATCGACGATCTGCGAGAAAGCCCGGCGGTACACGTTGCCGAGCTCATTGCAGACTGGCACGCAGGTGAAACCTGGGTCGTGGAGCCGCACGTCAACGCATTACCCCCGGCGCTGGAAAACAAGGCCCGGTTGCAGCCGCTTGATGTGGCATTGCAGCAGGCCGACGTGGTAGTGATGCTGGTCGATCATTCTGTATTTAAACAGATATCTGGCCAACAGGTCGCACAACAGTGGGTGGTTGATACTAAAGGCGTGTGGCGTTAAGCCTCACTTAAGCCAAACGCTGTAGTGGTTAACTCTGGCCAATGGCGTAAGGTTCGTCGTTGCGTGACTTCGAGGCTTGGAGACAAAATGAACGATAATCTTATCCGTGGAACACTCGAGTATTTGCAATGGGAAAGCGATTTTTTCTCCCGCCCCAGCGCTAAACTGACGCTAGATTCTGCAGGACCGATTTTGCAGCGCAGCGATCTTGCTGCGTATCCGTTGGTGCAGGTGAAAGTCCCTGCCGAACAAAGCGAGGTTATCGACGGCCTATATCATCTGGGCTTTCGCATGGTAGAGGGAGAAATTGAATATTCTCTGACTCTTAGTGAAACCGAGGCGCAAGAGGAAGCGTATCAGTTGGCGACCCGACATGACCTTTCTCGCGTGACTCAGCTTGCAGGAAGCGCCTTTCAGCTTAGCCGTTTTCGCGCGCCATGGTATCAACCTCATGATTCCGGGCGTTTTTATGCGCTTTGGGCAGAAAAGGCCATTCTGGGCACCTTTGACACACATTGCCTGACGCTCAATGACCACGACGGGCAACTGCTGGGATTTGTCACGCTGCGTCCGCTCGAACAGGATGTCGCGAGGATTGGGCTATTGGCGGTCCAACCACAGGTCACCGGCCGTGGTATCGGCAAGCAACTGATGAAAGCCGCGCAGAGCTGGTGCCTTGCACAAGGAATCGGGCAACTTAAGGTTGCCACGCAAACAGGCAATATTGCGGCGCTGAATCTATATCGCGCCTGCGGTGGCGTGCTGTCTCATTCAGCTTACTGGTTGTACAGGTAATTTATGATCCCATTTAACTCTCCGCCGATTGTCGGCACCGAGCTAGACTATATGCAGGCTGCTATGGGCAGCGGCAAGCTGTGCGGCGATGGTGGCTTTACCCGCCGCTGCCAGCAGTGGTTTGAAAAGAACTTCCGCAGTCCCAAGGTGTTACTGACGCCTTCCTGCACAGCCTCGCTGGAGATGGCCGCCATTCTGCTGGATATCAAGCCCGGCGATGAAGTGATCATGCCGAGCTACACCTTTGTTTCCACCGCCAACGCCTTTGTGCTGCGCGGTGCGACCATCGTGTTTGTCGATATCCGCCCGGATACCATGAACATCGACGAAACGCTGATTGAAGCGGCTATCACCGAGAAAACGCGGGCGATTGTGCCGGTACATTATGCGGGCGTGGCCTGTGAGATGGACACGATCATGGCGTTGGCCGAAAAACATAAGCTGTTTGTCGTCGAAGACGCGGCCCAGGGCGTGATGTCGACCTATAAAGGGCGCGCGTTGGGCACCATCGGCCACATAGGCTGTTTCAGTTTCCATGAAACTAAAAATTACACCGCCGGTGGCGAAGGCGGTGCGACGCTGATCAACAGCCCCGAGTTGGTAGAGCGGGCCGAGATTATTCGCGAGAAGGGCACCAATCGCAGTCAGTTTTTTCGTGGGCAGGTCGACAAATATACCTGGCGCGATATCGGCTCCAGCTATTTGATGGCCGATTTGCAGGCCGCCTATCTTTGGGCGCAACTCGAAGCCGCACAGCAGATTAATCAAAAACGCCTGACGCTATGGAATGCCTATTACAAGGCGCTTAAACCGTTGCAAGACAGCGGCGATCTGGTGTTACCGACTATTGCGCCAGGCTGCGTACACAATGCGCACATGTTCTATATCAAGTTCAAAGACAGCGCCAAACGCGACGCCCTGATCGACTATATGAAAGAGGCCGAGATCCTCACCGTGTTCCATTACATTCCTTTGCATTCTTCTATCGCAGGTCGCAAGTTTGGTTACTTCTGCGGTGAGGACGTGTACACCACCGAAGAGAGCCACAAGCTGGTACAGTTGCCGCTGTTCTATAACATGAGTAACGTCATGCAGCAGACGGTGATCTCCACATTGCGGAGTTTCTTCACCTGATATGTCTTTAG
>CAWUIY010000442.1:0-2959 GCA_963922555.1 uncultured Serratia sp. | reverse complement strand
TCAGTGGGCTCATTTTGTTCTCCATCATATTCTCAATGCTGAGGTTTATCTGCAGGCTGTTAAACGTTATTGGGTCGATGTAATGACGTTAATACTGCCCTGTGCATTCAATTCTGTACAGAGCTGATGAAACGCCTGCTCAATAATTGCCGCGTCGGTGTTAGCCGGGCTATGAGCGGTGATCTGAATTGACAATTGCGCTTCTTTAGCGCCATCAGCAGGCGTAGTTTTTGACGCCAGTTCGGCAATGTTCATCTGATGTGTGTGGAATAAATTGGTAAAGCGTTCAATAAGATGAGGAGAATCTTTCACGTCAACCTTTACCCAGACGGTGGCGGGCATCGGCGGTCGCTCCGACGCACTGGTTCGTTTCATCACGATCAGCAGTTCAAGCTCAGCGCCTTTTTGCGGCAGCGTCGACTCGATAAGCGTGATGGCATTCCAGCTGCCTGAGAGGAGCATGATAAAAGTGAATTCCTCGCCAAGCATGGCAAGGCGGCTGTCTTCAATATTACAACCGCAGCTGCTGACCTGACGGGTAATGGTATTCACGATACCGGGACGATCGGCACCCAGCGCGGTGATAACCAAATAATGTTGTTGTGGTTGTGACAAAATAGCTCTTCCTGTCATGCCCTGTTGTAAGACTTACTATCGCAGACATGAAAACTATCGCAAACAGAAAAACCATTTCAACTGTAAAAACGCGCTGCCGAAGAAAAAGCGCGGCTGAGTAAAAAATGGTTCAGGCCACAAAATTGCCTGCAAACAGAAAAAAAACCGTCTGGCAGACGCTTACGACACGTTGTTTACTTGCTTTGCCCATGTGTCAAAAGTACCATGAGTCACCTGTTTGTGGAGGGGAAGGTCAATGTTTACGGGAAGTATTGTTGCACTGGTTACGCCGATGGACGACAAAGGTGCCGTCGATCGCGCGAGTCTCAAAAAACTGATTGATTATCATGTATCCAGCGGTACTGCGGCGATCGTTTCCGTAGGCACGACCGGTGAGTCTGCAACCCTGAACCATGATGAGCATGCTGACGTTGTTCTACAAACGCTGGAGCTGGCCGATGGCCGCATTCCGGTTATTGCCGGTACCGGCGCCAATGCCACCGCTGAAGCCATCGCGTTGACTCAACGCTTTGAGAATTCCGGCGTTGTAGGCTGTCTGACGGTGACGCCTTACTACAACCGTCCGACTCAGGAAGGCCTGTACCAGCATTTTAAAGCCATTGCCGAAAGCACTGCGCTACCACAAATTCTCTACAACGTACCTTCTCGTACCGGCTGCGACATGCTGCCTGCGACCATCGCGCGTTTAGCAAAAATAAAAAATATTGTTGCTTGTAAAGAGGCAACAGGGAACTTAAGTCGCGTTAGCCAGATCCAAGTGCTGGTTGATGATGAAGATTTCATTTTGCTGAGTGGTGATGACTTCAGCGGCCTGGACTTCATGCAACTGGGAGGCAAAGGCGTTATTTCAGTGACCGCCAACATTGCGGCTGCTGAAATGGTTGAGCTTTGCCGTCTGGCAGCGGAAGGCAAATTTGCCGAAGCGCGCCGTTTAAATCAGCGCTTGATGCCGTTGCATCAGCATCTGTTTGTAGAAGCAAACCCAATCCCTGTGAAATGGGCCTGCAAGGCTCTGGGATTGATAGCAACCGATACAGTGCGTCTGCCAATGACGCCGCTGACCGATGCTGCTCGTCCGATAGTGGAAGAAGCACTACACAAGGCCGGTTTGCTATAACCCGAGTAGTTGGCGCGGTTGCGTTAAGTACCAAGGGGATAACACTTTTAGGGATATTTGATGACCTACTCATTAACAAAACCACGTTTTCAAAAGTCGACTGTAGCAAAGGTTATGGGTCTTTCCCTGATTATGCTGCTCGCGGCCTGTTCTAATGATTCGCATTTCAAACGCGAGATAAACGGCAACGAAGATTATCTTCAGGCTGCGCCGTTGAAAGAGCTTCAGACTCCAAACGGTATGATTCTGCCGCTGGAAAACGGAACCTACGATGTTCCGCCGAGCACCACTAAAGGCGCACTGGGCAAGGCTTTGGACATTCGTCCACCGCTACAGCCGCTGGCTCTGGTTGACGGTTCGCGCGCGCAATACAGCGCTGACACCGGCACCGTGCTGCTGGCACAAACTTCGGGCCTGTGGGCTAACGTCGTGACCATCGTGCAGAAAAACGGCTACAAGATCGCCAGCCGTGACGATGCCAACCAGTCTCTGACTACCGATATGGTGCAGTGGAACCGCAAAGATGAAGACTTCCAGTATCAGGGGCGTTATCAGATTAGCGTGACCAACCAGGGTTACCAGAGTGCATTGACAGTGAAAACGCTGGAATTGCGTCAGAAGGATGTGGCAGTAACCTCTCCCGCTGAGCAACAGCGTTACACCAGCCAGATGCTGAACTCCATCACCTCCGGTCTGAGTCAGCTGCAACAAGATCAGCAAAACCGTCTGGACAACCGCAAACTCGGTGAAATCGACGTGCAGAGCGGTGCAGATGATACCGGCCTGCCGGTACTGGTCATTCGTGCTCCTTACGGCAATGTATGGGAACGTCTGCCAACAGCGCTGGCGAAAGCGGGCATGAAAGTGACCGACAGCAGCCGTCCGCAGGGTACTCTGACAGCGAAATACTCACCGCTGAGCAGCGATGGCTGGGATTCTCTGGGTGCAAAAGATCCAGGGCTGCCAGATGGAGAATATAAACTTCAGCTCGGTGATCTGAACAACCGCAGTAGCTTGCAGTTCATTGATCCTAAAGGACATGTTCTGAGCCAGTCGCAAAACGACGCGATGGTGGCAGTGATGCAGGCCGCGCTGAATCAAAGCGGTACCGTATCTAAGTAACACGCGAAGGGGCTACGGCCCCTTTTTGCATTTGCCCATTTATGGCAAATAATAGAAGCATTACCCGTAGTTTTTTGTACCACC
>CAWUIY010000441.1:0-2985 GCA_963922555.1 uncultured Serratia sp. | reverse complement strand
AAGATATTTGTCCTCGGTGATATTCACGGTTGCCTGACACAGCTAAATCAGGCGCTCGAGTCTCAGGCTTTTTCCAGGCATCAAGATCTCCTTGTTTCGGTTGGAGATCTTATTGATCGCGGCCAAGACAGCCCGGCATGCCTGGCATTGATTGAGCAACCGTGGTTTGTTTGCGTACGCGGTAACCATGAGCAGATGGCCATCGATGCCCTACAGGGCCTGAATGTTGAACGCTGGCTTAGAAACGGCGGTGACTGGTTTTTCAAACTATCAGCCAAGGCAGAAGCGCGCACTCGCGAGCTGATAATGCTGGCCGATAAATTGCCGCATATAATTGAATTAAAAGTACAAAATGGTCAACATCTTGTTGTGGCCCATGCTGATTACCCGCTTGACAGGTACATCAGTGGCCAGTCGGTGGATGCCTACTCGGTGATATGGAATCGTGAGCGGATCAACGAATCAGCAGCCGGAAATATATCGACAATATCCGGTGCCGATCGATTCTATTTCGGCCACACGCCGGTAAAAGAAATAACCCACTATGGCAATCAATACTATATCGATACCGGTGCCGTATTTGGCGGGCGACTCACACTGCTACAAATTCAGTGATATTATCTATTTAGTCAGAGACATGGCCGTACTGAATTTTACCTCCGGGAATAATAAATGATGGAAAACAAGCGTGAAGATCGGCTGCAAAGACTGTTGCTTGCCTTGAAGAAAAGCGACAAGATCCACCTGAAAGAGGCGGCGGCATTACTCGATGTATCAGAGATGACCGTGCGTCGCGATCTTAACGGCGCAGCTTCTCCGCTTATTCTGCTCGGCGGGTATATCGTTATCGATCCCAGGAACAGTCCCGCGACCCATTATTTTGTAAGCGAGCAGAAATCGCGCCAGGTAGCGGAAAAGCAGCATTTAGGAAGACTAGCCGCGCAGTTAATCAACGATGACGATTTGGTATTCTTTGACTGCGGCACCACCACGCCTTATATCATCGAACATATCCCTGATGAGCGCGTTTTCAGCGCAATCTGCTATTCGCTCAATACCTTTTTAGCCCTGCAGGACAAGCCAAACTGTGAGGTCATGATGTGCGGAGGGAAGTATCGCGCCAGTAACAACATCTTTATTCCTTTTGGGCATAGCAGCAATGAGCTAAATAATACCTTACCGGACAAGGCTTTTATTTCTGCAGCAGGGATCAGTCTTGAATATGGCGTAAGCTGTTTTAATTTCGATGAGCTGGTAATGAAGCATCCGGCGATGCAGCGTTCTCGAGAGAAAATCCTGGTGGCCGATAGCAGCAAATTTGGACGAGTACGCCCGGCCTCTATTGGGCCATTGAACGAATTTACCTCACTGGTGACTGATACCGCGCCGCAGCAGGAATATATCGATTATTGCCAGCAGGCGGGTATCAATCTTGTTTATTAACCAGGGTTAACGCAAGGCGGAGATCTTCTCTACCGACTGGTAGAACACAACTTCGAATACCCCGGTTTTTCTGCCATCGCTGAGATACTGTTCATAGCAAACACCGCCATCGGGGCGGTAGCCGCTGTTGGCAAGATGAACGTTATAAAAATCATTCCAGGCCTGAGCAAAATTATCGTCATCAACGGTAGTATGAAATGCCGCGTAGGTCCCGGCTGGCAAGGTCTGTAGCGTTATTCCCTCGCTGTGGTTATCCAGTTTGAAATCCTCATTTACGCTCACAGAGGGGTCTGCGCGGCAGGCTTCGGGTGCGGTAGTATTCGGGTTATCCCAAAAGATGGTCAGCCATTCTCCTTCCGTGAGTTCATTGGCCTCAGCCCAAGGCGTCAGGGTCGAGAATCCTTGCTTGATAGTCGTTTCATAAGGTCCGACAACGCGGTGGCTGGCAACAAATTTTGCAGGTTTTTCCAGGATCATAAATGCCACAATGCATTCCTCATCTTCAGTGAGTTAAGTGATAACTGCGCGTAATCCTATAACAGATAGCCGATTAAACCTTGCGAACTGCTCTACGTCATATAACAGTCAGCGTGATAAAATTCTGCTATCAAATTGCAGTATAGTCCTGACTGTAGTGAGGTTATCAATGGATGTCGTTAAAAGTATTCTGAATAGTGAGATAGAGCGCATTAACCGCGCCGAAGGGCGAGATGGTAAAGTTCGTCTTAACAGCGAGTTCTTTATTAACCATCCCTGGTTGTGCCTGGCGATGTTTATCGGGTATATCGCCGTGGGGATCGTGATGTACGTTTCACCGTATATGGGGCTGGGATGGTTTGCCGGTTTTACTGTTTTTCTTATCTTTATGGCCGCGATGCTGCTGCTAGAAATCAAGCCGATTTATCGCTATGAAGACATAGGCGTGCTTGATTTACGTGTCTGCTATAACGGCGAATGGTTTTTCAGCCGTGAAATTTCTCCGCAAGCAGTGAATACCTTGCTCGAAAGCAGCACTTTGGATGGAAAATTCAAATCCCACGTGCAAGATATCGTTAAGAATAAAGGCGCAATTGATTTCTATGATGTTTACGATCTCGACCGTCAATACCCAACAAAGCTACCTGCATCACAAATTGTACAAATTGCCTAATAATTCTCTGATAAAAGTGCTTCAGGTCCGATTACCGCTATGACTCTTTCCCGATGGCTCTGATAAACTGTTGGTTATGTACTATGCAATGAAAAGTGCGCAAAGAAATGATAAAATACTCTTTGCAAGCCTTAGGAGCCGTCGTGGAACGTATCAAACTCTCAATTCATCATCTGCATAAACTGGTTGCCGGCGAGAAAGTCGCGGCTAACGCCACGGCCAGAATCTACGCGGGTGATAAACTCATTGTCGTTGAAAAGATGCAGGGCCAGGCGGCCTGGTATGATCGCTATATTCAGGCGAAAGACGATAATGGCCAACCGCTGCGAGTCGAGTGGGACTGTGACGGGGATGCCAGCATGGATGTCTCCCGCGTTGAAGTCTGCGCATGC
>CAWUIY010000440.1:0-3001 GCA_963922555.1 uncultured Serratia sp. | reverse complement strand
TCATCCACTACTGCTTCAACGTCGACAAGCACTTCTTCATCAACGACGACTCCGTCGACGTCAACCACCACAACAACGCCTTCGACTGATACGGTTCCTACCGCACCAAGCTTGTAAGCATCTTAAGCGTTATTGTCTGTTGCGATATAAAGAACCCCGGCATGATTCACCGGGGTTTTTTATTGACCATGACGCTTGCAAAATTGCTCGATATTGTCTGACTGAAAATCAGCCAGATTTGCGATCAGCTTATCCAGCGGCCAATTCCACCAGGCTATCTGCTGCAAACTGGCGGCTGTCTCAGGATCAAAACGGGCGCGTAGTACCTTTGCCGGGACGCCGCCGACGATAGTGTAGGGGGCAACATCTTTAGTCACGACAGCACCAGCCGCCAGAACCGCGCCATCACCAATCGTCACGCCAGGTAAGACAATCACCCCGTGACCAATCCAGACATCATTTCCAATTACCACGCGATCTTCTCGGCGCGAGGCAAAGAACCCCGCATCTCGTTTGGCAGCAGGATCATAATATTCAGGGCAATAAGTAAAACGATGCTGAGAAGCGCGATCCATCGGATGGTTAGGCGCGCCGATGCGTACCTGATTAGCAATAGCCGTGAAACGGCCGATTTCTGTATCAGCAATGCAACAATGCTCGCCAACATAGGAGAAATCGCCGAGCGAGCAATATTCGAGATAACTGTGAGCGAGAATTTCACACTGTTGGCCAATGTGAGTATCACGCATACGCACGCTGGTATCGATAACGGTCTGCTCAAGTTTAGCGGGCACAACAACGGCTAGTGACATTAGAACTCCGGGAGATGTTGGGACGGGTAAGTTGCCTGAAGCGCATCATCATAGCGGAGTAAAATGACAGTGGATTGACAGTGAAAGGTTAGGCATAAGGATTTGTGCCTGGTAAATAAACTATACGAAGAAAACGTTAATAAATATTTTAAAGATTGTCAGTAAAAAAATGATTGGAATTCTTCCGCCTGTTTACCTTGCTTATATTTGGCTATTTTATTAATACGTAAAAAAATAATAGTATTAAAACTCACAGGACATATCATTATGCTGAAATATGCTCAAAAAGATGACAAAAAAGTAAAGTCGCATCAGAACAAAAGCAATAATGGCAAACAGGCGCCTAGTTCTTCAGGAAACAGTACGGGGGCATCTGCAAATGAGGCGGAGTTTTCAAAACCGAAGCAAGCGGCACTAAGACAGTCGAACAGCGCTGCTGGGCACAATCTTGAGTCTGATTTGAATGATTTTTCACAGAGGGAAAAAATAGTAAAAAGCGTGTCAGAGGTAGAAAAAATATTTGGCACGGACGCTTCTTTTCATGAAGTTGGTAAAAATACGAAAATATATAAATTAAGATCTCATGGTTTTTTTGGTAATACCGGTCATTATAGTGGAGTTCAAACAGCCAATAACATCGTAACCCTCTTAGGTGAAAAGCCGATAATAAGATTAGAACTTGAAAGCTGTTATGGTGGATTTGGGGGGAAATACTCTAATGCTCAGATAATCGCAAATGAATTAAACATCCGTGTAAAAGCCTATAAATGGAAAGTGAGTGCACATTCAAAACAGAAAAACCCCAATAATTACGTCTCAAAAGAGCCAATGGGAAACGATGCTGAGAAAGCCGGTATGATATCCGGAAACAAATTAATGTTCGAAGTAGGTGAAAAAATACTTCGCGTGAAAAGAGTCTATAATTCTTTAAATAGACACCTCAGCCGTCGTGATGATGTTGATACAAAGCTTGAAAATACTGCTAAAACATAAGATCAAACATTGTCTGATGACATATGGTTAACTGCTTGTGAAGACTGGGCGGAGATAATATTTGATTTATTGACTATGTTAGTACGAAGTTGTACCAGGTGATGCTACGCCCAGAACCAAACTCCGTGAGCTGTTGGGACGGGTAAGTTGCCTGAAGCGCATCATCATAGCGGAGTAAAATGACAGTGGATTGACAGTGAATGGCTAGGCATAAGGATTTGTGCCTGGTAAAAAACTAAACGAAGAAAACGTTAAATTAGGTGCACCTAGGTAAGGCCGACGAGAAACGATATTGCCCATGAGTGAGACTAAAACATCAGAATCCACGTATCGATACCTTGGTGCGCATAATGTATATTATGTTAAATTGGATGTTGGGTTATCCTTTGAACTCAGCGGCTTCCTTTTATAACGTGCCGCTTGAGTTTTTCATCCCCTTACCCATCAGTGCGTATCAATCCCAAATTGCGTCTGGTGAATGAACCTGTACATCGCCAATAAGCTAATAAAATTCTGGGCCATCTTTCAATGCCCCATCAACTTTAGATATCCTTCACGGCGACGCCCTGATGGCTGTCATAACCAACGCGTCCAATAAACGGCAAACGCAATGCCGGTGATTTGAATTCAACGCCAAGGTTTAATCCTAGAATGTTTAATTCCAGACCTTCCTGCGATCCCACAGTGAAACCTAACAACCCAAGTAAAGAAATCTGGAAACCTCGACCAGATGGCGGTAATCCTATTGGGCGTGTTAGCGGACGGTAATCTTTGCCGATAGCATTTGAAGGCATATCTAAGCCAAGCTCGGGAACCGCGCGGCCGATATGCGCCATAAAAGTATTACTGTTTGGCCCCGGATAAGCATGGTATGTCTGCGGGAATGGGTAGCTTTTAATTGCCGCCTCAATTTCAGGGATCATTGCCTCAGCTTCTGGACCGCGACGGTCAACCAAAATGCGCGGCCTGGAACCAAACCAGTAACCGTCTGGAATAGCATAATTTTGGCGGACGACATCGCCGCTGCCCCAGCCAATCACGTCATAGCGGGTGTATTGCGTTTCGCCTGCTCTTTTTAAAATAATCCATGGATGTACTGCAAACAAACCGCGCCAGCCGTAAGTAGGTGCAGTGTAGATCTCAATAATTGCCGTGTTGCGAAACTTTACCGGGTCTGGCGCTAAGGATGCTGAATC
>CAWUIY010000439.1:0-3027 GCA_963922555.1 uncultured Serratia sp. | reverse complement strand
AACAGCTTGCGAAAACGGATTCTGCCGAGGAATTACGCAGCCTGTTAATGGGCGAAAAAACTGCAGCCGAATTCCGTTTTGACTCTCAGCTGATTTCCGTGGACGTCGCAGCAGACAGTTTGATCACTCTGCAAGCCTTGAATGCCGGCCGTCTACAGCAAATTGGCGCGGTAGACACTGCTTTCGTCAGCGAAGTTATCAGCACCAAACCGCTGAGCCTGGGACAGGGCATCTGGCTGAGCGATGCCCTGCATGGCAACCTTGCCAGCGCGGCAACCGTGAGTCGCCCGGCAACGGCTTTCGATAATGAAGGCGAAAAAGTTGCGCTGTTGATTACTGTCGCCGTTGCTGACGACAAACCTGTCGAGCTGCTGGGCTATCTTGGCGACCTGCTAAGAGCGGGCAAGGCTGAACGCCTGCTGACCGCCGATGCCGTTGGCGTTTTGGCACTGCTGACCAGCGAAGTTGAAGAACAAAGCGAAGTGCTGAGCGCAGAATATGTCATTCGCAACGAGCACGGTCTGCACGCTCGTCCAGGCACTGCGCTGGTTAACTGTATCAAGAAATTCAACAGTGAAATTACCGTTACTAATCTGGACGGCAGCGGTAAACCTGCCAACGGCCGCAGCCTGATGAAAGTCGTGGCGCTGGGCGTGAAAAAAGGTCATCACCTGCGCTTCACTGCCAGTGGTGAAGATGCTGAAATTGCACTGAAATCTATCGGCGAAGCGATTGCCGAAGGCCTGGGGGAGGGCGCATGAGTCGTCGAGTTGCCACAATCACCTTAAATCCTGCTTACGACCTGGTGGGATATTGCCCGGAAATTGAACGCGGCGAAGTCAATCTGGTACAGACTGCCGGACTTCACGCTGCCGGAAAAGGGATCAACGTTGCCAAGGTGCTTAAAGACCTGGGTATCGACGTCACCGTCGGTGGCTTTCTGGGTAAAGAGAATCAGGATGGTTTTCAGCATCTGTTCAGCAGCCTGGGTATCGCCAACCGTTTTCAGGTGGTCGAAGGCCGCACACGCATCAACGTAAAATTGACCGAAAAAGATGGCGAAGTGAGTGATTTTAACTTCTCTGGCTTTGAAGTCACGCCCCAGGACTGGGAGCGTTTTGTTAATGATTCTCTGAGCTGGCTGGGTCAGTTCGATATGGTGGCGGTGTGCGGAAGTCTTCCGGCAGGTGTCGATCCACAGGCATTTACCGACTGGATGACCCGACTGCGCAGCCAATGTCCGTGCATCATTTTTGACAGCAGCCGTGAAGCGCTGGTGGCGGGACTGAAAGCTGCACCGTGGCTGGTCAAACCTAATCGTCGCGAGCTGGAAATCTGGGCCGGACGCAAGTTTAACGACTTAAGCGACGTTGTTGACGCGGCACATGCCTTGCGCGATCAGGGCATTGCTCACGTCGTGATCTCTCTGGGCGCTGAAGGCGCACTGTGGGTAAACGCTTCGGGCGCGTGGATTGCCAAGCCGCCAGCCTGTGAAGTGGTCAGCACCGTGGGTGCCGGTGACTCGATGGTCGGCGGTCTGATTTATGGTTTGCTGATGCGTGAATCAAGCGAGCACACGCTGCGTCTGGCCACCGCCGTCGCCGCGCTTGCCGTGAGCCAAAGCAATGTTGGTGTCAAAGATCGCCCGCAGTTAGCGGCGATGATGGCACGTGTTGATCTGAAACCTTTTAATTGACAGCAGGAGAGCAAGAATGAAGACGCTGCTGATAGTAGATAAAAACATTGGACAGGCGAGTGCGCAGATCGCAAGAGAGATGCTTGCAGCTGCCGCAGTTAAAGCCGGCCACCAGATTGTTACTTCCCCCTCTGAAGCTGAAATTGTTCTGGCCGTGGGCGATTCCGTGCCTGCGGATGCCGGGCTGAACGGCAAAAATGTTTACCTTGGCTCTTTGGCTGATGCCGTTCGCGCGCCCGATGCTTTCGTGCAACAGGCAGCCACCGATGCCAAAACTTATCAGGCACCGGCTCAGGCAACAGCAGCTCCGGCTTCTGCGACGGCTCCAGCGGCTGCGGGACCTAAACGTATCGTGGCGGTAACCGCTTGCCCGACCGGTGTCGCTCACACCTTTATGGCTGCCGAAGCGATTGAAACTGAAGCCAAAAAACGTGGCTGGTGGGTGAAAGTCGAGACCCGTGGTTCTGTGGGTGCTGGCAACGCTATTACTCCTGAAGAGGTTGCGGCTGCCGATCTGGTGATCGTGGCTGCCGACATCGAAGTCGATCTCGAGAAATTTGCCGGTAAGCAGATGTACCGCACCTCAACAGGTCTGGCACTGAAAAAGACCAAACAGGAGCTGGACAAGGCGCTGGTTGAGGCCGAACTGTTCGAGCCTAAAAAGCAGGGGCAGGCGTCTGCCGGGAAGAAAAAAGAAACCGGCAGCGGCCCTTACCGTCACCTGTTGACCGGCGTGTCTTACATGTTGCCAATGGTAGTCGCGGGCGGCCTGTGTATCGCGCTGTCATTTGTTTTCGGTATCAAAGCCTTTGAAGTGAAAGGTACGCTGGCTGCGGCGCTGATGCAGATCGGTGGTGCTTCGGCCTTTGCGCTGATGGTGCCGGTACTGGCAGGCTTTATTGCCTTCTCGATTGCTGACCGCCCTGGTCTGACACCGGGTCTGATTGGCGGTATGCTGGCTGTGAGCACCGGCGCTGGCTTTATCGGCGGGATTATTGCCGGTTTCCTGGCCGGTTATGTCGCCAAATTTATCAGCAACAAGCTGCGCCTGCCGCAGAGTATGGAAGCGCTTAAGCCGATACTGATTATTCCGCTGATTGCCAGCCTGATCACCGGATTAATCATGATTTATGTGGTCGGCACGCCAGTGGCCAAGATCATGCTTGGCCTGACCGCCTGGTTGCAGTCTTTGGGTACTGCCAACGCGGTGTTGCTGGGCGCTATCGTGGGGGCGATGATGTGTACCGACATGGGGGGCCTGGTAAAAAGGCAGCATAAGCGTTTGGTTTTTCGCTGCTGAGTTAATAGGTTTATTCCCCAAAGGCGGCAAT
>CAWUIY010000438.1:0-3040 GCA_963922555.1 uncultured Serratia sp. | reverse complement strand
AAACCCTTCCTCTGATATCCAGATAATCTAGGGTGTAGTCCCTGAAAATGCCGCAACGGCTATATTTACCCTCAACTTAATCAACCGGAACTCCTTTGGCTTCCGGTTTTTTTCGATTGGGTCTCCGCTGGATTTTTTTAAAGGAGAGCATGTTCTCCTTTAATAAATAAGAATTATGCACATTGAATCAAGCCTGTTGTTTTTCATATGGGATGTGACTCATAACGGGTTGCCTGATAAATTAATAATTGGTTTTAACTTTTCAGCTAATTAAAATGAAATTTATTTCAATTTTATGCAAGCTGTTAATTTTATGGATTTTAATTAAATCAGGATGGAATAAAGATGAGCGATTTTTCTATAATAGGTGCTGCAGAGAAAGCGGTTTATACCAGTAATGCAGTGTCGCAGGAAGAGGGGGGTTATCATTTTATTTCAAAACATAAAGGCAATGTTAGCCAGAACACTAAAGTTCCCACTTCACTGTCAGTTCGTGATATATCTGCCAATCAACAATCAACGCCGAATAATTCTCGGTCAATTCGTCAATATAAGTTTGTAAAGAAACCACTAAGTAAAGTTCAGAACAGGGCAGAGCCTATGAGTAAGCTCACAGCTCGACAAAATCAGTTGTTGAGTGGCATTGTTTACGATGCCTGGAACCGCAGTTCTGTTAATAAAAGTGCCAGCACCGGGGGGGATGATTTAAAAGCCTTCGAAAGCAATCGTATCTTTCCTATCATATTACAAATTAATAATAATAAGGAAAAACTCATAGAAAGTATTGTCGAGCAGCACAAATCTCGAGGGAATATTTACAACAGCGCCTTTGCATGGTTGTGTAATCAGAATTTGTTTAAACAGCATGGGGTCACAAAAGCGCAATTTTGCGAACATGCCAACATTGAACTTAGAACATTATCACCGGAGATAACCAGAATAAAATGCAAGCTTCGCAGAGAGCAAAAATCGGTGAAGACGTCTGTAGAATCTTCTACAGTAATAAAAATGGAAACCAGCGAACCGGTAAAAGGAATACTTGAGATAACTCTGGACGATTCGGGAAATGAAGTCGATTCCCGTGTTATTCCTGAACCGAAATTAAAAGAAAAAGCAGTCATTGATAATAACCTGCCTATTTGCTGCCACCCTGATAACCCGATGCAAAGCCGGACTTTCAATGTGTTAGGCCTTGATTCTCATGCCGAGGTTGAAGATCTCAAAGTGACAGTGACAAATTGGGGCAGCATGAATGCAGTGTTTGAGGGTATGCCGATCAAAAAGCGCACTATGCTTAAGTTCATGATTATCAATGAAATGTATCAGCAAATAATCGCAGAAACTCAGCAGGGCGAGCGAATGGATCGTTTGATGAAAAATGCAGGGTCACACTATCTATCATACAACCAAGATGAAATCATAAATCTTGGCGTCGGTGTTTTTAATCCCGGTATCAGTCCGGTTCCCGCTTATACCGTGCTAGGTTTTTACGCGGGACAATTTTTAGACCTAGCCGCCGCAGAAAAAGCCGTGCGAACTAACGGTAGCGTTAATAGTTTCACTTATTCATGGGCAACAAAATCTACCAAATTCAGCGTCGATGCCTTTAAAGTTGGCAATATCTTGCGCAATATTAATACGGGTAAACTGCCTGACAAGCCGTTGCTGGCCGAAAATAATGTTGCGGCAGTTCAGGTAAATTCTCGACTTATGGCCTATATCACAACCCGAGAGATTGCCGCAGGGGAAGAATACTTTGTTGACTATGGGGTGGGATACAACCCTCTTGCAGCCATAGACGCTGCGAGAGTTCAGGAATTAGAACAGCCCAATAGCATTAAGCAAGAATAGGCGGGATCTCCTGGCGCTAACTTTCCTGTTAAGTATTAGCACGAGTATTGAGATATGACAGTGTGATGACCGTTTTGCACAACTTATAACCGTTTGAATTCATTTATGCAAATTTTGCATAACCATAGACCTCGAATGACTTTATTGTGTGTTCATAACTACCATACACTCGCGAAATCATTAGCAATTCCGCTATTTTGAAGAGCACATATAATGAAATTGATTCCTTCTGTTCTTTTTGCCGCTATTGCTGCAACATTTACCGTACAGGCGGCTACACCAGCCAATACATTGGTCATTGCCCAGTCTCTGGATGATGCCTCAAGCTTTGACCCGGCGCAGGGTTTTGAACTGACTACCGTACAGGCGTTTAATAACATTTATCAGCGTCTGGTGCAGTCCGACCCTAATAATCCGATCGATCTTAAACCGGTACTGGCCTCCTCATGGCAGGCGGGCAGTGATGGCAAGAGCCTGACCTTTACCCTGAATCCCAAAGCCACCTTCGCCAGCGGCAATCCGCTGACTGCCGACGACATTATTTTCTCTCTGTCGCGGGTGGTGAAACTCAATCTGGAGCCTTCGTTTATTCTGACCCAACTCGGCTGGAATGCGAAAAACGTCGACGGGTTCCTGACCAAGGTAGATGCAGAGCATGTGAAGGTTAGCTGGACTGAAAATGTCAGCCCGAACTTTGTATTGAGCCTGCTTTCAGCGCCGGTTTCATCGATTGTCGATTCCAAACTGGTGGCGCAGAATGCCAAGGGCGACGACCTCGGCCACCAGTGGTTGAGCGACCACTCCGCCGGTAGCGGCCCTTACAAAATCCGTACCTATATTCCGCATCAGGTGTTGGTTTTGCAGGCCAATCCAGGCTCGCCAGAGGGCGCACCGAAGATCCCAACCGTGTTGATTAAAAACGTTCCCGATGCTGCCGCGCGTAGTCTGCTGATCGAGCAGGGCGATGCCGATATCGCGCGTAATTTAGGCGCGGACCAGATGGGTAGCCTGCAAGGCAAGCCGGGCGTTAAGCCTCTGGCCGTGCCTTATGCTTCACTGTATTTCCTGTACTTCAATACCAAGGCCTCTCCGGCGCTGGGCAATCCGGCACTGTGGGAAGCGGCTCGTTATCTGTGGGATTACAACGGTATCGCCAAAGACCTGCTGAAAGGCCAGTTCCAGGTGCATC
>CAWUIY010000437.1:0-3051 GCA_963922555.1 uncultured Serratia sp. | reverse complement strand
ATCTGCCTGTGCCAGCTTGGCGCAGATGTCTTTGAAATTGAAAGTGTGCGGCCCCATCAGCACGGGAATAGCGTGGGCTGCAGCTTCCAGCGGATTATGCCCGCCTCGTTCAACCAGACTGCCGCCCACGAAAGCGACATCGGCAATTCCGTACAGCAGCATCAGTTCGCCCATGGTATCGCCGATCACGACCTGAGTTTGCGCCGAAGGAACTTCACCGCTGCTGCGTTTAATATAGGTCAGACCCGCTTTTTGGGTTAAGTCACAGGCAACCGGGAAGCGTTCTGGATGGCGTGGCACCAGAATGAGCAGCAAATTAGGGAAAGTTTTCAGCAACTCTTTATGCGCTTCGAGCAGTATAGCCTCTTCACCGTCGTGGGTACTGGTTGCAATCCACACCTGACGACGCGAGGCCCATTGGCTGCGTAAGGTCAATGCGCGAGCGGCGAGTTCAGGGGTCACTGAAATATCAAATTTCAGGCTGCCGGTCACTGCGAGGTGAGAGCGTTTCAATCCAAGAGAGATAAATCGCTCGCCGTCTTCGGCATTTTGCGCGGCAATCAGGGTGATTTTTTTCATTATGCCCTGAATAAATTTACCGACTTTGGCATAACCTTTAGCCGAGCGGGCAGACAGGCGCGCGTTGGCGATTACCAACGGAATATCTCGCTGATGCAGAGCGGAAATCAGGTTTGGCCATAGCTCCGTTTCCATGATAATCACCAACTTAGGGCGAACCTGATCGAGGAAACGCTCGATAGAACCGGGCAAGTCATAGGGCAGGTAAACGTGACTGACGTCTTTGCCGAAGGCAGAAACGGCACGTTCCGAGCCGGTTGGCGTCATGGTGGTGACGGTGATCGGCAAGGAAGGATAGCGATGACGCAGCGCTCTGACCAACGGAACCGCGGCCAGTGTTTCACCCACAGAAACGGAATGCAGCATAATGCCGTCCGCCACGACCTTACCTTTGCAAAATCCATAGCGCTCAGCCCATCTTTTGCGATAGAGCGGTGCTTTCCGACCACGCATCCAGAGACGAATCCAGATCAGCGGCTGGATGAGGTAAAGAAGAACGGTATACAGCGTTTGTAACATAATATCCGTAAAATCTAAGGGTAAAGGCCGAATTCTAAATTTTAAGCTGAGTGAAAGCCATCATTATTGATCGGCACTGATGCCAGCCAATGCCGCATATTGCTTACAGATTGTCTGTAATTCAAAACGGGACAACGTTTTTGCATCGATAACCGGTGGGTTATTGTAAATATCCACGATGGTCTCGGCTAACGAGTCGACGTTAATCTCAGAAAGGCCGCGAGCCAAATCTCCGATTAGGATCTCCTCTGGGCCACCCGGGCAGCGCGTGCTGGCTACCGGCGTATTCAAAATTAGCGCTTCTGCCAGAACGTTGCCAAAGCCCTCGCTGTCCGAACTCATGACCAGCAATTTGGCGTTCTTGATATAAGGAAACGGGTTTTTCTGGAATCCCAGGAATATAACCCTTTCAGTAATGCCCAGGCTTTCCGCCAGCGTTTTGACTTCGGCGATTTTTTCTTCAGGCCCGGTGCCGAGCAGTACTAACGGCGCTGTGAGGCCGGTTTTCGCATAGGCTTTCAGCAACCTATCATGCCTTTTCTGCACGTGAAAGCGTGCAACGTGGATCAAATAAGGCGTGCCTGCTAAATCACATTCGGCCGCGGCTAATTCTCTGGTGTGTTCTAAATCGAAGGGATTATTGATAACTTCCAGATGCCTGGCGCGTACCCCCATATCCGTTAGCAAGTCTTTTCCGGCAAATTCGGAGACAGAAACAATATTTTTGTTCTGATATACCGACGCCATCTTTTGCTTTTTAAACCAACGATTCAGCCCTTTTCTGTGACCCAGATAGGTGGATGACAAGACACCGTGAATGCAGAACCACAGGCGGTTATCGGAATAGAGTGCGCTTTTACTGACGATACGATCAGTTTTATGCAGATTAGAGATGATTAAATCAAATGCTGGCCCGGAGCGTTCTAACTCTTTGAAACATTCATCTAACTGCTTCGCTCGTCGAGATAACTCGTTGAGCTTGCGCCAGGGAGTGCGGCAATCATCGTTAACCACTTTGTATTCAAGCTGCGCCGGAATGGCGTAAGAACACACGTCGCGTAATGAGAGCAGCGCCACCTGATGGCCTTGCTGAATTAAACCTCCCGCAAGAGTCAAAACCACTTTCTCAGCTCCACCGCCCGGTAAGCCATCGATAATCATGAGTATGCGCATATTATTTTATTAGGCTCCAGTAGAGAGAGGTAAGCTGCGAGGAAGGCTATGGCGGCAAGTTGTGGGGAAATTTTTACGCGTGGGCACTCTTTCGACCGAATAAATAGCTTTTCTCTTCAGCGTGGATGCATGAGTGGCTTGAGTTTCAAGCGCATCACAGACAAATTCGTCAGGTCGGAATTTTTGGGGTAACAGTGCCGGTCGAAAATGCTTCATGGAAGTAACCTATCTGCCGTATCAATAATTATTGGGCGAGTATTTCATCAAGATATCATTCGGAAGTTCGAGCACCATGGCGCCATGGTGACTAATGCGGCCAAAATTCCAGTGAACACGAGTGTTTGTTTTTTATCCGATTCTGATTTCAAATCGCCATCAATAGTTAACTAATTTCAAATTAAGTTGTTGATTTTAATAATATTAAACGAAATTAAATTAAGGCGTAAAATGCCACTACCAGGCCGATTTTTAAGGCGAATACTGGTAAAAGTCGAAAATGCTTCATGGGATCAAACTATTTATCGCATCAATCAATGCCTAAGCAGTGATTGCATCAAGATATCATTCAGAAGTGCGAGTACGATGGAATCGTCGACAACTGTGTGCTCTATTTGGTCGGGCTTGGTTAAAAAAGCATCAAGCAATCAAAGCAGAGCCACCTGATGGCCCTGCTATATTAAACCTTCCTAAAAGATTAGAACAACTTTCTCAGCCCTATGGCCGAAGAAGCCATACATAATCATGCATATACATCATTACTTTATTAGGCTCCAGTAGAGA
>CAWUIY010000436.1:0-3066 GCA_963922555.1 uncultured Serratia sp. | reverse complement strand
CGGTCGTTTTGTATTTCTTCCCCGCTGCTTTTAGCGCCGGTTGTACCATCGAAGCTCACGATTTCGCCGAAGCTACTGCCGATTTCCAGAAGCAGGGTGCCACGGTGATTGGTGTGACTGCCGGTAACGTTGACCAGATTGCCAAATTCTCCCAGCTTGAGTGCCGCGATAAATTTACCGTCGCCGCAGACCCTGGTGCAAAAGTGGCGGCAGAGTATAAAAATACCATGCAGGCCAAAGGCAATACCCTGTCCGATCGCACCTCTTACGTGATTGCCCCAGACGGCAAAATCCTGCTCAGCTACACCGACAAGAACCCAGATGCGCATATTCAAAAAGCGCTGGACGCAGTGAAAAAATATCGTCAGGCCAATCCCGCTTAACCGTTTGATTAAGAAAGGTTCATTATGCTGACTGCCATTGCCGCCGCCTTCCTTGGCGGTATTATTCTCAATCTGATGCCCTGCGTGTTCCCGGTAATTTCACTCAAGGCATTGAGTCTGATCCGCCATCACGACAAGCCTGCCAAGGCCAGAGCCGAAGGCATGGCGTTTTTGGTCGGTGTCGTGGTGACCATGTTCATTCTGGCGGGCGTGTTGCTGTTGGCGCGCTCGGGCGGAGCGGCAGTCGGCTGGGGTTTTCAACTGCAGTCACCGGTGGTGATTGCGGTGCTTATACTTGTGATGCTGGCCTCGGCGCTCAATCTTTGTGGATTGTTTGAGGTCGGTCTCTCGGTGCAGAAAGTCGGCGAAGTCGGTGGCGATCGCGGGGGATTAACGGGATCTGCGCTGACGGGAGCCTTGGCGATTGTGGTCGCCACGCCTTGTAGCGCGCCATTTATGGCCAGCGCGATCGGCTATGCGCTGACTCAACCCCCTGTAGTTAGCCTGGTTATTTTTATCTCGCTGGCCATTGGCTTTGCGGCACCCTTTACCCTGATTTCGTTTTTCCCGGTATTAGCTCGCGTGCTGCCTGCACCGGGTGCCTGGATGGTGACGCTGAAACACGGTCTGGCCTTTCCTATGCTGGGTGCGGTTGCGTGGCTTATTTGGGTGCTTGAACGTCAGGGCGGTTCGATAGCGCTTGCCGCTATCCTTGCCTGTTGTATCTTGCTGAGTTTTGCGGCCTGGCTGTATGGCATGGCGCAAAAACGCCGTATGATGGGAAGACGACACTGGGCATTGCATATCGCGACCCTGGTATTCGCGCTATTAATTGTGCCGCCGCTGGTAAATCTTAAAACTACCTCGGGTGGTGCAGATGCAGCAGAGGCGAGTGAAGCCGCAGCGGCTGTGGCCTGGTCACCACAAAACGTTGATGCTATTAAAGGACAAGGTAAGCCGATCTTCGTCGACTTTACCGCCTCCTGGTGTATTACCTGTCAGGTAAACGAGCGCACGTCGCTGTCGACTCAGGCCGTTAAGGCTGCCATGGCACGCACTAATACCATTTATATGATCGCCGATTCGACCAAATATAATCCCGATGTTGAACAGGCTTTGAGTGATTTCGGGCGCGGCGGTTTACCACTCTACGTGGTTTATCCAGCGGACGGCGGCAAGCCGGTGGTATTGCCACAGGTGCTGACGCCGGGGATTGTGATCAGTGCGCTGGATCACGCATCTGAACCTGAGAAAAAAACGTAAATACATTGATTAATAAACCTTATTTCATTGTGGTATGTCCATAAATTGAGCGCAAAGCAACACTTGAGGTTTATCAGGACAGGCGATGAAGGAAACTGACGCCCGCGCGTTGCAATGGCCTGCAATGATGGCACGCGCGCAGGCTGGTGATAGAGACGCCTATAACCAACTGCTAAAAGCGATGGTTCCTGCCATCCGGGCTTTCGTGCGCCAAAAAATCCGCGATGAAGTGCTTATTGAAGACGTGATTCAGGAAACGTTAATCACGATTCATCGTGTGCGGCACACCTACGATCCCGAGCGTCCAATCCTGCCTTGGGTCGCGGCTATCAGCTCAGCCAGGGCGATTGACGCACTTCGCCAGCATGGACGCCGACAGGAAATACAGGATGAGGAAGCGGTGTTTAATCATCCTGCCAACCACGGCGTGTCCGAGCACGATCCGCAGCAGGAATTAACCGGTTATTTGGGGATTTTGCCTCAGCGTCAGCGCGAAATGGTCGAGTCCGTGCACCTGCGGGAACAAAGTCTGGTGCAGGCTGCCGAAGAGAACAATCTGTCCGTTTCGGCGGTTAAATCATTATTGCATCGCGCAATGCTTAGCCTGCGCAAATATGGAAGGGGTATTCATGAGAAGTCATGACCCACTAATCGACAAACTCAGCGAATCGGCGCGGCCGGTTAAACGCATCTGGCCTACAGGCTGGCGCGTTGCCGCGTGGTTAGTTGCAGTGCTACCCTGTGGGACACTGACCAGTTGGTCGCTGCACAATAGGTTCACCGACTGGTCGCAGCCAGGATCGCTACCGGCAATCCTGACTTTATTACTGTCATTTATTATTGGCGCGACCGCGATTGCCGCAGCCTTTAATCTCAGCATCGCGGGGCGAAAGCCAATAGGATTAAGGTGGGCAACGCTGCTTGCAGTTGCCTGGCTGGTTATCAATCTGCTGAATACTTCTTTCTCGGCGGAGCACGGCGGGGTGGGCAAATTTGGAGAAGGGCTACACTGTTATCTGTTTATGCTGTCTGCCAGCCTGCCGATGATCGCGATTTCAATTGCCGTGTTGTACCGTTCACGCTCTCTCTATCCGCAAAAGAGTCTGGCACTTGCGGGCTGCGGTATTGCGTTTATGTCATCGATGCTACTTTCACTTTGCCACGATACCCATCTGCACAGCCTTGATTTTGCTATGCATCTTGCGGCAGGCTTCACCATCGTCGTGCTTACCGTTTTAACCGGACGTCGATGGATCCGCCTGCCTGAAAGTGCTAAAGGGCAATCTATTAGTTAGTGAGCTGTTTAATCAGCTGGGCTGCGGTTGCGGCCGAGGAGCCTGGGTTCTGACCGGTAATCAACAGGCCATCGCTGACGACATAGGAGCTCCAGTCTTCGCCTTTAGAATAAATCCCGCCCAAT
>CAWUIY010000435.1:0-3066 GCA_963922555.1 uncultured Serratia sp. | reverse complement strand
TTGCCAAGTTCAATACCATTGCTGGTATCGCCATTGCGCAAGCGCTTGTAGTGGTTATAAACCGCAACCGCCAGAACTTTCTTCGCAGGTTCCTGGCCGATAACATAGTCATCGAGGTGTTCACGGATTTCGTGCGGAGTCGGCAACGCGCTGCGCTCGCGATGCGGTGCGACCTCTTTAATCTCTTCGCGAATAATGTCATTACATAAATCGACACATTCATCGCAGATATACACTGACGGCCCGGCAATCAGCTTGCGCACTTCATGCTGGCTTTTGCCGCAAAAAGAGCAGTACAGCAGCTTTCCTGAACCGTCTTTGCGCTTATCTGTCATCAGTAAACCTCTTCTTTAATCTCTGTCCCGCGGACAACTCACGGCGGTACGACCATTTAACCCAACAGACATGTCACTTACTGACGCACACATGCTGATGTCTATTGAACAATTCACTCATATCTTGTGCCTGAGGTAAAGCATCGGGCGGCGATTTCTCGCCGCCGCACAAAAAACGCCGGTATGAGTTTAACTATAGACTATCGCGCCAGCTGGAAAATGCCGGTTAGAGTTCGCCGCGATGAGTCATTACTTTATCCACTAAGCCATACTCTACAGCTTCGTTGGCTGACAGGAAACGATCTCGCTCAGTGTCACGCTCTATTTCTTCGAGAGACTTGCCCGTATGTTGCGCCATCAGCGTGTTCATGCGGTGTTTCACTTTCAGGATCTCTCTGGCGTGGATGTCGATATCGGTCGCCTGGCCCTGGAAACCACCCAACGGCTGGTGAATCATCACGCGTGAGTTTGGCAGCGCGTAACGTTTACCTTTAGCACCCGCGGTCAGCAGGAATGAGCCCATTGAACAGGCCTGGCCCATACAGATGGTGCTGACATCCGGCTTGATGAATTGCATGGTGTCATAGATAGACATCCCTGCGGTGATCACACCGCCCGGGGAGTTGATATATAGGTAAATATCTTTCTCCGGGTTTTCGGCTTCCAGAAACAGCATCTGGGCCACAATCAGGTTAGCCATATGGTCTTCGACCTGACCAGTCAGGAAGATGATACGTTCCTTTAACAGGCGGGAAAAAATATCGTAAGAGCGCTCACCGCGTGAAGTCTGCTCTACAACCATCGGTACTAAGGCCATGTTTGGCGCAAATTGTTCTCTTTCACCACTGTATGACATAACCGTCTCCTAATAGAATTCTCTTTAGCGCGAGTTGAAACCGATTCTACTTGAGATAAGCGATGATGACTATGCTCAAGCGGCCAAGTCGCCACATACACGGCTGACGGTGGTTATCAGTCAGAAGCTAACAGCAAAGCTACCCTTGTAGCACTAGACAATTGGGGAGAGAGCGCAAGATTTCAAGCCTCACGGTCAATTCTTTTGCTTACCTTAACCATTAAGCCAGCAAATAGCTCACTTATTGTACTGACAGGCTTATTTCGGTTATCACTCTGATAAATATAGCGCAATGTCCCTTAAATATAGAGCAGTCAGGATCGAAAAAACCAGCTCAAAGCCAGAATAGGTAAAATAAAAAAGCCCGTAGCGCGAACTACGGGCTTTTAAGACCTTACCCGGCTGGCTCATTAAGAACCAGCGGATAACTCCCAGAACAATTAAGCCTGAGTGGTCTGGTTCATCAGTTCGGTAAAGGTAGTGGCTTTTTCAGTCACTTTTGCTTTGGACAGCAGGGTTTCGACGGCTTGTTCTTCCAGCGCGACGTTACGCATGTTGTTCATCAGCTCTTTGTTTTTGCTGTAGAACTCGATAACTTCTGATGGATCTTCGTAAGCGGAAGCCATTTCTTCGATCAGCGCTTTAACGCGATCTTCATCAGCTTTCAGCTCGTGCTGGCTGATGACTTCGCCCAGCAGCAGACCAACAACTACGCGACGTTTAGCTTGCTCTTCGAACAGCTCACGTGGCAGTTCCAGGGCTTGCTTCTCGTTGCCACCGAAACGCTGTGCAGCCTGCTGACGCAGAACGTCAACTTCGCTGTCGATCAGGGCAGCTGGTACGTCGATTTCGTTAGCTTTAACCAGACCTTCAATCGCCTGAGTCTTGATGCGGTTACGCACCGCGCCTTTCAGCTCACGATCCATGTTTTTACGCACTTCAGCACGCAGACCGTCAACAGAACCATCAGCCACGCCGAAACGCTTGATGAATTCTTCAGTCAGTTCTGGCAGAACGCGAGTTTCAACTTTCTTCAGAACGATAGCGAACTTGGCTTCTTTACCTTTCAGGTTTTCAGCGTGGTAATCTTCTGGGAAGTTAACGTCAATGGTGAATTCTTCACCAGCTTTGTGACCGACCAGACCTTCTTCGAAACCTGGGATCATGCGGCCCTGGCCCATAGCCAGTACGAAATCAGAGGCTTTGCCGCCTTCGAATTCTTCACCGTCGATAGAACCGGAGAAATCAACGGTCACGCGATCTTCTGCTTCAACAGCTGCTTCAGATTCTTTCCAGTCAGCCTGTTGCTTGCGCAGGGTTTCCAGCATGGTGTCAACGTCAGCGTCTTTAACTTCAACCACTGGCTTTTCAACTTCGATGTTTTCCAGATCTTTCAGTTCAACTTCTGGGTAAACTTCGAACTCAACGGTGAAGTTGAAATCTTCGCCCTGCTTGTATTCGCCTGGAACGTAGTTCGGTGCGCCAGCTGGGTTGATTTTTTCTTTGATGATTGCATCAACAAAGCTGCGCTGCATCAGGTCACCTAAAACGTCCTGACGAACGCTTGCGCCATAGCGCTGTTCGATGATGTGGTGTGGTACTTTGCCCTTGCGGAAGCCGTCGATACGTACAGTTTTAGACGCTTTTGCCAGTTCGCTTTTCACTGCTTTTTCAATGCTTTCAGCAGGAACAGTAATAGCGATACGGCGACCAAGGCCTTGAGTGGTTTCAACAGAAACTTGCATCTTGTTACCTCAAAAAAATCAAAGTGCTCGGTCAACCCCGAACCGGGACGCACTAAGCAGGTGCCTGGCTCAGTTATCGAGGAAGTCCCGAAACCATTCCGGAAAAATAAGACGCGACATTATAGCGGCG
>CAWUIY010000434.1:0-3078 GCA_963922555.1 uncultured Serratia sp. | reverse complement strand
CAGGCCGTGGATCACTTCACCGTTGGTGTAATCGCCAGGGTAACCCCCTGCTGCCAGCACTACGCCCAGAGAAGGACGTGGATCCCACTCGGACGTGACCTGATCCAGACGGCCTTCTGCACCAGCCAGGCACAGTTCAACCAGATCAGAACGCAGGCGCAGCATAATAGGCTGAGTTTCCGGGTCACCGAAACGGCAGTTGAATTCGATAACCTTGGGTTGTCCGTCAGCAGAAATCATCAGCCCGGCATACAGGAAACCAGTGTAAACGTTGCCTTCTGCCGCCATGCCGCGCACGGTTGGCCAGATAACCTGATCCATTACGCGCTGGTGGATTTCATCGGTAACCACCGGAGCCGGGGAATATGCACCCATGCCGCCGGTATTAGGGCCGGTATCGGCATCGCCAACGCGTTTGTGATCCTGGCTGGTCGCCATTGGCACAACGTTTTCGCCGTCAACCATGACGATGAAGCTCGCCTCTTCGCCATCGAGGAACTCTTCGATAACAATTCGATGGCCTGCATCACCAAAAGCGTTGCCTGCCAGCATGTCGTGCACGGCGGCTTCGGCTTCTTCAAGTGTCATCGCAACGATAACGCCTTTACCCGCGGCCAGACCGTCTGCTTTGATAACGATTGGCGCACCTTTGCTGCGCAGGTAAGCCAGCGCAGGATCGATTTCGGTAAAGTTCTGGTAGTCGGCGCTGGGGATCGCGTGGCGTGCCAGGAAATCCTTGGTGAAGGCTTTAGAACCTTCAAGCTGTGCAGCCGCCTGAGTAGGGCCGAAGATTTTCAGACCGGCAGCGCGGAAGGCGTCAACCACGCCAATAACCAGCGGAGCTTCAGGGCCGACAATGGTCAGGCCGATGTTATTGCTCTGGGCAAACGCCAGCAGGCCAGCAACGTCGGTTGCGGCGATGTTCACGTTTTCCAGCAATGGCTCGAGCGCGGTGCCTGCATTACCAGGAGCGACGAAGATTTTGTCTGCCAGAGGAGACTGCGACGCTTTCCAGGCCAACGCGTGTTCACGTCCGCCATTGCCGATAATTAAAATGTTCATTCGATGACTCCGAATAGGCGGGCGCTAAGGGCACCCGCGAAGAAATAGGGATTAATGGCGGAAGTGACGCATGCCGGTGAACACCATCGCGATGCCGTGCTCGTTGGCGGCTTCAATCACTTCGTTATCGCGCATTGAACCACCCGGCTGGATAACGCAGGTGATGC
This sequence comes from uncultured Serratia sp., assembly GCA_963922555.1. Taxonomy (GTDB): domain Bacteria; phylum Pseudomonadota; class Gammaproteobacteria; order Enterobacterales; family Enterobacteriaceae; genus Rouxiella. The sequence goes on along the minus strand of CAWUIY010000434.1, from coordinate 1,849 downwards.
CAACCGCGGCCGCGGCGTCGATACCGTCACGGAACGGGAAGAAGGCATCAGAGGCCATCACAGAACCGGCCACTTCCAGACCTTCGTCGGCGGCTTTGATACCGGCAATTTTCGCAGAGTAAACGCGGCTCATCTGGCCAGCGCCGATGCCGATAGTCATTTTGTCACGCGCATAAACGATAGCGTTAGATTTAACGAATTTGGCCACTTTCCAGCAGAACAGCGCATCAGTCAGCTCTTGTTCGGTCGGTTGACGAGTGGTTACCACACGCAGATCGGCAGCTTCAACCATACCCAGGTCACGATCCTGAACCAGCAGGCCGCCATTGACACGTTTGAAGTCGAGAGCTTTCTCGCGACCTTGCCACTCACCGCAGATCAACACGCGAACGTTTTGCTTGGTCGCGGTCAGCGCCAGCGCTTCTTCACTTACGGAAGGGGCGATGATCACTTCAACGAACTGACGGCTGATGATGGCTTTAGCCGTGGTTGCATCCAACTCGCGGTTAAAGGCGATGATGCCGCCGAAAGCAGAAGTTGGGTCAGTCTTGTAAGCACGCTCGTAGGCTTCAAGAATGTTAGCGCCTACGGCAACGCCGCACGGATTAGCGTGCTTGACGATCACACAGGCTGGTTCGGCAAATTCTTTCACACATTCCAGCGCCGCATCGGTATCGGCAATGTTGTTATAGGAAAGCGCTTTCCCCTGCAGTTGCTGAGAAGTGGCAACCGAAGCTTCAGCAACGTTCTCTTCTATATAGAAGGCCGCCTGCTGGTGGCTGTTTTCGCCGTAACGCATGTCCTGCTTCTTGATGTAGCTCATGTTCAGGGTACGCGGGAACTGGCCAGAGGCAGATTCTGTGTCGCCGTGATATGCCGGAACCATCGTACCGAAGTAGTTAGCGATCATACCGTCGTAAGACGCAGTATGTTCAAAAGCTTTAATCGCCAGATTGAAGCGGGTTGCCAGTAACAGGGAACCTTCGTTGGCATCCATCTCTTCAATAATAGAGGTGTAGTCGCTGCTCTTAACCACGATAGCAACGTCATTGTGGTTCTTGGCCGCCGAGCGAACCATTGTTGGACCACCGATATCGATGTTCTCAACCGCGTCTTCCAGGGAACAGTCCGGGCGAGAAACGGTTGCGGCGAACGGATAAAGGTTCACAACGACCATATCGATAGGCGCGATGCTGTGCTGGCCCATGATCTCGTCATCTTTACCGCGACGACCCAGGATGCCACCGTGCACTTTCGGGTGCAGAGTTTTAACGCGTCCATCCATCATTTCCGGGAAACCGGTGTAGTCAGAGACTTCTGTCACTGGCAGACCCGCGTCGGCAAGCAGGCGGGCGGTGCCGCCAGTGGAAAGCAAATCCACTCCACGTTGAGAGAGGGCTTGGGCGAATTCTACGATACCGGCTTTGTCAGAAACACTGAGCAGCGCGCGGCGGATTGGACGACGTTGTTGCATGGTGGTTTTATCCCTTGGCTTTGGAGTCGCAATAGAGAGCGTTACGTGAATTCAATTCTCGTTTCTTTCTATATATAGAAGACTATATAGAAGAAAAACGTCGGATTGGATTCAGATAAGGTTCCAAAGATGCGGTAAGCATCATTATTGCAGATAGTGTCGGTTAATTCAGACGCGCGATATTGTAGCGAAAACGATTGCGCGATGCGCGTCAATTTTGAGTTTCAATGCACATTGTGGATAACTTTGTGTGTAAATCGGTATAAACCCCGCTTTTGCTGTGTATTGCAGCAAACGGTATTTTTTATTGAAATTAGGGGTTGCGGCTCCTCAGAAACTCCCTATAATGCCGCTCCATCGACAGGGAACAACGCA
>CAWUIY010000433.1:0-3122 GCA_963922555.1 uncultured Serratia sp. | reverse complement strand
ATCGCCTATGGGGTTTTGATGTTTACATGGAGCAGTTGAACGAAGACGGCAGCATCGAGATGTTGGAGCGCTGCCCGGCAAGACCTTCGGCGCTGTAATTTAGCCAATGATGAAATAACAGAAGGGCGCTGCTGAGGCGCCCTTCTCTTTTAAAGCTGTTGCAACCAGGCTTAGCGCCGCTGGTCGGCCAAATCGCTCGGCATCGCCACCTGCATGCTATGCCAAATGGCACCGCTCTCTTTTCCGTAACCACGCACGCAATCTACTACCTGATCAAACTTCTTCTCTTCACAGATGTGCGACAGCTGCTGATAAAAATCTATCGCCAGCTTGCGAGCAGCGGGATTTGAGAAATAGTAACGTCCCACGCGCGTATACAGGCCGCGCAAGCCATTAATAATCAAACCGTAGATTGGGTTGCCGGAAGCAAAAGCCAATCCGCGGAAAATTCCATAATCCAACTCGGTGAATGCTTCTGAAGTGTCATCGGCAGTTGATGCCTTAGCCAGAACCTGCTGTGTTTCATCGGGATTGGCGCGCATCGCTTTACGAATAAAAATAGTCGCAATATTGGTGCGAACAGAAAGTAAATTATCAATGAGCTGCGGGACACTTTCGTGATCCAGACGGGCCAGCGTTTCAAGAATATTGAGACCCGACGTTTCCCAAAAGTTATTTACCTTGGTCGGCTTACCGTGCTGAATAGTCAACCAGCCGTCACGCGCCAAGCGCTGAAGCACTTCGCGCAATGTTGTACGGGTAACACCAATCAGTTCAGAGAGTTCTCTTTCTGCTGGTAATATTGATCCTGGAGGGAAACGACTATTCCAAATACTTTCAATAATATATTCTTCGGCAAAACCGGCAGGACTCTGCGCCTTAATAACCATGTTTGTGGCTTTCCGTTACAGCCTCTGGGCTGCTTTTAAGAAGTAATAATTCAGCTCATCATACCAGATGAAAAACTCCTGTTATAGCGCCAGATCCCCAGTTATGAAAAATGTTAGGGGCGAAACGTGCGTCTTTCTGCTAATTACTTAACGTGAGTAACTCACATTTAGCAAAGAGATTTTTCCCTTAAGCCACTGGCAGTTCAGGTAAATTGGTTTACACTGCCTGTCGATAGTTTACTGCATGGAAGATAAACCTATGTTGCAATATCTTAACCGTTGCTCTCAAGGGCGCGGAGCTTGGCTCTTGATGGCATTGACAGCGCTGGTCCTCGAACTGGTAGCGCTTTATTTCCAGCACGTGATGCTGTTACTTCCTTGCGTGATGTGTATTTACGAGCGTTGCGCACTGTTTGGCATTCTAGGAGCCGGAATTGTCGGCGCCATTGCGCCTGCAACCTGGCTGCGTTACGGTGCGATTATCATCTGGCTCTACAGTGCAATTGAGGGCCTGCGCCTTTCCTGGCAGCACACTATGATCCAGCTGCACCCGTCGCCCTTCACCACCTGTGACTTTGCCGCACGATTCCCGAGCTGGTTACCCTTAGATAAATGGCTACCGGGCGTATTCGTGGCAACAGGTGATTGCGCAGAGAGATCCTGGACCTTTCTGACCCTCGGCATGCCGCAATGGCTGGTAGGTGTGTTCGGGGTATTTTTAGTGGTGGGTATTTTGGTCGCCATGGCTCAATTCGTTAAGGGCCGCCGTCGCGAACTGTTTTCACGCTAATTTATATCTAAACTCATTGAGCGCGTTAAGTATCTGACAAGGCTTCTCTTCCGGGAAGCCTTGTGTTTTTTTGTCTTTCATCTATAGCCGGTGAAAAGTGCGAGGCAGTTCCCAGCCAAGGGTGTCATTCATTATTGAGTCCACATGACGCTATACATTTTTGTATAGCCTGACACTGGTCTTAAGCAATTGATTGGTGAGTTTAAAGCAGGAGTGTGGTGGATAAAAGGAGAGGTTGTGCGGGGAGAGAATGAGGTTGATAGAAAATCAGAACCTGAAATTTATTAACAGGTTCTGAATATTTTGATTATAGCGCTTTAAGCGTTGCGGCAATCACGTCCTGATAAGTCCCTGTTTTATGACCAATCAGCTGGCTGAGCGAAGGGCTGTCATTGAACAAGGCACCTTTACTGGCTCCTGCATCAGAGTCTGCCAGCATTTCTGCCAGCCCTTCCGGTAATCCTGCCCCTTTCAGCGCGGCGGCAAAGTCGGCTTCTGGCAGATCGACATACTTCACCTCTTTACCCGATTGACGGGCAATCTCGGCGGCGAATTCTTTCAACGTATAACTATGGTCACCCGCCAGCTCATAAACTTTGCCTTCCTGCCGTTCGGCAATCATCACGTTAGCTGCCGCCTGCGCATAATCACTGCGCGGCGCTGAGGCTATCTTGCCATCACCAGCCGATCCAATAAAAGCGTTATGCGCCAACGCTGGGGCAATGCTCGCCGCATAATTCTCGGTGTACCAGCCATTGCGCAGCAACACAAATGGAATGCCCGAAGCTTTAATCGCCACCTCGGTCTCTCGATGTTCGCCGGCCAATGATAGCGGTGAGTTATCAAGATTGAGCAAGCTGGTATAGGCAATAAGTTTTACGCCACTGCTCTTTGCTGCATCTATAACCGCCTGATGTTGAACACTGCGCTGCCCTACTTCACTTGAGGAAATGAGTAGCAGTTTGTCGACGCCCTTGAACGCGGCTTCTAACGTCTCTGGCTGGCTGTAATCCGCTTTCCTGACAATCACCCCTAACTCTTTGAGATCTTCAGCCTTTGCCGGATTACGCACTGCCGCCACAATTTCGCTGGCAGGAATTTTCTTGAGTAATGCATCTATAACCAGACGACCTAACTGCCCTGTAGCACCCGTGACTGCAATCATGTTGTTCTCCATTAATTGAGCTTTGCCAGGCGCAGCGTTGTTCGCAAAATCATATTTGCAAACTGAAAGCGCCCTCCTGCCAAAAGTATAGAAGTTTAAATCTTGTACGGCAGGCACTATAAAATATATACTATCTAAAAGTAAGTACTTACCATTTTGTTAGTATTAATTTATTTGGAAAAAACAGCATGACCGATAAGAATATCAATAATAATCAGTTGATTAGGCATGGAAGATTGCTTGATGTAAATTGCCCATCACGGGAAGTGTTGCAACA
>CAWUIY010000432.1:0-3126 GCA_963922555.1 uncultured Serratia sp. | reverse complement strand
CGTCGTTGGCCTCGTTTTCATCGGTGATTTTCTGTGCCGCCACCTCGTGGTAACGCGCCTGACGCCGCGAGGTATCAAGCAGCAATGCGGCATAGAGATCGCAAGCATGGGTCGCGAAAGGATAACCGGGGAAAGCCACGCGACGACGTGAAGCTGCGTGAGGTAACTCAGTCCAGTCCACCTCGCAACCGCGACACCACAGCGTCGCGACTCGGCCGAGCTGCTGGGTTTGCAATAGTGCCGTGATGAAATCCTTGCCCGCTTCACCGGCGATAAGCTGCGATACTTCGCGAGTTTCAAGCGCGTTGCCGCGATAAATATCGCTCTGGTGTCGTTCGGCAATCACGCTGTCGAGTTTGTGCAGCAGATCGTCGGCGCTGGTCGCCACAATAGCCAATCGATGATCCAGCGTGACGCGGCCAACCTGACTGCTGTACGCCAGGTCAGCGAGATTCAGCTGACTAGCCTGTTGTCTGACAAAGTTGCGTAGCTCAATGGCATAAGCAGCCAGACGATCGGCTCGCTGGGCTGAGAGCACCACAATATGCGGCGCGTTATCGGCATTATCATTGACGACGGGGTTCTGACCGGCATGCTCAGACATCGCCTGCTCAGGAGATTCCAGCACCACAAAGGCGGTAGAGCCGCCCATGCCATAGGAGTTAATCCCCGCCAGACGCGTCCCGCGTTGGTTACGCTTCCAGACCTGTGCCTCTGTTGGGAACAGGAACGGAGAACTTTGCTGTTCAAACGAGCTGTTGACGCTGGCGAGATTAACGCAAGGCGACAGGCGGCCATGCTGCATGCTCAGCAACACTTTGATTAACGAGCAGATACCTGAAGCCGCTTCCATATGCCCGAGGTTAGCTTTGGTACCCAGCGAGCAGAAATGTTGCGCCGTGGTCTGGCGACGCAGTGCGTTGGACAACGCCTTCAACTCGATAGGATCGCCCAGCTCGGTGGCGGCGCCGTGGCTTTCTATATACGTCAGCTGGTTGACGTCGATACGCGATTCTTCAATGGCGCGAACGGCGGTTTCTTCCATCACCGTTAGATTAGGCAGATACTGCCCGGCGCCCGTTCCAGCGTGACCGATGCTTGATCCGCGCAGCACGCCATAAACGGTATCGCCATCTGCCAGCGCCGCGCTCAAGCGTTTCAGCACCACAATGCCGCTACCTTCGCTTGGGATCAGACCGTTGGCCCGCTCATCGAAGGTGTGTTCCTTGCCATCCGCAGACAGCACTTTCATGTCCTGCAACAGCATATATTTACTGGCGTGCAGGCTAAGATTGATGCCGCCCGCCAGCGCCATCTCGCATTCGCCTCCCAGAATCGCCTTGCGTGCAATGTGAACGCTGGTCAGCGATGAGGCGCAGGTCGTTGCCACTGTAAAGCTCGGCCCGCGCAGGTTCATCAGGAATGAAATGCGGTTTGCCAGTTCACTGACCACTGAACCGGCCCCCGGATAGTGGCCAGTGCGGGCAAAGTATTCGGACATCACCCAGGTGAAATCTTCATTCATTGCACCAACATAAACCCCAACCTGTTGAGATTTTACTGCCGACGGCGTGTAGCCTGCGTTTTCCATGGCATGCCAGGCCGACCGTAGCAGCACTCGGACCTGCGGATCGAGACGGCTTGCCTCATCGCTGCTCATGCGGAACATTTCAGGGTCGAAGGCGTTCACATGATTGAGGAAACCGCCGCGATTGACGAACTGCGGATTGCTTTTGTTATCACCCTGGCTTGCCCAGCGATCGGCTGGGATAGCAGTAATACTCTCTTTTCCGGCCTGAATATCCGCCCAGAAATCTGCCAGATTATCGGCACCGGGGAATTCACCTGCCAGGCCGATAATCGCCACTGCGTCATCATTAGCCGTAACGTTAACAGCAGAATGGGCCTTGCTGGCAGAAGATAGCGGCGCACGAACAAACGGCGATCCTGCTGGGCGGGCGGCAGCCGGAAGACGAACGGGCTGAGCATGGCCAGACGCTTTCGTTTCAGCCTTCACGCTGCTCTGAATCGCCGTCGTGCTTGCGCCATAGCGATCACTCAGATAGCCAGCCAGTTTGGCGGTGGTGTTGTACTCGAAAGGCGCAGTTTTCGACAGCCCCTCGTACTGCTTTTCGAGCGCCGCTCGCAGTTCCATTAGCATCACGGAATCCATTCCCAGCTGTTCGAAGGTAGCATCGACAGCAATATCGCCTGCAGCGAGCTTGGTGATCGCTGAAATTTGCTCTCTCAGCGCGTTTTCACTCAGCCTGTAAAGGTGGCTATTAACCTTCGCCGGTTCGCTATGAGATGGCACAGGCGTTGCGACAGGAACCGGAATTGCAGGCGCAGCGACGGGCGTTTCCTCGACGGGAATGCGCAGCGCACGGGCGATTTTGTTGCGATCGCCCACGGCAATCAGCAGCCCGGCACGCTGTTCGAGCAACGCGCGCTCGAAGGCAACAATGCCCGCCTGCTGCTGGAGCGCCGCCATGCCTGAGAACTCGAACAGCGTGGCGTCATCTTCTGCAATGCTCATCTGGCCGTTGGCCCACAGTGGCCAGTTAATCGAAACTGTCAGGCCGGAACGCAGCCCTTTATTGACCTGCCGGGTACGCCATACGGCGTGGCTGTCCATAAAGCGATTACCGGCGGCATAAGCACCGGAACCTAAATCACCCAGCACCGCAGAAATGGAAGAAAAATTAACGAAGAGGCTCAGCGGCTCGCCTGCCGTGGCTCGATCCAGCGCCACCAGCCCTTCGACTTTAGGCCCAATCAGCGCGCTGAATTCGGCTTCTGACAGCTGATTCATCGGCGTTGCACTGGCGACGCCCGCGCAGTGCAGCACGCCATTCAATGGGCCAAATGCCGCTTTTGCCTGAACCAATAAACTTTCCGCTTGCCCCTGCTGCGCCACGTCGGCCTGAAGGTAACGCACCTCAGCCCCTTGCTCGCAAAGTGCGGCAATTCGCTGCTCAACCTCCTGACCTGGCTTGACCGAACGCCCCGTCAGTACAATACGCGCCTGATAATGCGTGGCCAGATAGTCGGCCATCAGCAGCCCGAGTTTGCCCGCCCCCCCGGTGATCAGATAGTGCCCGCCGCGCACCAGCGGCAACTGTGGGT
>CAWUIY010000431.1:0-3135 GCA_963922555.1 uncultured Serratia sp. | reverse complement strand
CGGTTTCTTTTTCAAGGTCTGCCAACAGTTCGTGGGCAATTTTTGACATGCGTATTTCGGTATAACGCATGGCAGCAGCGGAGTCGCCGTCTACCGAACCGAAGTTGCCCTGTCCATCCACCAGCATATAGCGAAGGGAGAAAGGCTGGGCCATACGAACGATGGTGTCATAAACCGCGGTATCACCGTGTGGGTGATATTTACCGATAACGTCACCGACCACACGGGCCGATTTCTTATAGGCTTTGTTCCAGTCGTTACCCAGAACATTCATTGCGTAAAGTACGCGGCGGTGCACCGGTTTCAAACCATCGCGCACATCTGGCAGCGCACGTCCGACGATAACGGACATCGCATAATCCAAATAAGAGTTTTTAAGCTCTTCTTCGATGTTTATCGGTGTGATTTCTCTGGCAAGGTCGCTCATGGAGCTGCTATCCCTCTACTGATTATTCATGGCCGCTGCCTAGATAGGCAAAGGTGTAAAACTATACCACAAAGCTGGGATTCGTGGGAAACAACCGCACCCTGAAGTGCACTATTATTCCGCCGCATTCAATTTGTTGCGCAAGTTGCACATTTGAACAACGTCTTTTGTATGAAAGTTATACACAAGACAAAGCACTGACTCTCGGCGGCGGGAATATGTATAATCCGAGATACAAGGCATAAGGAGTTTATCAGCCCAATGACAACCACACCGAACAGCAAACAACAAAATAGCATCCCTTATAACGTTGATAACCAAAACGTGGATCAGTCTGAAATCGCCAAGTTTGAGGCCGTGGCCTCGCGCTGGTGGGATTTGGAAGGCGAGTTTAAACCGCTGCACCGCATCAATCCGCTGCGCCTGAACTACATTCTTGAACGTTCAAACGGGCTGTTCGACAAAAACGTGCTCGACGTCGGTTGCGGCGGCGGCATTCTGAGTGAAAGCATGGCGGTTGCCGGTGCAAAAGTGACCGGCCTGGATATGGGCGCCGAGCCGTTGCAAGTGGCTCGCCTGCACGCGCTGGAAAGCGGTGTTGCGGTAAAATATGTGCAGGAAACAGTAGAAGCACACGCCGATGCCAATCCGCAGCAGTATGACGTGGTGACCTGCATGGAAATGCTTGAGCACGTTCCCGACCCGGCTTCTGTGGTTGCCGCCTGTGCGCGCCTGGTCAAGCCCGGCGGTCACGTCTTCTTCTCGACCATCAACCGCAACAATAAAGCCTGGCTGATGGCGGTATTCGGCGCGGAGTACGTGCTGAAGATGGTTCCAAAAGGTACCCACGACATCAAGAAATTCATCAAGCCTTCGGAACTGCTGTCGTGGATCGACCGTACCCCGCTGTTTGAGCGCAATATTATTGGTCTGCACTACAACCCGATTACCGATCATTTCAAACTCGGTCGTAATGTAGACGTCAACTATATGTTGCACACCCAATCGCAGGAAACTGCTGAAAGCTAAGCGATAGTCAACCCCTTCGCGACCCTCTGGCTGCCGTAAATGCTGACTTAAGGCCATTTACGCAGCCAGCATTGGAGATAAAAGCTTAGTTTTTAGAGCGTTGGATCCACAACGCGTTCTACATGATTTTTTAGAATAGTTTTCTGGGTCAATATAGCGTTTTTTTCTAATGTTTAATAAAACGGCAGTCGATCACCTTTTCGAAAAATATAAGAAAATCGTATCTCAGATATTGACAGTTCTTTAAGCCCAGAGGCTACGGGCACTCAGGCGATAACCAAAAATTTTCTCCCCAACCTTATCCACAGAGCAGCGCTTTTCATCCCTTGCAAAAGTGCGGGTTGAACACTATCTTGTCGTCATTAAATATCAAATCCACAATATGTAGTGTTTATATCCTGAGCAGCACACTAGGCTTGGTCGGAACGCTTGAGTCCGACGATGCCTTTTTTGCGTGTTGTCTTCAGTAACTTTATAAACCTTAAAGGTATAATCCCGAATGAATCAGAGCCTACTTGTTACTAAACGTGACGGCCGTAAAGAACGCATCGATCTTGATAAAATCCACCGAGTCATCGACTGGGCAGCGGAAGGTCTCCAAAACGTATCAGTTTCCCAAGTAGAATTGCGTTCCCACATCCAGTTTTACGATGGGATCAAAACCGCCGATATTCATGAAACGATCATTAAAGCGGCTGCCGACCTGATTTCCAAAGACGCGCCGGATTACCAATACCTGGCAGCGCGCCTGGCGATCTTCCACCTGCGCAAGAAAGCTTACGACCAGTTCGAGCCACCGGCACTGTTCGACCACGTTAATAAAATGGTCGAAATGGGCAAATACGACAAACATCTGCTGGAAGACTACACGGCTGAAGAGTTCGAGCAGATGAACAGTTTTATTGATCACTGGCGTGACATGAACTTTTCCTACGCGGCGGTTAAGCAGCTCGAAGGCAAATATCTGGTGCAAAACCGCGTTAGCGGCCAGATCTACGAAAGCGCCCAGTTCCTGTATATCCTGGTTGCAGCTTGCCTGTTCTCCGGTTACCCGCGCGAGACTCGCCTTGACTATATCAAGCGCTTCTACGACGCCGTGTCGACCTTCAAAATTTCTCTACCTACGCCAATCATGTCCGGCGTGCGCACCCCAACTCGCCAGTTCAGCTCTTGCGTTCTGATTGAGTGTGGCGATAGCCTGGATTCTATCAACGCGACCTCAAGCGCGATTGTGAAATACGTTTCACAGCGCGCAGGTATTGGCATCAACGCAGGCCGCATTCGTGCGCTGGGTAGCCCGATCCGCAGTGGTGAAGCGTTCCATACCGGCTGTATTCCTTTCTACAAGCACTTCCAGACGGCAGTAAAATCCTGCTCTCAGGGCGGCGTGCGCGGTGGTGCAGCGACCCTGTTCTACCCAATGTGGCATCTGGAAGTCGAGAGCCTGCTGGTTCTGAAAAACAACCGTGGCGTCGAAGGCAACCGCGTTCGTCACATGGACTACGGCGTGCAGATCAACAAGCTGATGTACCAGCGTCTGGTTAAAGGCGGCGACATCACCCTGTTCAGCCCGTCTGACGTGCCTGGCCTGTACGACGCCTTCTTTGCCGATCAGGACGAGTTCGAGCGCCTGTACACCCAGTACGAGCAAGACGACAGCATCCGCAAACAAAAAGTGA
>CAWUIY010000430.1:0-3160 GCA_963922555.1 uncultured Serratia sp. | reverse complement strand
GCAGACCGCGTGGGAGTGTGTTTCAGATGCCAGCTATTCACGCCGTGCGCTGAACAAGGCTGCCGTGGGTGTGTATGTCGGCGTAATGTGGGGGCAGTATCAGTTCGTTGAAACCACTGCCAAACAGTACCAGTCAGGCTTCCCGATGTCGCTGCACTCCTCGGTAGCAAACCGCGTGTCATTCTATTTCAATCTGAATGGCCCGAGTGTGGCGCTTGATACCATGTGCTCGTCGTCATTGACCGCGCTGCACATGGCCTGTCAGGCAATCCAGAACGGCGACTGTAAAATGGCCATCGCCGGGGGCGTCAATCTCATTGTCCACCCGATGAAGTATTACCAGCTCGGGCAGAGCCAGTTCCTTTCCAGCGATGGCCGCTGCCGCGCCTTTGGTGAGGGCGGTGACGGCTATGTTCCAGGCGAAGGCATGGGCGCAGTATTGCTTAAGCCGTTGCAGCAGGCGATTGCCGACGGTGACCAAATTTATGGCGTGATTAAGGCCACGGCCATTAATCATGGCGGCAAAACCAGCGGCTTCACGGTGCCCAATCAGGCGGCGCAAAGCCAGGTAATCAGTACCGCATTCCAGCGTGCCGGTTGGGAACCGTCCTCAGTGGACTACATTGAAGCGCACGGAACCGGCACCATGTTGGGTGACCCGATTGAAATCGCCGGTTTGACCAAGGCCTTTGAGCGTATCAATCAACAAAAGGGCATTCAGGGCGAATTGCTGCCGGGCCAGTACCGCATTGGTTCAGTGAAGAGCAATATCGGCCATCTCGAGTCTGCCGCCGGGATCGCCGGACTGACCAAGATCCTGTTGCAAATGCGCCATCGTAAACTGGTGCCGTCATTGCACTCACAGGCCCTGAACTCGAAAATCAATTTTAATGTTTCGCCGTTCCGCGTTGTGCAGGCGTTGGAAAACTGGGAGGCGGTGCCAGGTAATGCCCGTCGCGCTGGCCTGAGCGCTTTCGGTGCCGGAGGATCCAACGCCTCGGTGCTCATTGAAGAAGCCCCGCAATTAACTGCAATGGCGCTACCTGCCGGAGAGCCGCGCCTGTTTGTGCTATCGGCGGACACGGAGCAGCGGTTGTCTTTGTACGTGGAACGCATGATCGCCTTCCTCGCTAACGCTGTGAATACGCCTGAGTCGGCCCCGAACTTTGACTCTCTGGCGTTCTCTTCATTAATAGGTCGCGATGCCATGTCCGAACGTCTTGCCGTTGTGGCGAGCAGTCTGGGCGATCTGCTGGGCAAGCTTGAGCAATATCGTGATGAAGAGAGCGCTAAACAGCTGTTCCGTGGGCGTATTGCGGGCAGTAACGATCGTCTGGATACCATCCTCGATAGCAAGCAGCTGGATGAGTTAGTCAATGGGCTGGTCAATGAACGTCAGCTGGTACGTTTAGGGCGTTTGTGGACCACCACGCTGGATGTCAACTGGCAGCAGTTCGCAGGCTCCTTGTTTGCAGGTCAGGCGTCGGTGCGTCGCGTTTCCTTCCCGCCGCTGCCGCTACTGACACGTCGCCATTGGCTTGAGCGTCCTGAGGAACAGGATGCACAGGGCGGCCTGCGCTCGCTGCATCCTTTAATCGACGCCAATATTTCCACGCTTTCACAGCAGAAATTTGCCAAACGGTTAACCGGGCAAGAATCCTGGCTGCGCGACCACGTGGTGGGCAGCGAGAGGCCGCGCGTTATTTTACCGGGATCTGCCTATGCCGAGATGCTGCATGCGGCCGGGCAGTTAGCTGTCGACAATGGCTGGTCGGTGGCGGCGATCCGCAATCTGATGTGGATGAATTCTCTTGAAGTCGACGGCCAGCCGGTCGAGATTGCTATCGAACTGGCACACCGCGACGGTGAAAGCGTTAACGCCAGCGTCCGTAACCTTGAGGCTGATGTGCTGGCGGTGGAAGCCGAACTGGTGTATCGCAAGCAGGGCGAGGAGATTGCCGATGAATGGATCGATCTCGACGCGTTGCGTAATAGTGGCAAATGCGAAAATGATCCAACGGCTATCTATAACGATTTCGCGAAAATGGGCTTTGCTTACGGCCCAAGCTATCAGGTCACCCGCGAGCGTTATCGTTTTGCCGATTCAGCACTGAGTTATTTGTGCCTGCCAGAGAGCGCGGTTTCCGCTGACGCGTTTTATCTCCATCCGTCACTGCTCGACGGCGCGCTGCGCACCTGTCTGGCGGTGGGGCTGGAGCCTGCCGAACATGCAACTCCTATCGTGCCATTCTTCCTCGGTGAACTGGAATTCCGCCATCCTCTGGGCCGCGAATGTTATGCATACGTGACACCGTCACAAGATGAATTGCCGAACCGGTCTTCTGACAGCAGTATCCAGAAGCACGACATTACCTTGCTGGATACCCGTGGCCGCGTGATGGCCAGGCTGAAGGATTTCGCCGCTCGTAAGCTGGAAAAATCCTCCAACGCGGCAAGCATGCAGCAACAAGATGTGCAGTTCTACGGCTATGAATGGCAAGAAGCACCGCTCGCGCAAACGTCCCCGACGGTCGAAGCCGCGCAGGTACTGGTGGTCGGAGAAAATGCATCGCTGGCAGAGGCTCTGCGAGCGCTCTATGGCGAGACGGCAACGGTGATCAGCGCGACTCAGGGCAAGGAGTTTGCCCAACTTGATGCCGTTCGATTTAGCGTCGATACCCAGTCAGCGGCGAGCCTGTCGGCACTGTGCGAGCAGCTTGCGGCGCAACAGCTGTGGCCGTCACACATCGTTCACGCAACGGGCAGCACGGCACAATTTGATGATTTAGCGTCGGGTGATTCTGCGCCGCTGTTGCATCGTGGACTAAAGTCGCTCCAGCACCTGTTTACCGCGTTGGAAAAGGTGGAAGCAGGCCGGGAGATGCATTGCGTCAACGTTTATAGCGCCCAACCCGAACAGGTAGAGCCGCAGAACGAGGCTATCAGTGGCTATGCGCGCTCATTGCTGACTATTAACCACCGTTTTGAACTCTTTACTTTGCGCAGCGATGCCGAGACGGCTGCGGCGCTCGCCAGCGAGATTTATCAGGAATTCACCCAACGTTCTGCTTCTATTCCGGGGCTGGAGCTTGATTATCGCAGCGGAAAACGCCACCAGCGCCAGCTGGGTGAAATTACCCCACCAAACGCAAACGGTTCA
>CAWUIY010000429.1:0-3226 GCA_963922555.1 uncultured Serratia sp. | reverse complement strand
ACCGCTGACCTCTTGCATGCCATGCAAGCGCTCTCCCAGCTGAGCTATACCCCCGTTCCAGACACATTAAATCTTGTGAACGGGGCGCATAATATGAAACCCCGCCAAGGCTGTCAACGGCTAAATTAGATTATGCAATCAAGCGCTGAAAAAGACGCCAAATAGCGGGCGCGACAGCGATTTTTCATTCAGACTGAACATTAAATGCGCACATTTTCATCACCCACTTTTTTGCCTGTTGCGGAAAAATAATTGCACTTATCTGATCCTGCGGATAATTTTCCGTAGCAACCTAATAAATTATTTAACGAATAGTTAACAAGCTCAAAATAGCATCTTGTGATCAGACAATTCTCATAATAGACTTCTATCGCAGCATCAATGTCGTTTATCACTTATTAAAATAACTCATCACATTCGAGCCAACTCATGTCCTTGTATTCACCCAAAGAAATCGCTTCACTCGCCGTTGTGGCTGGAGTGAACAAAAGTCGTGCTTCTGTCACCAATTTATTGATCCTGGGTTTTCTGGCGGGTGCCTTTATTGCAATAGGCTTCCTGCTGGATCTGCATGTAGTAGGGACACTGCCTGCTTCCTGGGGTTCATTTGGTGGTCTGCTAGGAGCAGCCGTTTTCCCGATAGGTATCATTCTTACCGTTTTAGCCGGTGGCGAACTGCTGACCGGCAACATGATGGTCTTGCCGATGGCCTGGTTTGCTCGTCAAATCAGCCTGTTTGCCGTGGTGCGTAACTGGTTCTGGGTTACCCTCGCTAACCTGATTGGCAGCGTCGCAGTAGCTTATTTCTTCGGCCACGTACTGGGGATGACAGAAGGCGTATTCCTGGCGAAAACCGTCGCTACCGCGCAGGCGAAAGTTGGTGCCGACTTTATGCATTCATTTATTTCAGGCGTAGGCTGCAACTGGCTGGTGTGTCTGGCGATATGGCTGGCCTTTGCCAGTAAAGAGATGGGCGGCAAAGTGATTGGCATGTGGTTCCCGGTCATGGCATTCGTGGCTATCGGCTTCCAGCACGTGGTAGCCAATATGTTCATCATTCCAGCGGCAATTTTCGCCGGTGCGCTGAGCTGGTCACAATACTTCCCTAACTTTGTGGCTGTGTTCCTGGGTAACGCCGTGGGCGGCGCCGGATTTGTTGGCCTGATGTACTATATGGCTTACCGTCCGACTAAAGAGAGCGCGGAGTCGACTTCACAGTCGCGTTAATCCCCCTCTTCTTAAGTAATAAAAAAGGCCAGCCGGATTGCTCCGCTGGCCTTTTTGCTGTTGCTCAGAAAGTTATTGCTGTGTTTCGCGCTCGGCGATGTAAGCCAGAGCCTGGTCAATGCGAGTTAACGTACGGCTCTGGCCGATAGCGTGGACGGTGACGTCCATACCCGGTGACATGCCCGCGCCAGTAACCGCCACGCGCAGTGGCATACCCACTTTACCCATACCGACGCCCAGCTCATCCGCCGTACCCTGAATGGCATTGTGCACATTCTCAGGAGTCCACTCGGTGATAGCGGCCAGATTAGCGCGCACGGCCTCCAGAGGCTGACGTGCTACCGGACGCAGATGCTTCTTAGCCGCAGCTTCGTCAAACTCGCTGAAATCTTCATAGAAATAGTGGCAAGATTCCGCCATTTCTTTCAGCGTTTTGCAACGTTCGCCCAGCAGTTTAACCAGCGCGGCAAGTTCAGGGCCGTTACGGGTATCAATATTTTGCTGCTCGATGTGCCATTGCAGGTGAGTCGCAACATATTCCGGCGGCAGCGAGTTGATGTAATGATGGTTAAGCCACTGCAGTTTTTCGGTGTTGAAAGCACTGGCAGATTTGCTGACGTTATCCAGGCTGAACAGCGTTTTCATTTCATCAACGGTAAAGATTTCCTGATCGCCATGGGACCAGCCCAGACGCACCAGGTAGTTCAGCAACGCTTCTGGCAGATAGCCGTCGTCGCGATACTGCATTACGCCCACAGCGCCGTGACGTTTTGAAAGTTTTTTGCCGTCGTCGCCCAGGATCATGGAAACGTGAGCATAAACCGGAACCGGCGCGCCCAGCGCTTTCAGGATGTTAATCTGACGGGGAGTATTGTTAATGTGGTCTTCACCGCGGATCACGTGGGTGATTTCCATATCCCAGTCGTCAACAACCACACAGAAGTTATACGTTGGCGCGCCATCGGTACGACGAATGATCAGGTCGTCAAGCTCCAGGTTACTGAATTCGATCGGGCCACGGATCTGATCGTCGAAGATGACTGAACCTTCCTGCGGGTTGCGGAAACGCACAACGCAAGGCTCATCGGCAGCATGATGCTCGTGGCTGTCGCGGCAACGGCCGTCATAACGAGGCTTCTCGTTATTTGCCATTTGCTCTTCGCGCAGGGCTTCCAGTCGCTCTTTAGAGCAATAACATTTATAGGCAGTGCCATTTTCCAGCATTTCGTCAATCACCGCGTTGTAGCGGTCGAAACGTTTGGTCTGGAAATACGGGCCTTCATCCCAGTCCAGATTCAGCCAGTTCATCCCATCCATGATCGCATCGATTGCCGCCTGGGTAGAACGCTCCAGATCGGTATCTTCTATACGTAGCACGAACTCACCGCCCAGATTGCGGGCATAAAGCCAGGAGTAAAGTGCAGTACGAGCGCCGCCAACGTGCAAATAGCCGGTTGGGCTGGGAGCAAAACGGGTTTTGATTTTCATCTGGAAAGCAGCCTTAACTATGTTTCAAATAAATGTCGCGATAAACCGTGACGATTAATACTAATAGGAATATTAGGATAGTGCGTAACATTCTATCACTCTGCCTCGAATCCTCAACGTTGAACCCGGTAATTGAGTGGCTAAATGAATTCATGGCACGTCAAACGGCGTGACTGGATCCTCTTTTCCTCTTAAAGGAGTGAAATAAATCGATTCAGAGACGCAGATTTCCATGAAAAAACGCCGCGGTTTGCAATAAACGGCTACCGGCGCGAATAAAAAGTTAATCAGCGTTGGCAGGAAAAACGCTATTTTTAGCTCATTGATGCATAAGAATTAGTCTGAATTGCATACTTTTTTGGCGGCTTGTCTAGTTTTACGCCGAACAGTCATTTTTGTTTTTAAAAACCGTTGACTCAATTCGAACTATCCCTATAATGCGACTCCATCACGACGGGGCGATTAGCTCAGTTGGTAGAGCATCTCCTTTACACGGAGGGGGTCGGCGGTT
>CAWUIY010000428.1:0-3229 GCA_963922555.1 uncultured Serratia sp. | reverse complement strand
GCTGAGAAACCGGAAATCTCAAAAAGTGCGTGGAACTAAAGCTGGGATACTTACATTTAACGTTACCGATTTAAATGCTACCCAACTGGCAATCATTGACGTTGCTACAGACACAGAACTGCAGTGCAACTCTCAGTTTGCCTTTTATCGGCGTGCCGATACCCTGGGCCAACTTATGTCTGGCCGCACCGTTGGTTTGCCGACCCAGTTATGGTGGAAACAACAAAGTGAGGAGGCTCACGAGGCATTAGTCGGCCGATGTGTCAGTCTTGGGTTGGCCCTATCTGAGCTGAAACAGTGGATTGTCCAGCATCCAGATGCCCGCATTTATTTTCGAGGAACTGATTTTGACGGTTCAATACTTGAAAATGCCTATCGAGGTATCGGGATTGAATGTCCGTGGAAATATAACGGCAAGCGAGATATCAGAACCTACATCGATGCAATGGTACGAGGTGGCAAAGGCTATATTAAAGGCCATCGCCACTGTTTCCCCATGATCAAACATAATGCACTGCACGATGCGATGAGCGACGCAGAGCAAATGGCGACCGCGTACATGATGAATGACGGCAACACTGTCCCACTCGCCTGAGATTTTATCGCGCAATAATTTTCAGTCTATTAAGATCAATGGACAGAACAACTAACCCCCTTCCTTAGTTGAAAGATGCTTATGAAATGTATAGGATTTCAAGATTAATGGCTGCATTTGGGTCTGAAGATTGATTTTTAAGGGAAGATTTTAAGGGATTCTTTATGGCAATAACTTGCACCTTTAGCCTGAACAGCCAACCAGGCTCATTACTTCAATGCTACGGCATCGGGACATTCTCGGCCTTTTCAGGCCAAAAACAGGGCCGGGATAACCCGAATATGACCTCTGTTGAAAACATCGGTCCTATACCAAAGGGATTGTATTATATTGTTGGTCGCCAATCGGGCGGTCATTTAGATGCTGTAAGGCTTCTAATTCTCAAATATATCTATGGTACAGACCGTTCTGAATGGTTTGCTTTGTACCGTGCTGATAAAAAATTGATGACTGGACGTTTGTAGACGGTGTCAGACGAGGCAATTTTCGCCTGCACCCGATAGGTCCAAGAAGACTGAGTGAAGGGTGTATTACCCTTAATCACCTCAGCGAATTTGAAGTTTTACGTACTCAATTACTTCGAACAAATATGATCGATATCCCAGGCTCCAATCTCAAGGCGTACGGAACCGTACGAGTTAACTAATGAAAAAATGGACTTTGCGTTTCCTCGGATTTTTAGTGCTGTTCGTCGTAATGAATTTTTTGATTGGTTGGTTCATCCGTTTTGTTGTGCCAGGCTTTATGTACACGCTTGCCGGCTGGTTCCATAGCCCCGGAGTTGAAGTCACATTAGACCTGCTTGCCGATTTCACTTTGATTGCTTCATTTGTTAGCGCCTTGGCAATTACAGCATTGATCGTAATCTACAGAAAATCTAAATAGATAAATATGAATTTTCCAGCCACTAAACTGGATGCCCCCAAGCCTATTTAACAAATAAGTTTAAGCCCCTAAGGCCACCAGCGGTGGCCTTTTTCATGCCCGTTGCAGCGGGTCAACAGTGTGGAGTAACCCATATGGACGGACATATTGTATCGGACAAAGACCTGGTCGAACTGACGGGTTACAAAATCCCCTCAAAGCAGTGTGAAGCATTGATCAAGGCTGGTATTTTCTTTATCACCCGCCGTGATGGGCGACCGAGAACGACCTAGGAGCACTTCAACGATCCCTTGGCTGAACGGAAAAAGCCCCCTTTAACTGATATTCCCCAACCCGATTTCGGAGCATTAGACTGATGGGACGTAAACGCAGCAATCCAGAAGATAGCTGGATGGCTCCGCGCACCTGCCGGCGGCGTTCTGCCTTTGAGTTTAAGCCAAAGAACGGCGGCACTATTCGTCTCTGTGGCTTTGAAGCAACGCCAGCGCAGGTATGGGCAGTTTATGAGGCTCTGATAAACGACAAAAAAGATGAACGGATTTTTACCGAGCTCGTCGAGAAATTTTTTGGATCTGCTGATTATTGCGACCTGGCCCCGGATACACAAAAAGATTACAGAAAATACTCAGTGAACGTGCTGAAGGTGTTTGGGTCTATACCACCGGACGGTATCAAACCGGAGCATATAAGGAAGTATATGGATAAGCGTGGGGTCAAAAGTCGCGTACAGGCTAACCGCGAGAAAACATTTATATCGCGGGTTTTTAGGTGGGGTTATGAGAGAGGTATGGTGAAAGGAAATCCTTGCACCGGCGTAAAGAAATTCAAGGAAGTAAGCCGCACCAGGTACATCACTGACGCCGAATACAATGCGCTCTACAGCGTGGCGCCAACACTTATCAAAGCAGCGATGGAGCTGGCTTATCTATGTTGTGCGCGGCAGGCGGATATTCTTTCAATGAAGAAGACTCAGCTAATCGAAGAAGGGATATTGATTCAACAGAGTAAAACAGGCGTGGGGCAAATTAAGGCCTGGGGAGAAAGGCTAAGGGCTGCAATAGCGTTAACTAATACTTTGCCGCTTAAACCAGGCATAAGCAGCTTTTTTGTTTTGCACCAAACCTCTGGGTCTCACTATACCCGCGACGGCTTTAACAGCCGCTGGGCCGCAGCCAGGGATGAAGCAAGGTTAGGTTTACTGAGATCGTATTCGATTTCACTGTCCACGATCTTAAAGCAAAGGGCATCCCTGACTTGATCGTTAGCCTGCACGATAAGCAGACAATCTCAGGCCATAAAAATGCATCGTCAACTGCGGTGTATGACCGCAAGGTGAAGGTCGTCCCCACGGTAGGAGACCAATAATATTATGAAAGGATATGATGAAAACCCAAAAACAAAAAAACCACCCGAGGGTGGCATAACGACATTACTACTTTATTGCTTTTGATTATTCAGCTAATTTTCCATGGTACCCGGGACGAGACTTGAACTCGTACAGCGCGAACGCCGAGGGATTTTAAATCCCTTGTGTCTACCGATTCCACCACCCGGGCTCCGGGAAAATTGGAGGCGCGTTCCGGAGTCGAACCGGACTAGGCGGATTTGCAATCCGCTACATAACCGCTTTGTTAACGCGCCTTAATTCTTTACTTATCTTACTGTTATACAGAACTTAATTCTATACAACTAATTTGGAGCGGGAAACGAGACTCGAACTCGCGACCCCGACCTTGGCAAGGTCGTGCT
>CAWUIY010000427.1:0-3237 GCA_963922555.1 uncultured Serratia sp. | reverse complement strand
TAAGTCAGAATGCTCATGACCGGCCCGAAAATCTCTTCGCGGACGATTTCCATTTCGTCGCCGCAGTCGGTAAATACTGTAGGTGCGACAAAAGCCCCCTTGCCGTATTCGCCGCTGGTGACGCGTTCACCACCGATCAACAGGCGCGCGCCCTCACGTTTTCCGCTTTCGATAAAGCGCAGCACGTTTTCCATGTGCGCGAAGCTGACCAGCGGCCCAAAGTTCACATCTTCGTTGGTCGGCTGACCGAGCCTGATGCGCTTAACGCGTTCAACGATTTTGGCTTCGAACTCGGCCTGCTGTGCTTTAGGCACAAACACGCGAGTGCCGTTGGTGCAGACCTGTCCAGAGCTGTAGAAGTTAGCCATCATCGCAATATCGGCGGCTTTGTCTAAATCAGCATCAGGGAAAACAATCAGCGGTGACTTGCCGCCCAGTTCCATGGTCACTTCTTTCAGCGTCGACGCCGAGGCACTGGCCATCACTTTCTTGCCAGTGATAATCCCGCCGGTGAAGGAGATTTTAGCGATCCCTTCATGCTCGGTCAGATATTGGCCGATGTCGGCACCTTTACCGGTCAACACGCTGAACACGCCATCGGGTACACCGGCTTCGGTGTAAATCTCGGCCAGTTTCAGCGCGGTCAATGAGGTGACTTCGCTTGGCTTGAAGATCATGGCATTACCCGCGGCCAGAGCCGGAGCGGATTTCCACAATGCAATCTGAATCGGGTAGTTCCAGGCGCCGATACCGGCAACCACACCCAGCGGCTCGCGACGGGTATACACAAACGAGCTGTCGCGCAGCGGGATCTGCTGGCCTTCAATCGCCGGGATGAGACCGGCGTAGTATTCCAGCACGTCGGCACCGGTCACGATGTCCACGGCGGTGGTTTCAGAAAGCGGCTTGCCGGTATCAAGCGTTTCAAGCTGCGCCAACTCGTCGTTGCGATCACGCAGGATATCCACGGCCTTGCGCAGGATGCGAGAACGCTGCATCGCTGTCATTGCTGCCCAGACTTTCTGTCCCTTGTGCGCAGCCTTCACCGCACGGTCGAGATCCTCGCGGGTTGCCGAGACGACCTCTGCCAGAGTTTCACCGTTGGCCGGATTGATGGCCGGAAAAGTTTCACCGCCGGTGCTGTCCTGATAGCGACCGTCGATATAAAGTTTTTGCATGCCAAAGCGGGACATAAATTCTCCTGTTTCAAAGCGGACAACGAGTAAAGGCTTTTCTGTATTCTGAAAACCTTCAGCGGCCGGCAGTTTGCGCCAGTGATTCGATGTAGCGATGCGTTATCAATAACGCTTCCTGGCGATTGAACGCTTGATGGCTCAGCGCGCTGCGTAACCAAAGACCATCAATCAGCCCTGCCAGACCTTTCGCTGCCAGACGCGCCTCGTTATGAGATAAAAAGCGACGAAATTCGACGCATAGATTCGAGTAGAGCCTTCTGCTGTTCACCTGCTGCAAGCGGTAAAGCTCGGGGTGATGCATGCTGGTGGCCCAAAACGCCAGCCAGGTTTTCATGGCCGGATCGTTGGTCTGCCCTTCATCAAAGTTGGCCTGCGCAATCGCCCGCAGACGCGCGGTTGGCGAATCGTCGCTCAGCGTCGCCAGTCTCTGCCTGACGCTATCTCCAAGATGACTCAGCAAATAACGCATCGTCGCCTCGAGCAAGCCATTCTTGTCACGAAAATAATGACTGATGATACCGTTCGATACGCCTGCCCGACGAGCAATCTGAGCAATCGAGGCATCGTGCATGCCAACTTCATTCACGGCGGCCAGCGTCGCGTCAATTAACTGCTGTCGCCGAATCGGCTGCATTCCAACTTTGGGCATGGACTCCACTCCTGAAAAAGGCGTTCTGAAACGGCCATTTTACTGCCTGTTTCAATGTTAATTAACGCCGTAACTGCCCCTATTAAACTTTTTTTTGATTGAACGTTCAATAAAAAATGAATATATTTTACTCCCGGTGCGTAACAAATCCAGGCACAACAGTGCCGAGAATTGTTAACAACCGATTGATATAAAATAAGTTTATGGGATTAGCTAATCTGACTTATTTTTTTGTGGTGATTGGAATTACAGCCAGTGCACTCAGCGGATCTCCTGTCAGGACAATTTTTTTTGCTCATGCAAAGCCGTCCTCGGTGTTCTTGATATGCGCTAAGGCGCGCTGCTTTTAATTCCGATTGGCTACCTCTTTTTTGTTGGTTTTTTACCTCTGATAAACGGGAAAACGATGGCTTCTATTGAACTTTCGGATAAACCTAAAGACTCGCTAAACAAGGTGGTGTTTTTTACTTCCGCAGGGCTGATTCTGGCCTTCACGCTGATGACTATCTTCTTTACTGATATCTCGGGAAAAGCAATCAGCGTGGCGCTGGAATGGGTATCGGCAACTTTCGGCTGGTATTACATGCTCGCCGCGACCTTATACATTGTATTTGTAGTGTTTATTGCCGCTTCGCGCTTTGGCTCCATCAAGCTTGGACCGGAGCAGTCGAAACCTGAATTCTCGATGATGAGCTGGGCGTCGATGCTGTTTGCTGCGGGTATCGGCATTGATCTGATGTTCTTCTCGGTCGCAGAACCCGTGACGCAATACATGTTGCCGCCCGAGGGCCAGGGACAAAATATTGCCGCAGCAAGGCAGGCAATGGTCTGGACACTGTTCCACTATGGCCTGACCGGCTGGTCGATGTATGCCCTGATGGGTATCGCGCTGGGCTACTTTAGCTATCGCTATAACCTGCCGTTGACCATCCGTTCGGCGTTGTACCCGATCTTTGGCAAGAAAATTTACGGACCGATCGGCCATAGCGTGGATATTGCGGCGGTGGTCGGCACGATTTTCGGCATTGCGACCACGCTCGGTATTGGCGTGGTTCAGCTGAACTACGGCCTGAAAGTGCTGTTCCATATCCCGGAAAGCCTGGGCGTACAGGCGGCGCTGATTTTGCTGTCGGTAATCATGGCGACGGTGTCGGTAACCTCTGGGGTTAACAAAGGGATCCGCATTCTTTCCGAGCTGAACGTTTTGCTGGCGCTGGGCCTGATCCTGTTCCTGCTGTTCTTTGGCAACACTGAATTCTTGCTCAATGCGCTGGTGCTAAACATTGGCGACTATATCAACCGCTTTATGGGCATGACATTAAATACCTTCGCGTTTGATCGCCCAACGCAGTGGATGAACAGCTGGACCCTGTTCTTCTGGGCCTGGTGGGT
>CAWUIY010000426.1:0-3249 GCA_963922555.1 uncultured Serratia sp. | reverse complement strand
CCTAAGTTAAACAATGTTAAAACAGACTAGGCCCAGTTACCCCTGACAGCAAAGACAATCTCTAAACCCTATCTTATTTCATGATTTTTTTCAGAGAATTAGAGAAGCATATCCTATGCCATCAACGCTATACTGCCCCCAGGCTTGAGCCTTAAAGGGAGAATTTCAAATGGGTTTGATTAAAACAATTGTTGTATTGGCGGTCATTTATGCTGCTTTTCTGTTTTCTGGCTACGGTGTCACCATCGGCAGCAGTGAAAATGCAGCGGGACTGGGCCTAAAGTGCCAGTATTTAACGGCACGTGGCATCGTTGACTCGCAATATCTGCATACGGACAGCGGCATTGTGGGCGTAGCGAAGTGCCCAATCTTCAAACATGTAGATAAAGTGGTCGACAAATCCTAGTCGGCCGCCTTGTTTGAATAATTAACCCGCAGGCGCGCCTGCGGGTTATACCTGCACGGCGAATTAACTGTCGTGTTTGGTAAATTTCAGCTCGATCAGCGAAATCGCTTTCTCGATTGCCCGGCGAGTGACGGGATCCGCACCAGCAGGATGCGTTGTAAAATCAATGCTTTTCAGCTGATGAGACATTTTATCACGCACTTCGGTTGGCGCAATTACGTCTATAACATCAAGGATCTGTTTGATAACCAGCTGGCACGCAACCAAATCTGACTCAAGTTCCTGATCTTTTGATAGGCTCTCTGACATCCCGTTAACTCCTCGGTACTAAAATTAGGCATAAAAAATTCGGCGCAAAGGATAACACGACGCTGTGAGATTTCGTCAAAGCTTCTGGGGTTAATTGAATAAAAGTCAAAGAACAGGTTCAGTGGCTCGTTAGCTTTGTCATGGTAGAAACTTCAGGATCGTGACTCCATAACCATTCATAAAAGATTGCTTAATCTTCCCGTTAGCGCTATCAATTATCTGTTATTCATTGATATTTCATAGTTTAATTGAACAGGAGAATGTTGATGCGAAGAAGCAATACCGCCCTAAAATTACTTCCTCTTGCAATGCTGGTTTCTGGTCTTGGATTTTCTGCTCTTACCGTGCAAGCCGCCACAGTCCCGGCAGGTGTCGTGTTGGCGCAAAAACAGGAAGTGGTTCGCAATAACTCCTCCGAACCCGCAACGCTTGATGTGCAAAAAGCGGAAAGCGACGTCGAAAGTAATATTTTGAGTGACCTGTTCGTTGGGCTGGTCAGTATTGATGACAACGGCAACGCTCGCCCTGAGCTTGCCGCCAGCTGGGACACCAAAGATAATAAAACCTGGACTTTTCATCTTCGACCGGGCCTTCGCTGGTCAGACGGCAGTCCAATAACGGCTCAGGATGTGGTTTTCACCTGGCGAAGATTGATTGATCCAAAAACCAACTCCCCTTATGAAAGCTATCTGGGAACGGTCAACGTCGTTAACGCCGACAGCATCATTGCGGGAAAACTTCCGCCCGATCAGCTAGGCATCAAGGCTCTGGATCCGCAAACTGTTCAGGTTGAACTGACCCGGCCAATGTCATATTTCCTGCAAATGGTGGCGCATTATTCACTGTTCCCTGTAAATCAGGCTGAAGTCGAAAAGTATGGTGAAAAATGGACCCAGCCAGAAAATATGGTGACCAGCGGGCCGTTTAAACTCAAGACCTGGACAGTAAATGAGCGAATTGTTGCCGTACGCAACCCCAATTATTGGGACAATAGCCACACCGTGCTATCACAAATCACTTATTTGCCTGTAGGCTCCGCGGCCGCAGACGTCAATCGCTATAAAGCCGGTGAAATTGATATCACGCGTACGATCCCAGAGATTCAATTTGCCTCGCTGAAAAAAGAGCTGGGTTCGCAAGTGCACGTCAGCCCAAATCTCGCGGTTTATTATTATGCATTCAACAATCAGAAACCGCCGTTTAACGACGTTCGGGTTCGACAGGCGCTAGCACTGGGACTGGATCGTGACATCATTGCCAACAAGGTATTAGGCCAGGGACAAACACCGGCCTATACCATTACTCCGGAAAATACCGGCGGTTTTACCTTTAAACCCGCGGCCTACGCAAGCTGGACACAGGAACAACGCAACGCCGAGGCGCGCAAGCTGCTGAGCGAAGCCGGCTTCGGAGCCGACCATCCTTTGAAATTTAACCTGTTGTATAACACCAATGAGTCCCACCAGCGGATTGCCATCGCGGCTTCGTCGATGTGGAAGAAAAATTTGGGTGTGACCGCGGTGCTACAAAATCAGGAATGGAAAACCATGCTCGACACCATGCATCAAGGTAACTATGAGGTGGTGCGCTACGCCTGGATTGCGGATTACAATGAACCGTCCACATTCCTTAACACCTTCCGCAGCGATAACAGTGAAAACACACCGCATTTCAAAGACGCCGAGTATGACAAGGTGCTAGACGATGCGCTGGCAGCCACCAGTAAGGATCAGGTGCAAAAAGATTACCAGCGAGCTGAGGATATTCTGAATGCCCAGGCTCCGGTGGTGCCGCTTTATCACTACGTTAGCGCAAAACTGGTGAAACCTTATATTGGCGGTTTTGACGATCACGATCCTCAGGGACGCGTCTTCGCTAAAGATTTATATGTGATTAAGCACTGATTACAGAATTTACTCAAACAGTGATCACCCCGCCAAGTCTCTGATAGGCGGGGCTGATTTTAAAAATCCTCCCTTATCCCTGCTTATCTCAAACAGAATTGTTCACGGATTGCCCTTGCCACTGATTTCTCAGATGCTAAATTGAACATCAATCGTACAGATGGGAGGCCCTATGCAATTCTCGGAAAGCGAGATCCAACCTCTTTGGGACGAAGTTGCCCGTATCATTGGAGAAGCCGTGATCCAGCTTCGACATCGGGGAGAACCCCTTACGGCAGAGTCGTTAGTGGATTATCTTGAAGAATCGCTCAACAGCGCTGGCGTGCAGCAGCGTATTTTGATTGGTGCTGCAATCAATCTGCTTAAAACTGACCGCCGTTCCTGACCGCTGCGTTAAAAATTATCTGGACTGCGATGCACGACCCTGAGCAAATAAAAATATGCGCTGGGTGATATCGTCGGCACCCAAAATATTGCTCTTTTGCTCAATATTAGCTCTCGCATAGGCAATATCATGCGCCTGATCGACCATAGTAATGACTTTGTCACGGGTCGTTTTATCCAGATTCCCCAACAGGGTCGTCAGGATCGCCTGATAGGCATTGGAGGCATAGGTGAGTTGCTTTTCGC
>CAWUIY010000425.1:0-3260 GCA_963922555.1 uncultured Serratia sp. | reverse complement strand
GGAGTCAATGTTAACCACAGGCTGCCATAATAATTACCGTTAACAAAGAAAGAACCCTCGGGCAGAGGCATCAGTGGATCAGGAAATAATCCCGGCTCAGTCGTCAGATAATCTGAATCCGTGGTGTTATAGCAAGGAAAAAGACTAGGAACATGTCGAACCTGGCGTACCGAAAGATATTCTGACAGTCCACTTTCCAGCTCGAAGCGTAATTGCCTGCGCGGTTCATCGTCTTCTTTATGTAAACAATAGACACACTGAAAAGAGAGCGTTTCATTGTTTAACAATGAAAGATTATTTATTGGCGTAAAGACAGGTAATGACTTCTGATGAAATATCTTTTCTAGACTATGAGTAAAAGACAATGACAGAACCATAATAGTCAGACTCGCATTATCGGCTAAAGAATATGAGTATTTAGCCTGACATCTTTCTATTAAATACTCAAGAAGTAAGACGCTAAATTAACAGCCTTGAAGATGAGACTAGATCTCATTGAAAATCGACACTGGCAAAACAGCTGGTACTTGTCGCACTAAAACTTCCTTTTTTTTGTTTATTTACATCACAAAAATGAAAGATTTCTCAGGCTGCACAATAAAAGCTTTTTTATTCCCTATTGTAGTGCAGGGTTTCAACCCGCAGATGCCTGTAAATCTGCCCTTGAAACCCCTTGCCCTCTGGGGCCAATACAAAATGTGTTATCGGTAAGTAACAAATAAATCAGCTTTCAACTTTCACTTCAACCCTTTCGATCTTAACAACATCGAAAGGGTTGCGCACTTATTTAGGGCAAAAGCAGCCATATTGACACACCGAAATTTAGAAGATAGAAAGATTGTACGTTACGTAAGTGTTTATTTTTCGAACGACTCAGGGGATGTCAATGTCACGAACTCAATGCACTGCCTTCTTATTTGCTCCGACCTTAATTAGCCGAAGCCTGATTGCATCAGCGATATTATTGCCTGCCCTAATCTCTTTATCTGCCCAGGCTGCACAACCGGTCACCTTACGTTATGCGGTATGGGATCAAAATCAATTAGCAGCGGAACAGCAGATCGCTAAAAACTTCGAAAAAGAAAACCCTGATATAAAAATTGATATTGAATTGACTCCCGCCGCCCAATATTTTGTAAAATTGGATGCTGCAACCGCAGGCGGTGTTTCACCGGATATATTCTGGATAAACATGCCTTATTTTATTCAGTATGCAAAAAACGGGTTATTAGAACCTTTAAACAGTAATATTGAAAAAAGCAAATTGGACATGAATAATATCGTCGCAAGTTCAGTAAAAGCTTATCAATATAACGGACAGCAACTGGCTATTCCCCGAGATGTCGACTCGATAGCCGTCTGGTATAACAAAAAACTCTTTGACCAGGCAAAAGTCAGTTATCCAACCAACGACTGGAATTGGGATCAGCTCAAAGCCAAGGCCACCCAGTTGAAAGCCGGCCTGAAAGGCGACGAGTTCCCTCTGGTGATGAATCTCAGCACCGACGGGCAGGAAAGCTATCTTAATCTGCTCTATCAGGCGGGTAATAACGTGGTGCCAACCGACGGTAAACCCACCGATATTGATAATGCCAAATCAATTTGGGTCTACCAGCAGCTACAGGAAATGATGAAATCTGGCTTGCTGCCAACCGCCCAACAGATGAGTGAAGTCAATACTGAAAATGTATTCCAGTCAAACCGTGCTGCGATGGCCTATGCCGGTTCATGGCTCGCTGCACCATTTGCTAATAACCCCTTGATCAACGACCACATTGGCGTGGTGATTATGCCGAAGATTGACCGGCAGTCTGGCGTTGCCCATAGCCTTGGCTTTGCCATATCGTCCAAGAGCGCACATAAAGCCGAAGCCTGGCGCTATGTGCAGTTTATGAGCTCGGTGCCTTCGCAGGAAATTCTTGCCAAGGCAGTTATCCCCGCCAATAAAACCGCGGCCAAGGCCTGGGCTGCCAACATCAAAAATGTGGATGTCACGCCCTATATCGACACCCTTAATTTCACTAAAGCCTACCCTACTGCCGGGACCAACACGCCTAAATGGCAGAACATTTGGACGGCCAGTTTAAAACGAATCTTTATGGGTGCCGATGCCAGGCAGGAAATGGATAAATCCGTCAAGAAAATTGCCCGCGTGATGAATGAGTAGTGATTAATAAGCAGTTTCGAATAAATAGTTTTGAAAAACGCCTGAAGCTGAATTGCCAATACCCCCTCTCCAGCCGGAGCTAGCCGGTCTGGCTGGAGAAGATCTTTGCACACGAACCTGAGGTATTCACCATGTCGCTTGCAGAATCAGTTTCCGTTTCGGTAGAACGGCAAAAGGCCGTTAGCGCCAACCTTAACACCCTTGCCACCCGCCCTTCCCGCAAAACGCTGACTCGCCTGGAACGCGCCGAAAGGTTTTGGGGATGGGTAATGGTGCTGCCTTTGCTGATCGGGCTACTGGTGTTTTACTTCATTCCCTTTCTACAAAACATCTTCTATAGCTTCACCGATCTTGACCAGTTTATGCACTGGACGACTTTCAATCTCGATAATTATCGCGACCTGATTAGCGACGATGATTTTTATTCGGCGATTTTCAATACGCTATTCTATGTTCTGGTTTGCGTTCCCGTCAGCCTGACGCTCTCACTGCTGCTGGCAATCGGCCTCAACCAGAATATCCGCGGCAAAGCCGTATTTCGCACCTTGCTGTTTTTACCCGCCGTCACCATGCCTGCCGCGGTGGCTATGGTCTGGCAGTGGTTATTTAACAAAGATTTTGGCCTGATCAATTATCTGTTGCACTTCTTTCACGTATCGCCGATTGGTTGGTTATCCGATCCAGACGTGGTGCGCATCAGTGTCTCGATCATTATCATCTGGTCGTCTCTGGCGCTAAAAATCATCATTCTGCTCGCCGGTCTGCAAAATATCCCAAAATCGATTTACGAAGCCGCCGATATTGACGGTATCAGCACCTTGCGCCGTTTTTTCTGCCTGACGCTGCCCATGATGGTGCCAACGCTGTTTTTCGTATCGGTAATGAGTTTTATCGAAGTGTTGCAGATCTTTGACGTTATTTTCCTGATGTTCGACCGTTCAATGGTCGAAAGCGACACCATGACCATTACCTATCTGTTTTATAAAAATGCCTTTTATTTGCAGGAAAAAGGCTATGCCTCCGCCATCACCGTGGTGCTGTTTGTGGTCACCATGCTGATAACTCTTGTTCAGATGGCCATTGGCAAACGCCT
>CAWUIY010000424.1:0-3279 GCA_963922555.1 uncultured Serratia sp. | reverse complement strand
CATTCAATATTCATTGATAAATAAAATCAACTAACATTACGTAATTGAGTCATTATATTTAAAAAATGAGATTGGGTAATTAACCTGCTTTCATGCAATTTCTATTGCTGGATAATTTCCTTTTATTCTTCATCACGAGTCAGCAGTGAATGTCTACGGCGACCAAACTCGAAAGCTCAACCCCAGGAAAGCCTTGCAGGGCAAGGGGTCTGCTAAATTGAGAATGGTTTTAAGTTCGCCCCATTGAACGTGAAAACATGAGAGACAACGTATGAGACTAACATTAGATATGATGGTTTGTGGGATCGGTAATTGCGAAACGCCAAAAGAGTTTTTCCAACATATAAAATGTGAACTTGAGGAGCAAAGAGAGCCGGATACCTACAGAGAAGTCACTATTGAGAACGTTGTTAAAAAGACCTCCCTTGCAATAGACTTCTTCATCAAGGATCGCATTGTTGATAAAGCAGTTTCCGAAACAACGAAAAGTCGACCCGCCATTGAGAATCTAATTAATGAAATTGAAGACTATCCTTTAAATTAACCATGCAGGATTTGATCGTGCCTTAATTCGAAAGGTCGGAATGTAATCTTAACAAACTTAAATCAAGCAGAAGCCACATGTATTTTTAATTAGATTTAATACTTTATTGATCTAGATCAATAAACTTATCTTCCGACCTTAAGAAATAACAATAAAGCCGCCTAAATAAGTAATTAACTTTAGGCGGCCGATAATGACTATCGTGATCAGAAGGCAGCTCCGGCGCTGATTGTTCCGCCCCCCTGGACCTGAGTATCACCAGATGGGCTTTGATAAGCGCAGCTACTTAAAGCGACAAGGAACAAGGCAAGAAGAGAAGTATGTGCAAAGATACGCATCACGCGATTCATAAAGGTTATCCCTAAACAATAGTGGGTTCTTTTTTCGACCCGCCCTGCTCCGCTAAGTTTCCTCATTTACTCAAGGTTTTCAATTCCGGTTTTAAGGTTGGCTAAAGGCTATCGCCAGCCCAAGTCCGTAACCAATCTGAACGACAACGCGATCGTCGATTTCTGTAAAATGGATGTCTCCCCTCTGCAGACTCCTGCGAGCGGCCTCCAGCGATTGGGTAGCAAAGCCAACGGCAACCATTTTTGCCGTTTCATCGTTCCCTGAATGCGTAATGCCAAAATCGGCGAGTGCTTTTTCAGGAGTAACAAAGCGCACCCTGGCACGCCCAGCCTGCAGAGCCAGCTCTTGTGAATCCACTACTGTGAGATACTCTTCACCAAAAACGTCTACATATACCTGGGCAGCATAAGCAATATCCTGAGCGGAAATCACAAACTCGGTGATATGTGAAACCGCGTTGGGATGTGTTTGCCACTCCGTCCGCCATACCAGCTCTGGCGTTAAATGCTGGCAGAAGAAACTTCGCCCGTGTGGAATTCGCTGTGCCCTTACCGGCACGGTCTGAAAACGAGCGTTGGGTTCCGTGCCATCATTTAGCTTTACCGGGCGGAAAAACGACTTTGGTTGCGAATCTGCAAGCTGGTGTACAGACAAATGCTGATAAACGGCATCAGCATCCTGTGTCTTCCATACCAGGCCGTTCAAACCTAATGCAGCCTGATATAAATCCTTGCGTAACAAGCTATTGCGATCTTCAAACCCCAGCAGTTCGAGATAGTTGTCATTGAAAATAGCTAAATGGTTGCTTGATCCCAGCGAGTGATACCCGCGATCGGTCAGGTTAAAGCCCAGCCTGCGAAAAAGTTGTGCGGACGAATTAAGACCTTCGGCAACATTAATGACGACATGATCAAGTTGAGGAACCAAAACAGGCATAACGCGCTCTCTTCAATAAAATTTGTTCATGAGAGAGGGCAGAATAATAAGAAGACGCATTTTCAAGAACGAAGTTTTCCGCAAAACTTATCCCTAATTTAAGATAAACAAACTCACTGTCATGCTTTTGATGGCCCAATAGCCATTGGCTGAAAAACTAACTCAACTCTCTATGATGCAGATCAACTAAAACCAGGTGCTGCAAGGCCTGCAAAGCAAGCTTTATGCCAAATAACCGACCTCAAAAGGGGTTTTTCAGGTCATTCATACCGTTTTTAATGCACTTCATTCCACCTGAAAGGCATCTCATGCCTGAATCGGTTCACTTGCCTGATTAAGACTTATCATAACGCCAATTTAATTGAATCAGTCTCGCTCGGGAGAACCCACTATGAGTGACAAGTCAGGCCAGAGAAATGCGATTCCTTCGCAGAATGCCGTGCCGACCAATATTAACCGCACCCGCTGGTTAACCTTGATTGGCACTATCATCACCATGTTCGCGCTCGGGTCGGTCTACACCTGGAGTTTGTTCAACGGGCAACTTTCTGCAAAATTGAATGAACCTATCAGCCGCGTTGCTTTCTCATTCGGTTTGCTAAGTCTTGGCCTGGCCGTCGCCTCTTCCATAGCCGGTAAACTGCAAGAACGATTCGGGGTAAAAAAAGTCACTATCGCCTCAGGCGTATTAATGGCCGTAGGATTCTACCTGACCGCCCACTCCAATAACCTGATCATGCTTTACCTCAGCGCCGGTGTATTAGTCGGTCTTGCCGATGGTGCAGGTTATCTGATGTCACTCTCCAACTGCGTAAAGTGGTTCCCTGAGCGTAAAGGCGTGGTTTCCGCATGTGCTATAGGCGCATACGGCTTCGGCAGCCTTGGTTTCAAATTTATTTGCGGTTATCTGCTTAGCATCTATACGCTGGAACACACCTTTATTATCTGGGGGCTTTTAGCCATGAGCCTGATAGTTATTGGCGGACTGATGATGACCGATGCACCAAAACAGCAGGCAAAAATGGTTAACGATCATCAAGAGCAGCCGCGTGATTTCAGCCTGGCCGAAGCCATTCGCGTGCCACAGTACTGGATGCTGGCGCTGATGTTCCTGACAGCCTGCATGAGTGGGCTTTATGTTATCGGGGTCGCCAAAGATATTGGTCAGGGCATGGTGCATCTTAGCGCTCTGACTGCGGCCAACGCGGTGACTGTCATTGCTATCGCAAACCTGAGTGGCCGTCTGGTACTGGGCGTGCTGTCAGACAAGATGGCGCGTATTCGCGTTATCTCACTGGCCCAGGTGGTCTCGTTGGTGGGTATGAGCATTCTGCTGTTTACTCACATGAATGAGATGACTTTCTATGCCTCTGTAGCCTGCATCGCCTTTAGCTTTGGCGGCACAATTACCGTTTATCCATCGCTGGTCAGTGACTTCTTTGGTCTCA
>CAWUIY010000423.1:0-3314 GCA_963922555.1 uncultured Serratia sp. | reverse complement strand
GGTGGGGGCGACGGGGAAAACGCCTGCGGTGGTGGTGGTTCATGAGAATCGCGGCTTGAACCCGTATATTGAAGACGTTGCTCGCCGCGTCGCCAAAGCCGGGTTTATTGCGCTAGCCCCCGACGGTTTAACCTCGGTCGGCGGTTATCCCGGCAATGACGAGCAAGGCAAAGCGTTGCAACAGAAAGTCGATCCCACCAAATTGATGAATGACTTTTTTGCGGCGGTCGATTTTATGATGCACCACCAGCAGACCAACGGCAAAGTCGGCATTACCGGTTTTTGCTACGGGGGCGGCGTCGCTAATGCTGCGGCTGTGGCTTTCCCCGAATTGGCGGCGGCGGTCCCTTTTTACGGCAGACAGCCAAAAGCCGAGGACGTACCGCGTATCAACGCACCGCTGCTCCTGCATTATGCCGAACTGGATAAGGGGATCACCGATGGCTGGCCACCCTACGAGGCCGCGCTAAAAGCTTCGGGGAAAACGTACGAGGGATATATCTACAAAGGGGCTAATCACGGTTTTCACAATGACTCCACACCGCGTTATGACAAAGCTGCCGCGGATTTAGCCTGGAGCCGCACCCTCAACTGGTTCAAGAAATATCTGGTGTAATAAACAAAAGTAACCCGTGCCTGTTGATATCCCAGGCACGGGTTACTGGGTTAAGTGAGGGAATTACAGCGCGCCGGTCAGGTATTGCGCCTCGCCAAAGCCAAAGCTCCAGTCCCCTTTACTGTTGGTGATAAAGCTGATGAACAGATCCTTGCCCTCGATTCCACAATGTTTATGAAATTCTTCGGCCAGTAATTTCATAAAATAGGTCTTTTGTTCTTCGCTGCGCGGGCTGGTAAATACGCGCACCACCACCAGATTATCTGAACGCTCGAATCCCAGGCCTGTGTCCTGAAACACCATATAGTTGCTCTCATTCTCGTGAACAATCTGATAGCGATCGCGTTCAGGAACTTCAAAAGCGGTTAAAACAGCCTGGTGGGCGACATCTAAAAGTGTTTTCACTTCAGTAGCCGTACGGCCCTTGATGATGTCAAATTGTAATAATGGCATATGCTCTCCTGATTATTATTTGATAATAACTTACAGGACTACTCTGACATTTTATCGGCCCATGAAAAAGCGCTATAGTTGAATTCATTATTCGATATAGTGAACAATCAGCATGGCTAACCTTAAACAGGATGCGTTGTGGCATCACCTTTACTGGCTGACCGTACTCGCCGAGCAGAAGAGTTTTACCCGCGCGGCAGAACGGCTGGAAGTGAGTAAAGCCGCGTTCAGCCAAAAGATTAAAGAGCTGGAAACAGAAACGGGCATCGCACTGGTATCGCGAACAACGCGCAGTGTACGTTTAACCTCTGCCGGTGAAAAACTGGTCGCAGAATTGCAGCAACCGTTCGCCGATATTCTCAACAGCTTTAATTCAGTGCGTGATATGAAAGGATCGGTGCAGGGCCTTATTCGCATTACCGCGCCGGTGGCCTTTTCCAGACAGCAACTGCTACCCTGCCTCAATGAGTTTCTAAAAAGTTATCCGCAGGTGCGTATTCAGCTTGAAGTCGAAGACAGGATTGTCCCGATGGTGAATGAGGGATTTGATATTGCAATTCGCCATACTAATAATCTGCCCGAAACCAGCATCGCATTGCCATTATGTTCCACACGGACTTTATTGGTCGCTTCGCGCGAATATTTATCTAACCACGGGGTTCCCCGACATCCTACAGAATTACCCGATCATGACTGCCTTTATTATCCTCGAGGGACTGAACTTCCGCGCTGGGTCTTCGAGGAAAAAACCAATCCGGCCAACCAATTTAAGGTTAACGTAAAAGGCCCTTTGGCAACGAATAATAGTGAGTCAATCCGCGACGCGGCGTTGTCGGGAATGGGCATTGCGATGCTGCCGGATTTTAGCGCCAGAGTCGCAATCGAAGAAGGTCAATTACAAGAGGTGTTGGCAGACTGGCGCATCATCGATGCCTTCGCCGACAAGATCTGGATTTTGCGGCCTTACACGACTCATCCACCACGAGCAGTAGTGATATTTACCCGCTGGTTACAGGCTCGCTTTACAAACAGGGAATAAAAACCGCCCGCAGGAAGATACCGGGGCGGCCTAACTAATAAAGGAAAGCTTAAGGCAGGAATTTAATGTCAGTCGGTGTACCGATCTGCAAGGTTACGCCAGTCGGCGTTAATGCTCCGCTATTTGCATCGCGATGTAGTTCGACGATGTTATTGGAGAACACGTTCGCCACGAACATATATTGCCCTGTTTTATCAAAAGCAAAGGCGCGCGGTTCAATACCTCCGGCAGAGAAATGATTGCTCAGGGTCAATTTCCCGGTCGTCGCGTCAACTTTATAAACCACAATTTCATTGGTTCTACGGCGGTTGCCGACATACAGGAATTTACCGTCCGGGCTGAACAGAATGCCCGCTCCGCCTTTATCATTAGGATCGGTGCTTTCAGTCAGATTAGTCACCTGTATTTCAGTAAACTTGTCATTTTGAATCGCGTAGACATGCACCTGAGCTGACATTTCGGTACTGGCATAGGCAAACTTGCCATCCGCAGAGAAGGTCATGTGGCGCGGGCCTTCGCCTGGCTTGAAGTGCAAGTCATGGCTTGGCTCAGCGGTAAACGGCTCTTTCTTGTCGGCGTGATAGCTAAAGGCGTGGATGGTATCCGCCCCCAGATCCGCGACATACAACATCTTGCCATCGGGGGTAATATTCACCGAGTGAGCATGACCGCTGTCCTGTCTTTCAGCAACTACGTGAGATCCGTTATTAAACGGAACGTGTTGAATAGCCTTGCCCAGAGAGCCATCGCTATTAATCGGGAAAACGCTAAAACCAGCATGGTTTGGCGCAACGGAATAGTTTGCGGCAAGTAAATATTTGCCATCATGAGTAATTGTCGCGTGAGTTGGCTGCTGCCCCAGACTTTCAACCTGATTAATAACGTGCAGCTTACCTTTGCTATCCACCTTTAGTGCCGTAACAGAACCGGCATCGTCTTCATTCGTGGTATAAGCGAATTTATAATCATGGCTATATACAATCCACGATGGGTTAGAAATTTTAAGCACTTCTACCGGTAATAGAGTGCCGTCGCTATTTAAACGGACGCTATAAATACCCTGGCTTGGATATATCGGTTTCTGCACTCCTTCGCCTTTAGTTTCACCGGTCCAGCTCCCCACCAGCAGCGTTTGCTCAGGCAAATTTTTTGCCATCGGAGCAATTGGAACACTTTCTGCAGCATAAGACATGTTGGCACCTAAAA
>CAWUIY010000422.1:0-3315 GCA_963922555.1 uncultured Serratia sp. | reverse complement strand
CAGGTCCCCGCTGGAAGACGTCGGGCTGAGATCATTAATCGTAAAGGGGCCGGGAGATACATAGGTTTGATAGATAACATAGCCGTTTTGCCTGATGACAACTTTTGAGCGGCTGTTGGCAATACCGTGTATCGTTGGCGCGAATCCTTGCAGACTATCGGGATACATTGACTCATCGCTGTATAAACGAATACCGCGAAATCCGACACTGTCATAAATATCATTACTGGTATTACTCTCACCGATCACCAGTTCACTTTTCAACCCAATGACTGCCCGCTCAAGATAAGTGTCAATATTTGACCATTTATTGCTGGTGTATTCTTTGTAGTTGTCATAAGTCCAGGAGCTGTTATTACGCAGACGCCAGGCTCCCAGGTTAAAACCGCTTCCCAGTGAAAGAAAATTACTCTGCCCGGTACTGCCTTTATCTGCCGAGAGGCTGTAGTTCAGCAGCAATGCCGGCACGCCGTTATCCCATTGAGAAGGCGGAATATATCCACGGGCATTGTTTGCCAGCCAGGCTTGAGGAAAACTCAGGTTTAGTTTTTGGTCGGCAAAGTTATAGTCAATCACGCTGGCCGGAATAAGTTTTTGCACCGGCAGGCACTCAGATGAAGAATATTTAGCCAGCTGAGCCATCGACGAGGTATTTATTCCCAGAGCACTCAGCCAGTTTTTATCCAGACAGGGCTGCAAGCCACCGGCCTGACTCGCGGAATCGTCTGCATTTACATTGGCATCAACAAACTTCATATTTTTGGTGGCGAAGAATTGATTGTTTACCGAAATATCTACCTGATAGATACCCGCCTGCTGCTTTCCCTGTTCAAAACGAGACAGATCGGCAACAGAGGCGGCATCCGGTGAGAGAAAGGCCGGATTAAAATAGGTATCTGCATACGCTGAGCGTGCGGCTACAAAGGCGCACGCAATCTGGCTTAGCGCAAAGATATAAGCGTGGCCGCCTTTCTTCGTAATAGTCAGCCTGGATTTTATTGCAACACGCATGGCTTTTCTGCCCGCTTCTCGCTAATTAATGACGCGAGTTTTTGGCGGGGTTAATGCGCCGTAATCATTGATGGACTGAAAAGTGACCTGGCTTCCCTCTGCATTCAGTTTTGCTGACGCCTCAGGCGGTACCATTACATTTAGCGGTTTATTACCCGCAATGTGGATATTGACCAATGTAATGTAATAGGGGGAAGGGTTGCTGACCTGAATCTGGCTACCTGCATGGCTGAACGTCAGTTTTGCCGGGGCGTCGGCAGGTTGCATCGGCAAGTTATCCGGGCGTACGAAGAGCTTGATGCGCGAAAGGATCGCAAGCTGCAGGATATTTTTTCCGGCCGTTGCCGCTTTATCCAGTGAAGGGATCGCTTTTACATTCAAATAGAACAGAGTCTCGCGATCTTTAGGAAGCGCGGCTCCCGCATAGATAATGCGCAGCGTATTTTCAGTTTTAGCCTCAGAAACAAACAGCGGTGGCGTAACGACAAAGGTATTGTCTTTCTTACCGTTGGCATCTTCAATCCAGCTGTTAATAAGAAATCGCTGCGATGCGCTACTGTTGGAAATCGGCAGTGAGGTCTGCGTGGCCGCCTGTGGATAGATGACTCTGGTTGCGCCTAAAGCAATGCCTCCGGCAGCGAACGACTGAACAGGAAATAATACAAATCCGACAGCCAACAAAAGGGCTGATTTAACGCTGCTATGCATTGGAATACCCAATTAACTAATGATGCACTGATGTCGTGAGTAAATAGGCCTCTTCCCTGAGGCTAATGCAGTCCTTTGTTGATTTTTTATACTTTTATAAATTACTGATACTGAATCACGAACGTGGCATCGGCATCTGCCTGACCCGCAGTCACCGTTGCAGCCGTTGATTTGTAACGCGCAGTGAAAGGAATAGTGTTATCCCCGTCGGTCAGTGTTTTAGTCACTGAGTAGGTTGTACCATCTGGCGGCAAATCGTTTGAAGCGCTGTCGAGCAGTTGAATACCCACGCCTGAGGCGGCAGTGGAATTGGTTCCACCTGAGTTGACTGCGAACAGCGTCGAATTATCTTCGTCTGGCGTGCCGGTGAAGGTGATAGCCGCTGTGGTTGCTACGCTGGTGTCACAGTTAACCAGTTTGATATTAAAAGGGATGTTGGTGGTGGTTTGGCCCGCTGCAGTGATAGAAGCGGTTCTATACTGACCTAAATCAATGGTTTGATCGGCAGTATCGGTGCTTACGGCGCAGGCTGCGTTAACAAACTGACCAGTAAAATGCACAGTTCCACCATTTACCGTGGAGGTTGTAGAGGTGGTTGTCGCGTTTGCGCCTGTTGCTACCAGACCCAATGAGGCGACAACAGAAAGTGCAAGAATCTTGAATTTCATTGTAAAGTCCTAGCTGTGATATAAAAAATTGGCCTGGTTTATCCCTACGCCAGCCCATTTAAACAAAAGATCTCCGCAGATAATCATGCATCCTGGCATCCTATTCTCTGGGGATTTTCTTCCCAAAATTATTTTTTTTCGGAGGTGATAGGCCCTGCAAAATAATAATTAAACCTCTTACGACGATCGCCCACAGGCAATTCATCCCAAGTGGGATAGAAACCTTAAAACCAACAAAAAATTAAGTTATTGCTAGCAATTTAATTTGCCAACGGCCGCCACAGTTTTTCGGCAAATATCCATTGTTTTTTGGGCAATAGATTTAATCAGGCAATGTGACGTTTTATTTCTTCATGCACATGATTATTTTAACCGTTAAGACGGAAATTTGACTTAGTTTCTGCTCTTTCAAAAAGAAGGCGGCAATCTAATACAAAACTGATCAATTTAATAACAATCTTTGGTTTAATAGCACAAAATGTTAAAGATAAAGTATCGTTAGAAATAATTTTACTATGAAACTAACCTCTTGATAGTACTATAAATAACCAAGTGAAATCTTATTGCGGTGGATATTATTACTCGGAAAATAGTTAATTATCGTTATAGTAATTGCTTATAATGCAATTCACAAAAAATAATTAAGCTGTATTTTTTTGACAATATTTAACAGGTTGTAGCAATGTCGAGATAGGAAAGTTATCTATTGACGCCTGCTTCATGATTATTGTTTTTTTATGGGTGGATATTTTTTTATCGCGACAATAGAGCCAGTTTTAGATAGGCGAGAAGGAAAAAGTATTTTTTAAATATTGTTTGATCTGACTAATTAAAAAAAAGAGGTGTGAATGGTTATGCATGTAATTTAAATAAATATTAATGGGTAAGGGGGGTGATAATCGCCGGCTGCCTCTATATTTGGTAAGGG
>CAWUIY010000421.1:0-3326 GCA_963922555.1 uncultured Serratia sp. | reverse complement strand
AGAGAGATCATATCCTGCGTGGTGGCAGGTTGCTGCACGCGTAAAGAGGTTCGTTCAATGCGCAGAACCGCCTCTGCCGCGGTAAAATCTACAAATCCATCCTGCTGTGAAGACATTTGGCTCACCCTCGAGTGTACTGGTCGGTTAATACGGCCACTGTATCCTGCCGTTTTGTCAGCCAGAAAGAGGGTTTCCCTGTGTGGTAATAAGAGAGTCTTATTAGTGAGCCATGGCCTAATGGACCAGCATCAATGGGCGATTGTCCTGAGTACGTTTAACCATTAATGACAGCAGAATGTCTTTTACTGCCTGAGCCGGTGGCGAGAGCGATAAATGGTCCGACATGCAGAACGACAGCGGTGCCTGAATACCCGGCGAGCTAATGTGCGACAGCCAAATCCCCGGCTGGGCAGCCATCGCTCGGGCAGCAGACTCGGGTAAAATAGTCACTCCCAGCCCGTTAAGGACTGCGGCATTTAGTGTTGAAGGTGATTCAATCTCGGCAATAATATTGGCTTTGAGCTTCTCACGCAGCAGGGTTTCATCCACCAGTCGCCTTACCACGTTATACGGACGCGGCATAAACAGGTCACGTTTAACCACATCAATCAGGTCGATGGAGGGACCCGGCATCTCAACGGCCGCTGACCCCACCAGGAACAGGTCTTCTTTCATAAGCGGAACGAATGACAAGCCGTGC
The DNA here is from genome assembly GCA_963922555.1 of uncultured Serratia sp. Lineage (GTDB taxonomy): Bacteria > Pseudomonadota > Gammaproteobacteria > Enterobacterales > Enterobacteriaceae > Rouxiella. Next base: position 2,626 of record CAWUIY010000421.1, on the reverse strand, counting down.
ACCGGCTTGTCGCCATAAATCACCGCCATGTCCATGCGTCCATTCATGATTTGCTCGCTCATCGGCGAACCAAAATTCTCATTGAGATACAGTACAATACCGGGATGCTGGGTTTTAACAGCCTGTATCAGCGGCATAGCCAACAGTGAGGCAGCGGTAAACGGGGCAAGGCCAACCGAGACAGAGCCGCTCAGCGCACTCCCCGCATTATCTACCGCGCTCTGCGCCTGCTCGCACTGACGCAGTATGGTTTGCGCGTGACTGTAGAGGATTTTACCGGCGTCGGTGGGTGTCACACCGCGCTTGGTGCGGATCAAAAGCTGTTGATCCAGTTCACTCTCAAGAGCGGCCAACTGCTGGCTCAGCGCGGGTTGAGCGATATGCAACACTTCTGCGGCCTGCGTCAGGCTGCCAATATCCACGATTTTTACGTAATACTTTAGACGTCTGAGATTCATCGTTGACCTCGTTTTATTAAACACCGTGAAAGCATCACTTTATGTCTTCGCCATTGGGCTTTAGCCCACGCCTTCAAACACATTAAATTTCAGTGATGTTTTGTCGCGGAGGGCCGGATAATTTTAAAAATCCTTGTAACTTCTCGATGTTTAAAGAAAAGCAATTTTCAGGCCACTTAGCAAAATAACGCATAACTTTTTCCTTATTAAGCCGCTAACTAAGGAAAAATCAGGTTTCAATCATAAGTAAAGCCAATGACCAGGGGCTAACTCGGCGTAATGGTTTCAGCTGAACAAGTTAGGTCCCGCCTCCCCGAATGCACTTTCTTAGTGCAAACGCCGTTATTAATAAATTTGTGTGATGGTTTAGGGTTATCAATCAGAGAGAGGTGGGGGAGTCTGGATCACCTCTGGATAAGCTGATGAACTCACGCCGATAGGGCATGGCGATATTGGCCAGGATATAGGTGCTTACTTTTGAGCATTTTTAACATCTTACGCAATCCTTTAAGATGAGAACTTTCTGCCCTGCCTTTGGGCTATCTTTAAAAGTACTGCTTCGGTACCGCCAGCTCGCATTGGAGACCATGATGACCCGCAAAATTAAACAGCAATATAAGGCGTATCGCGATGACATCCGAGATTTGCAGACGCGCAGACCGGTTCCGGGTCCTCAGTTGGAGCACCTGGACCCCTTCCTGTTTTTAAATCATCACGGTCCTCAGATCTATGCACCCGATAACCTGGGCCTGCCTTTCGGCCCTCACCCGCATCGTGGTTTCGAGACGGTCACCTTTATCCTGCGTGGTGAACTTTCTCACAAAGACACGGGCGGTCATGAAAGTATTATTGGTGCGGGCGGCATGCAGTGGATGACCGCGGGTTCTGGCCTGATCCACTCCGAGCTTTCTCCTGAGTCATTCAAAAAACACGGCGGTGAGCTTGAGATTTTACAGCTGTGGATCAACCTCCCTGCACGTTTCAAAATGACTGCACCCAGCTACGTTGGCCTGCAGGCGGCAGATATCCCGCAGATCCCGTTGAGCAAGGGCGAAGGCTCAGTTAGCCTGATTTCGGGGGAAGTCGCGGGCGTAATCGGCCCGGTGAAGAGCCTGACCGACGTCACCATGATGACGGTGCAGCTTGCCGCAGGCAGCGAAATAACACTAAACGCCCCGGCAGCGCGAGAAGTATTCTTGTACACCGTAAAAGGCCGACTGAGCATTGGCGATCAGCAGGCGCAGCCCTGGCATCTGATTGAACTTGATGATGCGGACGACAGCGTTACGATCCAAGCGCTGGAAGACGCCGTGTTGCTGTTCGGCCATGCCGATAAAATCAGGGAGCCGATTGTCTCTCACGGGCCTTTCGTAATGAATACCGTGCAAGAGATCAATCAGGCTATTTTGGACTATCAGGCCGGTAAGTTTGATGTGAAATTACAGGGATAATCTGCTCAATGAAAAGTGACCCACGACTATCGCAACCTTCATTGCATCTTTTATGCGGCAAGATTGCCTCTGGAAAGTCAACGCTATCGGCCCAGTTGGCGGCCGTTCCCGGCACAATAGTCGTGAGTGAAGATAGCTGGTTAGCGGCACTTTATGCCGATGAAATACAGTCGGTAGCTGATTATGTTCGCTGCTCGTCAAAATTAAAAAATGCCATCAAACCCCATTTGATTGCCTTGCTCAGCGCTGGCGTCTCGGTGGTGCTGGATTTTCCGGCAAACACGGTGGCGAACCGGCAATGGATGATGGAAATCATTGACGAATCCGCCGCAAACCACGTTCTTCATTATCTCAGGGCATCAGACGAGCTTTGTAAATCCCGTTTGCGCGCCCGCAATCAGGCGGGATCGCATGATTTTGCAGCTACAGACGCGCAGTTTGAACTGATCACCCGCTATTTTCAGGAGCCAGAGGCTAGCGAAGGTTTTCATATAGTCGAGCACGCTTAACGCTTCGATAAATAAATAGAGGCTATCTATATCGTGGATTTGAATTTACTCCGGGTTTTAACCACCGTATTTGAAACGCGAAGCGTCACTGGCGCAGCAGACAGGCTGTATATTACTCAACCCTCGGTCAGCTATGCCCTGAAACGTCTGCGAGATGAGTTCAACGATCCGCTCTTTATCCGTAATAATCTGGGCATGGAACCGACTT
>CAWUIY010000420.1:0-3358 GCA_963922555.1 uncultured Serratia sp. | reverse complement strand
CATTGCGTGCTTCCTGGGTCTTGTGAACCGCCAGAAGATCGCCATCAAGAATGCCAATATCACGCATCGACATTCCGCTGACACGCAGCAGGAAATCGGCATTAGGTTTGAACATTGACGGATCAACCTGGTAATGCGCTTCGATGTGCTGGGTGGCGAGCAGAGGTTCACCGGCGGCAACGCGGCCAATCAGCGGCAAGCCTTCCTCTTCTTCCATCAGCAAACGAATGCCGCGAGAAGCACCTGATACGATTTCGATCACGCCTTTGCGCGCCAGAGCCTTTAAATGCTCTTCAGCTGCGTTAGGTGAACGGAACCCCAGACGGGTTGCAATCTCAGCACGGGTTGGCGGCATACCGGTGGTCGAGATATGATCGCGAATAAGGTCGTAGACCTCTTGTTGTCTGGTCGTTAGTGCTTTCATTCCGCCCCCTGGTTGTTTATACAGTCCAGCTGTGAGTATATACAGGTAATGGTGGAATGAAAACCAAAGAGTGAACAAAAAGCGACATTGAATTGCTTAAAAATTAAAGCCAACGCGGCAACAGAATTACGCCCCAGGTAAAGAGGGCAAATCCAATGGCAATGAACACTGCCGCAGAGCCCATATCCTTTGCGCGGCCGGAAAGTTCGTGATAATCGGGACTAATTCGATCGATGGCAGCCTCGACGGCGCTATTTAATAACTCGACCAAAATGACCACCACCAGCGATCCCACCATTAAAATACGCTCGACGTTACTCACATCAAGGTAAAATGACAGTAAGATAGCAGGGATAATCACGAGAGCTTCTTCTCGAAAAGCAGCTTCATTCTTCCATGCCGCTTTTAATCCTTTTAAAGAATAGCCCGCTGCCTTATATATACGGGTGAATCCAGTGGCCTGATTTGGCATTATAATTTGCGTCTTAAGTTTGTTTTTGGGCATTTTAGCCTGATTTCGTTGTTCTATCACCACAGATCTCATACCAGGTTTCTGGTATCCTTGCGGCGAATTGCTAACAAGAGGCTTTACGTTTTTTATGTCAGGATGGCGTAGACTTTATTATACCTTGCTGAATTTACCGCTTTCTTTGCTGGTAAGAAGCAAGGTGGTTCCTACAGATCCGGTGACGGAGTTGCGTTTAGATCCAACTCGTCCAATTCTGTACGTTTTGCCTTATAACTCTAAGGCAGATCTCCTCACCCTGCGAGCACAATGCCTTGCGCAGAACTTGCCCGACCCTCTCATTCCCCTTGAAATCGACGGCGTGCAGCTCCCAAGCCACGTTTTTGTCAGTGAAGGGCCACGGGTCTTTTCTTATTATCATCCGAAACAGGAATCGGTAAAACTTTTCCACGACTATCTGGATCTGCATCGTAACAATCCAAATCTGGATATTCAGATGCTGCCCGTTTCGGTAATGTTTGGCCGCGCTCCGGGTCGTGAAGGCCATGAAACGCCGCATTTACGCGTTCTAAACGGCGTGCAAAAATTCCTGGCGGTGCTTTGGCTGGGCCGTGACAGCTTTGTTCGCTTCTCCAATACCGTTTCGCTGCGTGATATGGCGACCGAGCACGGCACGGATAAAACCATTGCCCACAAACTGGCTCGCGTTGCGCGCATGCATTTTTCCCGTCAGCGATTGGCTGCCGTGGGTCCACGCCTGCCAGCCAGACAGGACTTGTTTAACAAGCTTCTGGCCTCGAAAGCCATTGAAAAAGCGGTAGAAGACGAAGCGCGGACTAAAAAAATCTCTCACGACAAGGCACAGCAGAACGCTATCGACCTGATGGAAGAGATTGCAGCCGACTTCAAATATGAAGCCGTTCGACTGTCCGATCGCGTTTTGGGATGGACCTGGAACCGCCTGTACAAGGGCATCAATGTCCACAACGCCGAGCGCGTGCGTCAACTGGCGCAAGACGGCCAGGAAATCGTTTATGTGCCCTGCCACCGCAGTCATATGGACTACCTGCTGCTTTCTTACGTGCTTTATCATCAGGGCCTGGTTCCTCCGCACATCGCAGCGGGTATCAATCTCAACTTCTGGCCGGCTGGACCTATCTTCCGTCGTCTGGGCGCGTTCTTTATTCGTCGCACCTTCAAAGGCAATAAACTTTATTCCACCGTATTCCGCGAATATCTTGGCGAACTGTTTAGCCGTGGCTACTCGGTAGAATACTTTGTGGAAGGTGGGCGTTCGCGCACTGGCCGACTGCTGGAGCCAAAAACAGGCACGCTCGCCATGACCATTCAGGCGATGCTGCGCGGCGGTTCGCGCCCTATTACGCTGGTACCGATTTATATCGGTTACGAACACGTGATGGAGGTCGGCACCTATGCGAAAGAATTGCGCGGTGCGACCAAAGAGAAAGAAAGCTTCCTCCAGATGATCAACGGCTTGCGCAAATTGCGTAATCTGGGTCAGGGCTACGTAAACTTCGGTGAGCCACTGCATCTGACGCCTTATCTGAACAAAAAGGTGCCTCAGTGGCGTGAATCGATCGACCCGATCGAGGCGCATCGTCCAAGCTGGCTGACACCCACGGTGCAGGATATTGCCGACAAGATTATGGTGCGCATCAACAATTCAGCAGCCGCGAACGCCATGAACCTGTGTTCAACCGCGTTGCTGGCTTCTCGTCAGCGCTCACTCACCCGTGAGCAGTTGATTGAGCAGCTTAATTGCTATCTGCAATTGCTGCGCAACGCGCCTTATACCGCGGATTCAACGGTGCCTGACCTGACTGCCGACCAATTGCTGGATCACGCCCTGAACATGAATAAGTTCCAGGTCGAGAAAGACAATATTGGCGATATCATTATCTTGCCGCGCGAGCAGGCAGTGCTGATGACCTATTATCGTAACAATATTCATCACATGTTGGTGATGCCTTCACTGATTGCCAGCATCGTGCTGCATCACACTAAAGTGAGTAAGTCCGAGTTGCTGCGTCAGGTCGAGCTAATTTACCCGATGATGAAGGCCGAACTGTTTATGCATTACAGCAAGGAGCAGCTGGCTGGAGTGCTGGAAGTGCTGAGTGCTGAACTGGTGCGCCAGGAACTGATCCTCGTCGAGAATGACCAGCTGGTGCTGAACCCATTACGTTGCCGACCTCTGCAACTGCTGGCGGCGGGCGTACGCGAAACGTTGCAGCGCTATGCGATTACCCTTTCACTGCTCAGTAATAATCCGAGCATCAGCCGTGGGGCGCTTGAAAAAGAGAGCCGGATCATGGCGCAGCGTCTGTCTGTGCTTCATGGCATTAATGCGCCAGAGTTCTTTGACAAGGCAGTGTTTACCACACTGGTCGGCACGTTACGCGACGAAGGTTATATCAATGATATTGGTGATGCGATCCCGGAACATA
>CAWUIY010000419.1:0-3400 GCA_963922555.1 uncultured Serratia sp. | reverse complement strand
ATTTTCCAAACTCGATTATCGTGCTTTAAAATCCGATTTAAGAGCATTGCTGAGTGAGTCGCAGCCCTGGTGGCCTGCTGACTGGGGAAGCTATATCGGGTTGTTCATTCGTATGGCCTGGCACAGTGCAGGCACCTATCGCTCCGTTGACGGGCGCGGCGGTTCTGGCCGTGGACAGCAGCGTTTCGCCCCTCTAAACTCCTGGCCTGATAACGTCAGCCTCGACAAAGCTCGTCGTCTGTTGTGGCCAGTCAAACAAAAATACGGCCAAAGAATCTCCTGGGCCGACCTTTATATCCTTGCGGGCAACGTAGCGCTGGAAAACTCCGGCTTCCGCACCTTTGGTTTTGGGGCCGGACGTGAAGACGTTTGGGAGCCTGATCTGGATATAAACTGGGGCGACGAAAAAACCTGGCTGGAACACCGTCATCCTGAAGCGCTGGCTAAATCGCCACTGGGTGCAACGGAAATGGGCCTTATTTACGTCAACCCGGAAGGCCCGGAGCATAGCGGCGATCCCGCCTCGGCGGCGCCTGCTATCCGCGCAACTTTCGGCAATATGGGCATGAACGATGAAGAAATCGTCGCCCTGATAGCCGGAGGCCACACGCTTGGAAAAACCCACGGCGCAGGCCCGGCCGACCAGGTGGGCGTTGACCCTGAAACGGCACCGCTTGAGGCTCAGGGTCTGGGCTGGAGCAGCAGCTATGGAAGCGGCGCGGGTGCCGATGCCATTACTTCTGGTCTGGAAGTGATCTGGTCACAGACGCCTACCCAGTGGAGTCATTATTTCTTCGAAAACCTGTTTAAATACGATTGGGTACAAACGCGCAGCCCTGCCGGTGCGATTCAGTTTGAAGCCACCAACGCGGGCGATATTATTCCTGATCCCTTCGATCACAGTAAAAAACGTAAACCCACCATGTTGGTTACCGACCTGACCCTGCGTTACGACCCTGAGTTTGAGAAAATCTCGCGTGGTTTCCTCAATGATCCCCAGTCGTTTAATGAAGCCTTTGCCCGCGCCTGGTACAAACTCACTCACAGGGATATGGGGCCGAAAGCGCGTTATATTGGACCCGAAGTACCGAAAGAAGATCTGATCTGGCAGGACCCGTTGCCATCAGCGCTGCATAATCCGACCAGCGCAGACACTGCATATCTTAAAGAGAAGATTGCAGCTTCTGGCTTAAGCGTAAGTGAGCTGGTTTCAGTGGCCTGGGCGTCGGCCTCCACCTTCCGCGGGGGTGACAAACGCGGTGGCGCAAACGGGGCTCGACTGGCTCTATTGCCGCAGAGAGAATGGGAAGTTAACGCCATTGCCTCACGCGTATTGCCGACTTTAGAAGCGATTCAGAAAGAATATAACAAGGCTTCATTAGCCGACGTTATCGTTCTGGCAGGTGTGGTGGGGATCGAACAGGCAGCGAAAGCCGCTGGCGTGAGTGTCGATGTGCCGTTCACTGCGGGTCGTGTTGATGCACGTCAGGATCAAACTGATATTGACTCGTTCGGATGGCTGGAACCTAAAGCCGATGGATTCCGCAACTATCGCGGTATCGAAGGCAGCACATCCACCGAGAATCTGCTGATCGACAAGGCACAACAGCTGACACTCACCGTGCCAGAATTAACGGTCTTGATTGGCGGTTTGCGATCGTTGGGGGCGAATTACGACGGCAGTAATCATGGCATATTTACGGATAAAGTGGGGGAATTCAACACCGATTTCTTCGCGAACCTGCTAGACATGCGTAATGAGTGGAAAGCCGCCGACGGCACGGGGGAGATCTTCGAGGGCCGTGATCGCCTGAGCGGCGAAGTAAAATTCACCGCGACTCGCGCCGATCTGGTATTTGGTTCAAACGCCATTCTCCGCGCCAACGCCGAAGTTTATGCCAGCAGCGATGCCAGGGAGAAGTTTGTTAAAGACTTCGTAACGGCATGGACCCGGGTAATGAATCTGGATCGGTTTGATATTTAAATAAACCGCTTATAGCCGTTTCTTAAGCCCAGAAAACTGAAAAATTAACGGGTTCTTTCAAATGGAAGAACCCGTTTCTATTGCATCTAGAATTCAGAGATTAGACCCTTCAGCTGGAGGCTTGAGCTATCCGCTGATTTACCTGTTTTCTTAATTCAAGCAAGAACGCCGCCTGCCGTGGATATTGCCTGAAGGTGATAGTCATCCCTGCCAAACCAGCTATCAGCGCCTCAACCTGGTCACGACTGGTTAGCGTCTCCAAGAGCTGTAACGCGCGCAGATCTTGTAACGCCTCACGCAATACCATCAGTCGTAAAGACTCAATCGGCTGGTAATCCTGACCTGGATAGACGACGAAAAGGTCGCCAGAGGGAAAAGCGCCCTGCCCATCAGTAATAGCAAACGGATCGAGATGTTCCCGCGAATGGCCGCTGTTATAAAAGTTAAATCCCCAATGCAGAAAACCGGTGATCGAATACAGGTAAAGCTGAACGCCAAGAATTCGGTTGCGATAAGAAGGCATCGAAAAGAAACGATTAGCAACCTCCAGTTTCTGCACGCAGCAGTAATAGGTCCAAAGATTAGGCACCTGATTTTCTAAAAAAGGCAGCAGATGATCGCTGGCGGTGACCGGGTTTTGCACCAATCCTTGCTGATAAAATTCGTAATCAGACAGCGCGTCAAGCACGGGAAAGCCTTCAATCAGCGGGCGGATCAGTTCGCTGGCGCGACGATAGGCTTCAATATCCCCCATCTTCGGCTCGTCTGATACATGGAACCAGGTCTGCTTTTCCAGCCCTTTGTTTCGCAGCCATTCACAAAGTGCTGGCAAGAAAGCACAAAGAAATTCTCGATATTCAGGCCCATGCGCGTCTGTTTCCCAGCCAAACGCCTTTGTCAGCTTGCCTTCTTTTTCTACAATGATCTTGGGTGCATGATTAGCGCCCCATTGGGTAAACAAGTGCGATATTTCAAACGTGCTGATGCCCTCATGCAGGCACATTTCTACCCATTGCTCGAGTCGTGAAAAATCAAAATGGTAACGACCTGCGGCATTTTGCATGACTCCCACCAGCTGAACCGTGGTGCGTTCACCCCCGATTGCGGTATCAAGAGGCGGGGTGAAAATGGGCGTGAGGATCATGTTAACGCCATTTTTGACTGCGCAACGCACAAAATTACCTACCGCCCGCCACCACTGCTCACTGAAGACTTCTATATGATAAACATCGGCGAGACAATCTGTATGCAGCCATTCCGTATGCAGTAAACGTTGAGCCGGTAATGACTGAGGCAATACGGTAATATCAAGACTTACTTCACCCAGCAGACTTTCACTTTCGACATCGAAAATTCGTAAAGTAAGAGGAGACTTTCCCGCCGGTAAACTTTCTTTTGTGGGAGTCAATGTTAACC
>CAWUIY010000418.1:0-3437 GCA_963922555.1 uncultured Serratia sp. | reverse complement strand
AATCCGCTATTACGGTGTCTCTAACTTTTCTGGCTGGCGTATTGCTGAAATGTGTCGCATTGCCGACCAGTTGGGCATCGAGCGCCCGGTGGTCAGTGAACCGCTGTATAACATCGTCGACCGCAAATCAGAAGTCGAACAAATCCCTGCCGCAGCCCATTATGGACTGGGCGTGGTGCCTTATAGCCCGCTGGCACGCGGCGTGTTAACCGGTAAATACAATGCAGAAACGGCACCTCCGGCAGACAGCAGAGCCGGACGCGGAGACGCGCGCATTCAGCAAACAGAATGGCGTCAGGAATCCATTGCAATTGCTCAGAAAATCGCGACCTATGCGGCGGACCGCGGAACCCACTCCATCGCTTTTGCTATTGCATGGGTATTGAATAACTACAACATTTCTTCTGCGATTGTTGGACCTCGCACCGAGGCACACTGGGACAGTTATATGCAGAGTCTCGATTTTGCCTTGACCACGGAGGATGAAGAGTTTGTTAATTCTCTGGTTGCGCCGGGGCACGCCTCGACGCACGGCTATACTGACCCAGGCTATCCGGTCGAAGGCCGCAAACCTTTATAAAGGGTCAAAACGAGAAGTTACAACTAGATCGGCTCAAGGTAAGCGCAGAAGTAAATCCGAACGGCATGACCGTTTCGTGATTAATATGGCTGCTCTATGGGCTTGAAAACCATAAAAAAGCCGGCATTGAATGATCGATGCCGGCTTTTTTATTCAAATTTTGATAGCGTAAGAGCATTAAAGTTCCTTAATGGTATAACGCTCTTATTTACCCTATTGAAGAAGCTTGTTAATGCAATAAATCTTATGTATTTGATAAAAGAAACCCGCCTGAGCGGGTAAGTGACACAAGAATTTAAATACACCTTATGAACATAGCGCTAACTTTTATTTATATCAAATTTTTAAATGGTAAATATATTGAAAATATATGGCTCATTTTTTTACAGGCATTGGTAAAAATTATGACAGGCACTATTCTCTATAAAAAACCTATGACTGGAATTGCAAATTACAAAGTATTTACTATAAGCAGACATTTTACTTTCCCTTAAATTGAAACTTAATGCTATATTGTTAATATAACTTACCTTAAGCTTTCACTGTCATTTCGAAGGGTGACATTTTTCTTTAAATAATTAAGAAAAATGCCATGTATAGCACTCTCACGTTATGGGCAATGTCATGGAATATATCGGAAAATCTATAAGGCTATGCCTCGTTTCTATAGAAGATTACGAGTTTATACACAGTATCCGCGTACTGCCTTCTAGTATCAAATTTCTTAGCCAGGTTGATAATAACCCTCTGTTACAAAAAGTTTGGCTGGAGGCATATAAAAAAAGAGAATTAGCCGGTGAGGAATACTATTTCCTAATTATTAGAGTAGATAGCTCTGTTCCGGTAGGTACTATACGCGCCTACAACGTTGATCATGCCAACAGCATAGCTCAGTGCGGAAGCTGGATTCTTACCGATAAGAAAACCCTAAGTTCGGCAATAGAAAGCATTCTATTAATGTGCCAGGCGATGAATGACGTGGGAATTAGAAAAGTCATTGTCGATGCTCGTAAAGATAATGCCAAGGCACTGAAGTTCATAATGAAAATATCTCACCGTTTCCATAGTGAGGATGAAACAAACTCTTATTATGAAATTGATGTCCCAACAATGGTTAAAAGCTTCTATAAAGATAATCTTAAGTATTTAAATGCTGAACAATAAGCCGCGCTAAGTTGCCTTGTTATTAAGGGGTAATAGGCTTTCATGCGAATATCAATCAATTTTCATTGCAGCATGCATAAAAGGTTTTATTAGTAGGATAGAGCGTAAAAATCCAAATGTTTTGGCACAATCGCTAATGAGTAATCATCAAGCGTTATCGTCACTTGATGAAATCTAATGTTGAAATGTATTAAATAGAACGGTTGGAACAAACAACGGGACTTGAAGAGCAATGAGGTTAATTCACTCATGATTGCTTAATAAAGCTAGAAAAAACCCCGCCAAGCGATGGCGGGGGTAAGATTTACTTTATGCTAAATGCAGTGAGCGCCAGAGTATCTTTAATGCCTGGTTTTGCATAATCCTCGGCAAGCTTAATATCATAATTACCCGCTTTAATATCCCAGTCTTTAGTGTCCAGGTTGTAACTAGCAATCAGTGTAGGTTCCAAATTGACTGAAACCTCTTTCTCTTCTCCCGGCTTCAGATCCACACGTTGAAAACCAATCAAGCGATAGACTGAACCTGCATTGTCTGCCTGACGGGCATAGAGTTGAGCGACATCTGCGCCAGCGCGTGTCCCGGTGTTTTTAACCACAAAATGCGCCTGCAGCTGTTTTCCGTTTTGCGAGACGTGCAAATCACGCGTTGTGAAGGTGGTGTATGACAGCCCGAAGCCAAACGGGAACAGCGGCTGCTCATTTTTACGTTCAAACCAGCGGTATCCAACATCTGCTCCTTCGATGTTGTAGTTTTCGTGGAAAACACCTCCCTTGGTCGGTGCTCCAGGGTTAGAAGTCGTCGACGCGGGGTCTTTCATCGCCACGCGCGGCAGTTGATTTTCATCGGCTGGGAAGGTGATAGGTAAATGACCTGACGGATCCACACGGCCAAACAGAATCCCCGAAATAGCCTCTGCGCCACCTGAACCCGGATAGAACGACGCTAATACCGCGCTCACGTCGTTAAGCCAAGGCATTTTTACCGCACCGCCAGTCTCGAGTACCACGATGGTTTTTTTGTTGGCTTTGGCAGCAGCGCTAATCAGCTGATCCTGATTATCGGCTAATGAAAGATTCGGGACATCGCCCCCTTCGTGCCGCCAGGATTCTGCAAATACGATGACTGCATCAGCATGACTTGCTTCTTGTGCTACCTGTTGAAGATTTTTGCCATCGATATAGCTCACTTCGGGCGAACCAGACTCGCTCTGAATAGCCAGCAGAGGGGAAGACGGCTGGTAGACTTTTGGTATTTTCCAGCCCGCGACGACGGTTCCCGGCACAATGTAAGAACCCACAGGATAAACGTTAGAGGACCCGCCGCCGGACAGTACGCCTTTATCCGCATGGCTACCGATAACCAGTATTTTTTTAAGCCCCAAAGATAACGGCAAAACATTATTGGCATTTTTAAGCAGCACGATGCCTTTTTCAGCGACTTCCTGCGCCTGTAATTTATGCGCCGAATAGTCAATCGGTACGCCTGGGCGAGCAGGGAAATCAATCGCGCCAACGGCAAACAGGCTGCGTAATTGCCTTTTCACCATATCGTTGATTCTGGAGATAGGAATTTGCTTATCTTCTACCGCCTTGCGCAGAGGTTCACCGAAATAAATCGAGGGGTCGAGGTTATTACCAGACTCTACATCCAGTCCTGCCAGCACCGATTTAACGGTGGAATGAGTGGCGCC
>CAWUIY010000417.1:0-3442 GCA_963922555.1 uncultured Serratia sp. | reverse complement strand
CTGACTTACGAAAGCGAAGAGGAAGTGATTCGCCGCGCGAATGACACCCATTATGGCCTGGCGGCCGGTCTGGTCACCCGCGACCTTAATACGGCGCATCGCGTTATTCATCAGCTTGAAGCCGGTATTTGCTGGATCAATACCTGGGGCGAATCGGCGGCAGAAATGCCGGTCGGCGGCTACAAGCATTCGGGCGTTGGCCGTGAGAATGGCATCAGCACCCTCGAACATTACACACAAATCAAATCCGTGCAGGTTGAGCTGGGCGAATTTAGTTCGGTGTTTTAACCGCCGACTGCTAGAGGAGATTTCAATGGATTACGATTACATCATTATTGGTGCCGGTTCTGCCGGCAACGTTTTAGCGACCCGACTGACCGAAGACAGCAGCGTCAGCGTGTTGCTGCTTGAAGCGGGCGGTCCGGACTATCGCGCCGATTTCCGCACTCAAATGCCTGCCGCGCTGGCGTTCCCTTTGCAGGGCCGTCGTTATAACTGGGCCTATGAAACCGATCCAGAGCCGCACATGGATAATCGCCGCATGGAATGTGGCCGGGGTAAAGGCCTGGGCGGTTCTTCACTGATTAACGGCATGTGTTACATCCGTGGCAACGCGATGGACTTCGACAACTGGGCCACCGCGCCGGGCCTCGAAAACTGGAGTTATCTCGACTGCCTGCCTTATTTCCGCAAGGCAGAAACGCGTGATATCGGCGGTAATGATTTCCACGGCGATAACGGCCCGGTGAGTGTGACCACGCCAAAAGCCGGTAACAATCCGCTGTTCCACGCGATGATTGAAGCGGGTGTACAGGCGGGTTATCCGCGTACTGACGATCTCAACGGTTATCAGCAGGAAGGTTTTGGTCCGATGGACCGCACTGTGACGCCCAAGGGTCGCCGTGCCAGCACTGCTCGAGGTTATCTGGATCAGGCCAAGCCTCGCGCCAACCTGACGATTGTCACCCACGCCACCACCGATCGCATTCTGTTTGACGGCAAGAAAGCCGTGGGCGTCAGCTATCTGAAAGGCGATGAGATCAAGCCCGTTGAAGTGCAGGCAAAACGTGAGGTTCTGCTGTGTAGCGGGGCAATTGCTTCGCCACAAATACTGCAACGTTCGGGGGTTGGTCCGGCAGCGTTATTGAATTCGCTGGATATTCCTGTTGTGCATGATTTGCCGGGCGTCGGTGAAAACCTGCAGGATCATCTCGAGATGTATCTGCAATATAGCTGTACTCAACCGGTTTCACTTTATCCTGCGTTGCAATGGTTTAATCAACCTAAAATCGGGGCCGAATGGCTGTTCAATGGCACGGGCGTCGGCGCAAGCAACCAGTTTGAAGCGGGCGGCTTTATTCGCAGTCGCGAAGAGTTCACCTGGCCAAACATTCAGTATCACTTCCTGCCGGTAGCGATTAACTACAACGGCAGTAACGGTGTGAAAGAACATGGCTTCCAGGCGCACGTAGGCTCTATGCGCTCGCCAAGTCGCGGGCGCGTGCAGGTAAAATCGAAAGATCCGCGTCAGCATCCAAGCATTCTGTTCAACTATATGTCTACGGAACAGGACTGGCACGAGTTCCGCGACGCAATACGTATCACGCGTGAAATTATGGCTCAGCCTGCGCTGGATCCCTACCGTGGCCGTGAAATCAGTCCGGGTATGGATGTGCAGACCGACGAAGAGCTGGATGCGTTTATCCGTCAGCATGCAGAAACCGCCTTCCACCCGTCGTGCAGCTGCAAAATGGGAAGTGACGAGATGGCGGTGGTTGACGGGCAGGGGCGTGTGCATGGTATGCAGAATCTGCGCGTGGTCGATGCGTCAATCATGCCGCAGATCATTACCGGTAATCTGAATGCAACAACCATCATGATTGCCGAGAAAATTGCCGATGTGATCCGCGGCCGCCAGCCGTTGCCACGCAGCAATGCCGAATATTATCAGGCCAATGGCGCGCCGGTGCGCGGTGAGCCACTCAAGGTAATAACCAGCAAAGTAACCGCCTAAGCCTGTATTTCATGCCTTTGGTGCTTAAATTGTGATGAAAAGAGATAATCTTCGGGTTATCTCTTTTTTTATGTGCTCGTCCTACCCGTTAGCTTGAAAAACTTGAAAGCATAAGCTTAGAAAGCAAAAGCATAAAAACGTGAAAATTATGTGACATTGATCACATAAAGTGTGTATGAAAATGAAACTGAAATTGACAAATGTTGACCGAGTCGATATCTAAGGGGCAACAATTTCGCCGTATACAGAATTTTCCGAAGTGACGTTTTTTTGAACGTGTGATTTCTCGGGAGTAGCGGCTTGTTAACAGTGTCGTTTTGATACATAAACACTCTCCCATACCAGGGAGTGGCTTTCCATTTGCTTCTGGTAACTCATGAAAACTAAAATTTTACTGGCAGGTGCACTTCTTCTTTCTTCTTACAGCGCGCAAACGCTTGCGGATGATCTTAAAGATCAATACGTTTCCGACTGGTGGCATCAGAGCGTTAACGTGGTGGGCAGCTACCATACGCGCTTCGGGCCTCACCTGAATAACGATTTATATCTTGAGTATGAAGCTTTCGCCCATAAAGACTGGTTCGATTTTTATGGTTATGTCGATGTGCCTAAATTCTTCGGCGTGGGTAACGGCAACGATAACGGCATTTGGGACAGAAAAGTCGGTTCTCCGGTATTTACCGAGATCGAACCGCGTTTCTCGATCGATAAATTGACCGGTAAAGACCTGAGCATTGGTCCGGTCAAAGAATGGTATTTCGCGAACAACTATATTTACGATCAGGGTCCTAATAACGCCAATCGCCAGAACACCTGGTACATGGGTCTGGGTACCGATATCGATACTCACACCCCGCTGAACCTGTCGCTGAATATCTATAAAAAATACCAGTGGCAGAACTACGGCGCAGCCAATGAGAACAAATGGGACGGTTACCGTTTCAAAATCAAATACTTCTTGCCGCTGGGTGAGATGTGGGGCGGGAAAGTCAGCTATATTGGCTTCACCAACTTTGACTGGGGTTCGCATCTTGCGGATAACGAAAACTATTCACGAACCAACCACTCAATTGCATCTAGCCACATTCTGGCGCTGAACTATGCGCATTGGCACTACTCGCTGGTGGCGCGTTACTTCCACAACGGTGGACAGTGGGCAGACGGCACCGAGTTGAACTTCGGCAGTGGCGATTTCACCGTGAAATCAACCGGCTGGGGCTACTACGCGGTGATCGGTTATAGCTTCTAAGATCCGGCCTTCACAACAATTCTCGGGCTGTAAAAACCAGTTTTACCGCCCGAGAATTTTGATACCCGCCTTTCTTATGCGTTATCTAAACGGATAGCGCAATAATTCACCAAAACTTCGCACGATCTCTTGGCCGGTTTATGGCATAATGCGCGCCAAATCAGACTTATACTCGTCAT
>CAWUIY010000416.1:0-3482 GCA_963922555.1 uncultured Serratia sp. | reverse complement strand
CTGGCAAACTGCGGATGCGCCTGCTGATATTCCTTCACGCAATTTGCGACTGCCTGCCAGAACTGTTCTTCAGGAAGCGTACCCGACTGATGCAGAATGGCGCTGATAAAACGGAAAATGCAGTCGAACACGTCAGTAAAGATCGACAAAATTTTGAGGTTTTCAGGCACGTCGACCGCCAGACGCTGCACTTTTTCTGGCAGAACCGCATCTGGATTCATTACCGCAATCTCTTCGCCGATATCTTTCATGTAAGCACTCACCGGAATATTGTTCTCCAGCAGCAGGATCAGGTTTTCGCCGTGCGGCATAAATACCAGGTCATGTTGATAGAAGCAGTGCAGTAGCGGGCTGAGATAGCACGTCAGATAGCGGTTGATCCACTGGTCCGCAGGCAGGCCAGAGTCGGCAATCAGTGCCGGAAGCAGCGCTTGCTGGTGATGATCGACGTGCAGGAACGATGCCATCGTCATCAGGCGTTGATTAGGTTGCAGGTCGGCGACCGGGTTATCGCGCCACAGCGCAGCAAACATCTTCTTGTAGGCCGAATCGCCCTTGATGGCTTTTTCATAGTAACGATTGTGGTAACCCACGGCCGCTACCTCGCGCAAAATGCGAAAATCACAGCGCTGTAGCCATTGATCCTTCTTAACCAACCCTTCGAGCCATTCGTTAATTGCCGGGGTGGTCGCCATATAATAGGGAGAAAGGCCGCGCATGAAGCCCATGTTCAGCACTGACAGCGCGGTTTTCACATAGCGTTTATTCGGCTGGCTGCGATTGTAGAAGGTGCGAATAGACTGCTGCGCCTGATATTGATCGTCACCGGTGCCGAGGTACACGATATCGTGATTGGCAATATCGGCAGCAAACACGGTCAATAGCTTGTTCTGCCACTGCCAGGGATGTACCGGCATAAAGAGATAGTCATCGGTAAGCAGCCCTTTTTCCAGAAGCTGCGCATTGAAATGATCCACGGTCGGCTGGCCCAGCTCGTCGCGCATCAGTTGTTCATATTCCAGATTGCTCAGGCTTGAGAAGTGAGCATTGCGCAGGTGAACCGCGACCCACACCAGATTGATTGGCGTCGCGGCTTCCGGTGCATAGGCCAGATAGTCGCGGGCATCGAAACCAATTCTGCCATTGTTGGCCACAAAACACGGATGCCCTTCGGTCATTGAAGATTCAACGGTTTGGAAATCGGCTTTGACCAGCGCCTGAGTATCAGGGTTGTTTTTTTGCAGTTTGAAAACGCTGCTGCACAAGGTGCTGCTGATTTCTTCCATGTAGGTCGCCAGTAGCGCCTGGGTAATGCCAATCTGCTCGTTGAATTCGACAATAAACTGCAAGGCATCCAGCGTTAGCGGGTGGCCGTTTTCCTGTTTGACGAGAGAGTCGGCGTCGATTTCCCAATGATCCAGGGCCAGACGGCTTGCCTTGAACTGGTAAACGGCCTCGCCAGCTGGAACGGCAAGGGAATAAAAACCCTCGCCCGCTGCGATTGGCTCGACAATTTTCTCATGAGCAAATTCGGCAATTGCCTTGCGTATTAACATGCGGTTTGCCTGCGCCCAATTCTCTCCTGACAGGTGAGTTCCGGTAAGTAATGGCTTGGTATTGTTCATATTCAGCGATTCCTGCGTTAAAGCTTGTTGGTAATCTTCGCGCTGGCAGAAGGCCAGCCAGGCGGTTTTGTGTCCCATATCGATGGTGTGCTGGTAGCGGAAACCTGCGCGCTTGTTCAGCGGATGAATTTTGTTATTCCGTACGTCCGGCTCCACGACGACGCGGCTCACCTGTGGCTGGCTGAACATATAGTCCATCACCACGGTGAATACCTGCCAGCTGAACTGCCTGACCGGGTTATTGGCGGGCGCGATCAGAATATGCATGCCGTAATCGTCAGGCAGCGCGTCATAAAACTTGCCGACCTCATCCTCGCTTGCCCGGTAAAATTCCATGAGAAACACCGGTTGGTCATTGCAGCAGCCAATCAGCGCCGCCTGGGGATTTTTCGCCACCAATTGATGATAAAAAGCACCGACCTGCTCGAGGCTGTCGTTTTGCATGCCCCAGAAACGAGCATAATCCTGCGTGACCCAGCTATGGATCAGCGCAGCGTCTTCGGTGCGCATTGGCCGGACGGTGAACTTGCCAGCGGGGCGATCTGTAGTGAAAAGTGTCATATCAATGCTCCGACTGTGACGGGAAGGTCTGGAAAGCAATCTGCCGCTCGACCGGGTAGACTTCACGGCCGGTCAGTTCGCGCAGCAACACGGAGTTGCGGTAGCAGGCCATGCCCAGATCGGGGGTCACAAAGCCGTGGGTATGCAGCTCGGCGTTTTGCACAAACACCTGATTGTGGTGATCGATGCTGTAATTTCTCTGCACGTC
Source organism: uncultured Serratia sp. (assembly GCA_963922555.1). GTDB lineage: Bacteria > Pseudomonadota > Gammaproteobacteria > Enterobacterales > Enterobacteriaceae > Rouxiella. Next base: position 1,088 of record CAWUIY010000416.1, on the reverse strand, counting down.
GTAACGGCCTTTGTCATCCCAGCGCAGTCGGTTGGAAATCCCTTCGATAAACATCGGCGGACGATATTGATAGCCCGTCGCCATCACCAGTCCTTCCGAGCGGCGAGTGAAGGCGCGATCCTGTTCCTGCTGATGCAGCGAGAGTTCGAATTCGCCCTGCGGCAGCCATTTGATATCGGTCAATTCGGAGTGGGTAAACAGGTTGACGTCCAGCTTGCCGTCCAGCTCCTTGACGTACATCAGATCGTAAATGTCGTTGATCAGGCTGCTATTAATGCCTTTATAAAGATTCTTGTGCCGCGCGTTCAGCTCGTCACGTTTAGCGGGTGGCAGATTGTGGAAATAATCAACCCATTCCGGTGAGGTCATTTCCAGCGTCAACTTGGAGTACTCCAGCGGGTAGAAACGCGGGGCACGAGTGACCCAGTTCAGCTGATATCCGAAACGATCGATATCCGAAAGCAGGTCGTAATAGATCTCCGCGGCACTTTGACCGCTACCCAACACGGTAATTGAACGCTTCTGCTGCAACTGTTGTTTGTTAACCAAATATTCGCTGGAATGGGTAATGCGCTCGCGATGTGGGCGGCTGCAGGCAGGCATCCATGCGCCTGGACCGGTGCCCAGAACAAGATGGCGTCCCAGCCATTCCTGAATTTTGCCGTTTACCGTGTCAACGGCGCGCACGCGATAGCATTGCAGGCCTTCATCGTAGCTGACGTATTCCACGCGAGTATTCCAGCGCAGATTGCTCAACTTGGAACAGGCCCATTGGCAATATTGGTTGTATTCTTTGCGCATCAGGAAGAAGTCTTCGCGGATGTAAAAAGAATACAGTTTTCCCTTCTGCTTCATATAGTTCAACAGGCTATAAGGGCTGGTCGGATCGGCCAGCGTGACCAGATCTGCCATGAAAGGCGTTTGCAGATGGGCACTTTCCAGCATCATGCCGGTGTGCCAGTCAAAGCCGGGATTTTGATCGATGAACACGCCGTTAAGGCCCTCAACCGGCTCGCTCAAGCAGGCCAGACCCAGATTAAATGGGCCAATCCCGATACCGATAAAATCATAAATGTTGTTACTCATAG
>CAWUIY010000415.1:0-3562 GCA_963922555.1 uncultured Serratia sp. | reverse complement strand
TTTGCGCCTGTGGGAATTTATATGGGCGCCCATGGCTGGATGAGTCTGGCACATTAATCCGATAGTTAGCAGGGAGAAGCCGACATATTAAAGGGTGTCACCACTGACACACTGGAAAAGCCGACAGGGAGGTCGGTTGCGGTAGAGGGAATAAATGCGTGATATTCGAGAATACTGCGAAAAATATTGCGCGCATCCTGCTGCAAGTCATGCTGAATAATTAAGTCGAGTTTACCTTGCTCGAGAAGTGTACGATTGTCCTTATCCAGATCGTGACCAATAAACATTTTTATTTCTCTGTTCGCGTCGCTAAATGCGCGCAGAATGGCGTTATTTGCCCCACCAACACTGTATACCGCGTTTATATCGGGGTTGCATATTAGCGCCTGCAATACCGTATTATAAGTTGTGCCATCAATTCCAATTCCGCCATAGATCCGCACTGTTTCCAAATGAGGTGCCATTTTCTCTAAAGTTTCACAAAAACCGGTAACTCGTTCTTCTTCCCCCAAATAGTGCCTGGCACCAATCACCGCCGCAATTGAGGTTTTTTCCTGCTTCAACCAGCGCGCCATCAGATAGGCAGCGGTTTTGCCTGCCGAATGATTTTCGATGCCAATATAGCGATAACGCTGGCTCTGATGCTGATCGCTGACCAGGGTGACTACCGGAATACGCCTTTGGTTAAGCTTAACTATTACCTCTTTCAATTCAACGTTATCCATGGCTTTTAACACTATGCCGTGACTGTCGCTGGCACAGCGCAGCATGAGTTTTTTTATCTCCTTAACGCTGATTTCTTCAAAGATATGCAAACGCAGAGCGATCCTGAAAGGCGCGAAATTCCCAAGCTCTGACAGCAAGGCATCGGTCACCATTTGGCTGAAACGGGCCGGAGTGTGCAGGATCACATCGATGGTAATGGTTCGCCCACTGGCAAGGCTGGTGCGCTGCTGCAGTTCTAAGTCCTTGATGGCCTGCTCAATACGACGATGGGTCTGTGGGTGCACGGCCCCACGCCCGTGCAATGCCCGGTCAATGGTGGCCTTACTGACGCCAGCCTGCATCGCGATTTGCTTGATGGAGAATTTCATTTGAGGTTTTTTTGAGGTTGCCTGTTTCTATTGTTGTCTAAATGTATCTGTTATTGTTCCTAATTGTTAACTGTTATTTGGGTGATGACCAAAAATATTAATTGAAAAGCCTATTTCAGAATCGATCTGGACAATTACCGTAATCTTTTAAGGGATTATTCAACGCGACACAGGCTTTGTTTTTTGCGCGAATTTTAAGCGACCAAAATAAAAAAATTAAAAATATCTTATTTCAATGTGAGTGATTTTATTTATCACCCCAGTGACGGGGTCTGCCTTAAGGAAATTTTTCTATAATGAAAAGAAGTACCCGTATTTTGGCTAATATCTTTGGAATTGTCCTGATCCTGCTGGGGTTATTATTAGCAGGGGGTGGACTATATCTGATTACCCTCGGCGGCTCATGGTTTTATCTTCCGGCCGGATTGGCAATGGCTGGCAGTGGATACGGTTTGATTAAAAAACGCGGCTGGTCGTTATATTTGGCCTGGGCGTTACTCCTACTCAGCCTGGTTTGGGCATTTGCCGAAGTTGGAACTGATTTTTGGCAGCTGGTCCCACGCACGGTAGCGTTTTTAGTTGTCACTTTACTGGTGACGGTTATGGCACCCGCCTGTGTGAAAAAAAATGGTCAAGCGGTGATGACTGCCAAATATGCAGCCGTCTTGTCGGTGATTTTAGTGGCTTCAATAGCCGCTATTTTTGCCAACATGTTTCGCGTGCACCCGGAAGTTGAGGCCGCGGATAACCAGGCAGCCCCGGTGATTGAGAAGAGCGCCGGTGAAGACAGCGGTAGCGATTGGCCAGCATGGGGACGAAATGCGATGGGGCAGCGATTTGCTCAGTTTAAGCAGATCAATGCGCGCAATGTAAAGGATCTCAAGGTTGCCTGGACCTACCGCACCGGCGATATGGCAACTAACGGCGCAGAGTACCAGGTTACGCCGCTAAAAATCGACAACACCCTGTATATGTGTACGCCGATCAACAAAGTGATTGCACTTGATCCGACGACCGGTAAAGAAAAATGGCGCTACGATCCTAACGTTAAACAAACCCCGGCGAATAAAAACTGGAAACGCTGCCGCGGCGTAAGCTATGCCGATTTGTCGCCACTGCCATCACAACAGGGCAGTGCAGTCGCAACGGACACGGTTTCAGCAACTTGTCGCAAGCGCATTATCAGTACCACCATTGATGCGCGTCTTTTCGAACTGGATGCCGAAACCGGTAAAATCTGCGAAGACTTTGGCGAGCGTGGTTATGTTGACTTGCTGAAGGGCCTCGGTCCGACGGCTCCCGACTCTTACTACCTGACCTCTGCTCCTTTAGTGGCCGATGGGGTCATTATGGTAGGCGGTAAGCTCAATGATAATCTGACGGTGGGTGAAGCGTCTGGCGTGGTTCGTGGATTCGATGTTCAGTCCGGTAAACTGCTTTGGGCATGGGATCCTTCGCGCGGACCCAAGGACAGCTCACCATTGGCCGACGGGCAAATCTACGCCAAAGAGTCACCGAATTTCTGGGGAACTGCGGCATACGATCCTAAACTCGGCCTGGCCTATTTCCCGACCGGTAACCAGACACCGGACTTCTGGACCGGCAATCGCCATCCTTATTCCGATGAATATAACGATTCGGTTGTTGCCGTCGATCTTAAAACCGGCAAAGAGCGTTGGCATTTCCGCACCGCGAATCAGGATCAGTTCGACTACGACGTTTCTTCGCAGCCGATTCTGTACGATTTGCCAGGCAAGGACGGCACAACCACGCCGGTACTGATTCAGCTAACCAAGCGCGGGCAGATTTTTGTGCTGGACCGTCGCACTGGTAAGCCGGTGATCCCGGTTGAATATCGTAACGTGGCGACCGATGCGATGCCTGGCATGAAGGTCGCACAAACTCAGCCATACTCCGCAATTTCGGTGGGGACTAACGCGCTGAAAGAAGCGGATATGTGGGGCGCATCGATTTTTGATCAGCTTTACTGCCGTATCCAGTTTAAAGAAATGCGCTGGGAGGGAGAGTTTACCCCGCTGTCGGACAAAAAACGCACCCTGATTTATCCCGGTTATTACGGCGGGTTTAACTGGGGCGGTGGCGCTATAGATGCTGCCACCGGCACGCTTATTGTTAACGATATTCGAATGGCGCAGTGGGGACGTTTTATAAAACGTGAAGAGGCGGTTCGCGTCGGGTTGAAGCCAAGCACCGAGGGTGAGTATTCTGCTCAGAACGGGACTCCATGGGGCGTTGAACGTTCGATGTTTGTATCGCCGCTGGGTGTGCCATGTTTCAAACCGCCGTTTGGCTCGATGACGGCCATCGATCTTACCACTGGAAAAACTCGCTGGCAGGTGCCGATGGGCAGTATTCAGGATGCACCGGTCGCTGGCATGGTTCCTGGGGTTTATATCCCACTGGGTATGCCGACCATGGGTGGCCCGCTGGTGACCGGGGGAGGTCTG